>NZ_JAYDCJ010000001.1:0-348030 GCF_034555935.1 Marinobacter qingdaonensis
CGATTCCGGAGCCGCCTCAGTGGCGCTCCCCTCGAAAGAGATGCGCATTCTACAGACCTGCCCGGAGGTGTCAACGGGTGTTTCAAACTTTTTTAAAAAAGAGCGTTTTTCACCGCCGCACATCCCACAAGAATCAGACGCGCCGACTCCACGTTAGTTCCGCCTACAGCTCCACCTTCACCGCCGACGCTGCCGACCGTGCCTTGGCCCTGGCTTCCTCAATGGACTCTCCTCTTGCCAGCGCAACCCCCATGCGCCGCCGCCCTGTCAGCTCCGGCTTCCCAAACAGACGCAACTGGGTATCGGGCTCCAACAGTGCCTGCTCCACGTCAGCAAACTGCACGTCATCCGAGTCACCCTCTGGCAAGATCACGGCCGAGGCGGACGGACCGTTCTGACGAATCAGGGGAATGGGCAAACCCAGAATGGCGCGCGCGTGCAGCGCGAATTCCGACAACTCCTGGGATACCAGGGTTACCAACCCGGTGTCATGGGGCCGGGGCGACACTTCCGAGAACCAGACCTCGTCACCTTTGACGAACAGCTCCACCCCATAGAGGCCAAAGCCACCCAGGTTCTCAACCACAGAGCGGGCAATCACCATGGAGCGCTCCAACGACAGATCGGACATGGGCTGCGGCTGCCAGGATTCCCGATAATCGCCATCTTCCTGTCGGTGCCCGATGGGATCACAGAAGGACACACCGTCCCGGTGCTTGACCGTCAACAAGGTGATCTCGTAATCGAAGTCGACGAATCCCTCGACGATGACCCGCCCCTTACCCGCACGTCCACCGGACTGGGCATAGTCCCAAGCCGCTTCGACGTCCGCTTTGGAACGAACCGTACTCTGACCTTTACCCGAGGAACTCATTACCGGCTTAACCACCAGGGGCAGGCCCACTTCCTCAATCGCCGTCAGATACTCGTCTCGGGAACCGGCGAACCGGTATGGGGACGTCGGCAGACCCAGCTCTTCCGCCGCCAACCGGCGAATGCCCTCCCGATTCATGGTCAGGTTGACCGCCCGCGCCGTCGGTATCACCCGGTAGCCCTCGCCTTCCAACGCGACCAGTTCCGGCGTTGCGATGGCTTCGATTTCCGGCACGATCAGGTCCGGCCGTTCCTGCTCAATCACCTGACGCAACTGTCCGGCATCAAGCATGTCGATGACATGACTGCGATGGGCGACCTGCATGGCGGGTGCGTTGGCATAGCGGTCCACGGCGATGACTTCGACTCCGAAACGCTGGAGCTCGATCACCACTTCCTTACCCAACTCGCCGGAGCCGCAGAACAGGACCTTGAACGCTCCGGCCTTGAGTGGGGTGCCAATTCGAACTGAGTTGCTGCCTTCTGCCATATCTGTACCCATAGAAAGAAAGGATGAAAAGCCTGCGCTCGAGGTAACTAGAGGGCGACTTTCTGTTCGCGAATCGCAACGTTGCGCAGCACTTCCCTACGCTCCTCGTTGGTCATCCGGGTCCAGCGGAGGATTTCGTCGCTGGTCCGCTGACAACCAATACACACATCCTGTTCGTCCAATGCACAAACCTGCACACAGGGCGATCGGACCTTGTCGGCGACACTCATTTGGACGGCTCACTGGGCTTGAGTTTGCTCAGGTAACGCGCGCCATTCTGTACATAGTGCTGGGCACTCATTTCCAGCATCTTCTTCTGATTCTCGTTCAGCTCGCGCTTAATCTTGCCGGGCGAGCCCACCACCATGGAGCCGTCCGGTACTTCCATGCCTTCCGGAATCAGGGTGTTCGCACCAATCAGGCAGTGCTTGCCGATCTTCGCTCCATTCAACACCACAGCATTGATACCGATCAGGGAGTAGTCGCCGACCTCGCAGCCGTGCAACATCACCTTGTGGCCCACGGTCACGCCACGCCCCAGGGTCAGCGGAATTCCGGGATCGGTGTGCAGGACCGAGCCGTCCTGAACATTGGTTTCCGGGCCAATGGTAATCAGGTCGTTGTCGCCACGAATGACCACGTTGAACCAGACGCTCGACTGCTCCATCAAGCGGACACTGCCAATTACTGTGGCATTCTCGGCAACAAACTGGCCGTCACCAACCAGCTCCGGCGTTCGATCTTCCAGCGCGTAAAACATGTCAGCCTCCTTGGGGCGGTTCCAGCAAATCAATCCCGGCATCGTACACAGCGTTCATGAAATCGACCAGAACCACGGCGGACAAGCCCCAGATCTGATAACGCTCCCAACGATAGCAAGGCACATAGAAGGTGTGATTGAGGAAATTCAGGGCGTCGGTGCGCTCCCGCCGGTCCTCCAGCAAAAACGACAGCGGCACCCGGAACACGCTCTCAATTTCATGAGGGTTGGGCTCGAGGGGATGGTCGACCGGGATCACGCCAACAAACGGTGTGACCAGAATGCCGTAACGGGACATGACCTGACTGAGCGGCGCAATCACCTCGACCTGATCCGGCGGCAGACCGATTTCCTCGTGGGTTTCCCGCAAGGCGGTCGCGGCCAGGGAGGGATCGCCCGGGTCCCGCTTGCCACCGGGATACGCCACCTGGCCCCGATGGGTGTTCAGATTGGACGATCTCAGCGTAAACACCATTTCCGGGTTACTATGGTCATCGGTGATGGGGACCAGGATACCCGCCTCCGGGTAATCCAGTGCCAGCTGCTTCGGTGCGTATCCGGCCAGACGTTCGGCGAGTAAGTCACGCAAATTGCGGCTCCAGAAAACATCATCAGGTTGGATGAGACACAGGCAGCCACGATCGTTACACTGACTACCAAACCAATTTCCAGTATACGGGGAAACACATGAAGTACTGCAGCACTTGCGGCCACCCGGTAGAGCAACGCATCCCCGAAGGCGATAACCGTCACCGCTACGTGTGCGTGAGCTGCGAGACCATACATTACCAGAACCCGCGCATCGTCGCTGGCACGGTGCCAATCTGGGAGGGCAAGGTGCTGCTCTGCCGACGAGCGATCGAACCGCGCTACGGCTTCTGGACGCTGCCGGCCGGCTTCATGGAGAACGCCGAAACCACCATTGAGGCGGCCGCCCGGGAGACCCGGGAAGAGGCCCTGGCCGAGGTCCACATCGACGGACTCTATTCCATCATCGACGTGCCCCACATCAACCAGGTGCACATGTTCTACCGCGCCACGCTCAAAGATGGTCGCTTCGGTGCCGGTGAGGAATCCCTGGAAAGCCAGTTGTTCGAGCTGTCCGACATACCCTGGGACGAGCTGTCATTCCCCACGGTCCGAAAAACCCTCGAGTTGTTCCTGGAGGACTACCGGCGGGAAACCTTCGGCGTGCACGTCCAGGACATTCGCCGGCCCATGTCGGCCACCAGCCGCTGACCCCCACCCGGCTTACAAGGCTTCGATTCGCATCACCTCATAGGCAGGCTCCTCGTAGGGATGGGCCTGCTTCAGCGCCTTGAGCGCATCGTGGATGAGCTCATCCGCGCACACCAGCTCCACTTTGTACTCGTCCACCGTTTCCAGCGCGCCGGTTTGCCCCAGAAAGGGATCACTGCCCTCGAGCGGTCGAAATTGCCCCTGCCCCAGACACTGCCAGGCACAACTGTCGTAATCACCGATGCGCCCGGCCCCGGCGGCAAAGAGCGCCGACTTGGTTTGCTCCAGATGACTTTCCGGTACGAAATAACAGAGTTTGTACATGGCGAACTCCCGGTTTTCGGTGAATAACTGGGTATTTTTTGAACAGATTAAGGCCTTATAGACTTACCCACAGATTCTGTGGATAACTCTGGGGAAAGTTTTTGGGAACAGGCCCCAACACCCCGTAAATACTACACTCCACTCAAATTGGCGACAAAATGGCCCGCTCATTTTTTTATATATTTTTCAGAAACTTAGCATCTACGCCTAAAAATTGAACCTATTTCTCATTCTTTGCCCAGAGAACAGGCGACAGGGCACCAGGAATGTGCATAAAAATACTGAGTCAAGGATTTTTTTGCCATATTGGCGCGAAATGGCCCTTGAAAACGAGTCCAAAACAGGGCAAGCGCTCACAAAAAAGGCCGGCCTGGGAAGGTGCCATCAGGCGATCCCCTCCCAGGCCGGCCTTTTTTCGCGCCGAGCGCTTTAGCCGAACCAGCGCCGTGCGTTCCTGAACATGCGAATCCAGGGACCGTCTTCCTGCCACTCCTGGGGACGCCAGGAGTGCTGGACCGCCCGGAAGACCCGCTCAGGATGCGGCATCATGATGGTGACCCGACCATCGCGGGTGGTCACGCCAGTAATGCCCGCTTGGGATCCGTTCGGGTTGAACGGGTACCGCTCGGTCGCCTGACCGCGATTGTCAACGTAACGCAGCGCCACCAGTTCCTGCTCGGAGAGCGAAGCCGCGCTGTTTGCGCCCGCGAACTCCACCCGGCCCTCACCGTGTGCCACCGCGATGGGCATACGCGAACCGGCCATGCCCTCGAAGAAGGCAGACGGGGACGGCATGACTTCTGCCATCACCAGGCGCGCCTCGAACTGCTCGGACTGGTTGCGGACAAATCGGGGCCAACCTTCGCTGCCCGGAATCAGCTCATGCAGATTCGACAGCATCTGGCAGCCATTACACACCCCGAGCGCCAGAGTGTCCGGGCGATTAAAGAAGCCGGCAAACTGGTCACGGACCCGATCACTGAACAGGATCGACTTGGCCCAGCCCTCACCGGCGCCCAGTACGTCGCCGAAGGAGAACCCACCACAGGCCACCAGGCTGTTGAAACCGTCCAGGGTGATGCGACCGGACAGCAGATCGCTCATGTGCACATCGACGGACTCGAAGCCGGCACGGTCGAAGGCCGCCGCCATCTCGACCTGACCATTGACGCCCTGCTCGCGCAGAACCGCCACCTTCGGCCGGGCGCCGGTGCCGATGTAAGGCGCGGCAATGTCCTCGTTGAGATCGTAGGACAGCTCGGCGCTCAGACCCGGGTCGTCGGCGTCCAGCAGGTTATCGAATTCTTCCTGGGCGCAATCGGCGTTGTCGCGCAGGGACTGGATGCGGTAACTGGTTTCCGACCACAGGCGCTGGAGCGATACCCGGCTTTCCTCGACCACGGTGTTGCCATCGAAAGTCAGGCGAACCTGGTCGTCGTCGTTCAGGGTGCCGATGACGCTGGTGTGGTCGCCAAGCCCGGCGGCCGAGAACTGCTGCAGGACAAAATCGGTGTCGTCGCGACGAACCTGGATCACCGCACCCAGCTCTTCATTGAACAGTTCACGGGCAAACTGGGAAGCGTCTTCCGCCAGCCCATCCAGCTTGATGTCGACGCCGCTGCGGCCGGCAAAGCTCATCTCGGCCAGGGTCACGAACAGACCGCCGTCGGAGCGGTCATGGTACGCCAGCAGTTTGCCGTCGGCGTTCAGGCCCTGGATCACCGCGAAGAACGCCTTGATGTCCTCGGGATCGTCCAGATCCGGCGCCACCGCGCCGACATGGCGGTATACCTGCGCCAGGGCCGAACCACCCAACCGGTTCTGGCCCGCGGCCAGATCGACCAGGATCAGGTCGGTCTCACCGGCATCCGTCGCCAGCTGGGGCGTCAGGGTACGTGCCACGTCGGTGACCGGTGCAAAACCGGAGATCACCAGGGACAGGGGTGCGGTGACGCTCTTCTGCTCGCCGTTGTCCTCTTCCCACATGGTCTTCATGGACATGGAGTCCTTGCCCACCGGGATGGTAATGCCCAGCTCGGGGCACAGCTCCATACCCACCGCGCGTACGGTTTCGTACAGGTTCTCGTCCTCGCCCGGATGACCGGCCGCGGCCATCCAGTTGGCGGACAGGCGGATGTCGGAGAGCTTGCCGATGGCCGCCGCCGCCAGGTTGGTGATCACCTCGCCGACCGCCATACGGCCGGAGGCCGGGGCGTCGATCACGGCAACCGGGGTGCGCTCGCCCATGGCCATGGCCTCACCGGTGCGCACATCGAAGGAACTGGCGGTTACCGCCACATCACTGACCGGCACCTGCCAGGGACCAACCATCTGGTCCCGCGCCACCAGACCGGTGATGGTCCGATCACCGATGGTGATCAGGAAACTCTTGGAACCCACCGACGGCAACCGCAGCACCCGCCGGATGGCGTCATGCAGGTCGATGCGAGTGGAATCGAAAATCGGCTTGGTAAAGGACGACCGGGTCACGCTGCGGTGCATGCGCGGCGGCTTGCCGAACAGCACTTCCATGGGCAGGTCGACCGGCTTGTCGTCGAAGTAGGAGTCGCCCAACTCCAGGTGATGGGTTTCCGTGGCCTCACCGATCACCGCGTACGGGCAGCGTTCCCGGCGACACAGGGCATCGAACTGATCGAGGTTCTCCGGCGCCACCGCCATGACGTAGCGTTCCTGGGACTCGTTGCACCAGATTTCCAGCGGGGACATGCCGGGCTCATCGCTGGGGATGTCACGCAGCTCGAACTTGCCGCCGCGTCCGCCGTCCTTGACCAGCTCCGGCATGGCGTTGGACAGGCCGCCGGCACCTACGTCGTGAATAAAGCAGATCGGGTTGTCGTCGCCCATCTGCCAGCAGCGGTCGATGACTTCCTGGCAGCGACGCTCCATTTCCGGGTTGTCGCGCTGGACCGAGGCAAAGTCCAGGTTCTCGTTACTGGAGCCCGAGTCCATGGACGAGGCCGCACCACCGCCGAGTCCGATCAGCATGGACGGTCCGCCCAGTACGATCAGCTTGGCGCCAACCGGGATATTGCCCTTCTCGACGTGCTCCTCGCGGATGTTGCCAAGACCACCGGCAATCATGATCGGCTTGTGGTAGCCCCGGACTTCCTCGCCGGCCGCGCCCGGCACCTTCTCTTCGAAGGTCCGGAAATAACCGGCCAGGTTCGGGCGCCCGAATTCGTTGTTGAAGGCAGCACCACCGATCGGCCCTTCGATCATGATGTCCAGCGCCGACGCGATGCGTTCGGGCTTGCCATAACCGATTTCCCAGGGCTGGGGATCGCCCGGCAGGTTCAGGTTGGAGACCGTAAAGCCGGTGAGACCGGCCTTGGGCTTGGACCCACGGCCGGTGGCACCCTCGTCGCGGATCTCTCCGCCGGAGCCGGTGGCCGAACCGGCGGCCGGGGCAATGGCGGTCGGATGGTTGTGGGTCTCCACCTTCATCAGGATGTGGATGTCTTCCTCGTTGTACCCGTAGACACCGGTCTTCGGATCCGGGAAGAATCGACCACCGCGACTGCCGCGAATCACCGAGGCGTTGTCCTTGTACGCCGACAGTACGCCTTCGCTGTTCATCTCGAAGGTGTTGCGGATCATCGCAAACAGGGACTTTTCCTGGCCTTCGCCGTCGATGTCCCAGGACGCGTTGAAAATCTTGTGACGACAGTGCTCCGAGTTGGCCTGGGCAAACATCATCAGCTCGACGTCGGTGGGGTCACGCTGGAGATCGGTAAAGGATTTGGTCAGGTAGTCGATCTCGTCTTCGGCCAGAGCCAGGCCCAAGCGGGCGTTGGCTTCAACCAGCGCGGACCGGCCGCCCGCCAGGACCGGGACCCGTCCCAGAGGCCGGGGCTCTTCGTGGCTGAACAGCAGCTCGGCGCCCCCCATTTCATGGAACACCTTTTGGGTCATGCGGTCGTGCAACAGCGCGGCAATTTTCTCGCGCTGAGACAGTCCCAATTTCCGGCTGGCGCGAATGTAGAATGCGGTGCCCCGCTCGATGCGGTGGATCTGGCGCAAACCGCAGTTACGGGCAATTTCCGTAGCCTTGCTGGACCAGGGCGACAGGGTTCCCGGGCGCGGGACCACCAGGAACAGGACACCGTCCGGCTCCTCCACCGGCACGATTGGGCCGTAGGTGAGCAGCCGGTCGAGGATGGCCTGCTCCGAGTCGGAAAGGCTGCCCTCCAGATCGACAAAGTGCATGAACTCTGCGTACACGTGCTCAACTTCAGGCACAATGTCCTGAATGCGTGCGTGCAGTTTGCTGGAGCGGAAGGGCGAAAGCGCCGGAGCGCCGCGAAGTTCAAGCATGATATCAACCTGTATCGCGCGAATCGGGGAAATCTGGGTGCAATTTGAAAGGCGCACATGATACGCGAAAGCGAGCCCGGGGGACAGCGCAGACCGGTCGAATTCCGGTAGGTACAATTGACATTGTTTTGCACATTAATTGACCAGCTTTGTTGACCGGGTCAACGCCAACGACGATCATAATAAGAGTGGCAGTGGAAGCCATCACCATGTGACAACGGATGCGTCCAATCCTCACTCACTGACGTATCCCGACGATCCAGCGGTAACGGAGTCCAGGGAATTGTCAATTTTTCAATTGGTTACTAAATCGGCGCCGATACGCCTGGCGCTGCTGGCGAGCGCGGCCCTGACGCTGGTTGGCTGTTCCCGGCCGAGCACCCTGCAGGAGATTCTCGACGAGAACGTCCTGCACGTGATCACCCGGGAAGCCCCCTCCATTTATTACGAGGGTCGGGATGGCGCGACTGGCTACGACTATGAGCTGGCCAAGCGTTTTGCCGACGAGCTGGGTGTGGAGCTGCGGGTTCGGGTCGCCGAGGACAACACCGAGATCCTGTCGGTGCTGTCCCGGGACTATGCCCACATCGGTCTGGCCGGCCTCTCGGAACAGCCGGGCATCGCCGGACAGTACAAGGTGCTGCCCACCGGCATCGCCGCCCAGTCCGTGGTGGTCTACCACCGGGACCAGCCCCGCCCCGAATCCCTGACCGACCTGACCGGACAAACCCTGCACCTGGTGGCGGAGAGCAACCACGAGCATCTGATCGACCAGGAAGGAAGCGACTTCGTGCGGCAGACGCATCCGGGCCTGGACGCCGCCGGGGTCCTGGCGCGCGTGGAGAGTGGTGAATTTGCCTACGCGGTGGTGTCGTCCAACGAACTGGAGCTGAACCACGTGTTCTATCCCCACGTGAAGCAGGCGTTTTCCCTGGGCGAACCGGAAGAGCTGGCCTGGCTGTTCCCCTCGGAACAGGACGACACCCTGGTCAGCGCGGCCCGGCAGTTCCTGGAAAAACTCGAGGCGGATGGCACCCTGGCGCAACTGGCCGAACGGTTCTACGGCCACCTCGACCGACTGAACTACGTTGGCGCTCGCACCTTCATGCACCATGTCGAGAACCGGCTGCCGAAGTACCAGTCGCTGTTCCAGACTTATGCGTCTGACTTCGGCATGGATTGGCGCCTGCTCGCCGCCATCGGGTACCAGGAATCCCATTGGCGCCCGAACGCGGTGTCGCCCACCGGGGTTCGGGGTCTGATGATGCTGACCCGGACCACCGCCAACTACATCGGCATCAACAATCGCCTGGACGCCGAAGAGAGCATCCAGGGCGGTGCCAAGTACTTCCGGATGGTGCACGAAAAGATTCCGGAGCGGATTCCCGAGCCCGACCGGACCTGGTTTGCCCTGGCCTCCTACAACGTCGGGTACGGCCACCTGGAGGACGCCCGTCGTCTCACCGAAGGCGCCGGCAAGAACCCGGACCGGTGGATGGATGTGAAGGAATTCCTGCCGCTGCTGGCCCAGAAAGAGTGGTACACCAAAACCCGGTTCGGCTTTGCCCGGGGCCACGAGCCGGTGCTCTACGTCCAGAACATACGCCGCTACTACGACGTGCTCGCCCGCCTGAATGAGCCTGCCGAGCCGCAACCGGGACCGTCCGACAATCTGGCGAGCCTGGCCCCGTCAGCCCAGCCCGAAGCCGCCGATTCGGAGTCGGCACCGCAACCGGATCTGAGGGCGAGCCTGCCGCCCGAGCTGGGCTTGATTCCGCCAACCCTCTGAAGCCGATTACCGGCCCGAATCACTCCTGCTCCGAGCGGGCCTCCAGCGCCCGCTCCACCTGGCCGGCGGCGTACCCCCGACGGGTCAGAAAGCGCGCCTGGCGCGCCTTTTCATCCCAGTCGTCACTGAGGTCGGTCAGGCCGTACCGCTTGGCTCGCAGCGAGATGGCCTGCTGGCACCAGTCTTCCTCACCCATCTCCGACAGGCACTCGGGGCTGCGGTGGACGCCACGCTGCTGCAACTCGGCCAGAATGCGCACCGGCCCGTAACCGAGATCCATGCGCTGCCGGGCGTAGACGTCGGCAAAGCGCGCGTCGTCGAGCCAGCCTTCCTGCTCGTACTCGTCGAGTACCGCCTCGATTATCGCCGGCTCAATGCGGCGCTGACGCAATTTCAACGACAACTCCAGCCGGCTGTGCTCGCGCCGTGCCAGGAGCCTGAGTGCCGTGGACCGCGCCTTGTACTCCTGATCGTCCGGATTTTCCTGTTTTGCCATTCCGCCCCTTCCCGCTTGCGCGCTCAAAACGCTAGACTAGCCCCCGAAATTCATTCTTGCCGGCACACGTCCGGCAACGAGTACCCGGCGCTGCTGCGACGCTGTGCGGCGCGCCGATGACCGGAGGGCGGTCACTTTGCCCGACTCCGCTGACTGGTTTCAATCCCAAAAGGATACCTTCATGCCTGCATTCATCCAGAAACTGTTCAAGCCCCGCAAAGCAACGGAAACGGCTCGCAAGCAACAGACCGCGGCTCCGTCTCCGGACGTCCCCGAGGACGATACCCGCGACACCCTCCGGGAATCACAGCGGGCAACTCTGGATGGCGCTCCCGAGCAGGCACAACTGGCCGAGCTGGCCACCGCAGGGGTGACCGCGGACATTCGCCTGCAGGCGGCGCGCGGACTGACCGACGCCGACTATCTGCACCGGGTGCAGAAAGCGGCCAAAGGCCGAGACAAAACCGTGTACCAGACCGTTCGGCAGGCCCTGCAGAGTCTGCGCGAGGAACAGGCCCGATTCGAATCCCTGTCCAACACCATCGCCACCCTGATCACCAACGCCAATGACCAGGCCCGCAGCGAGGATACCAAACTCTTCGAAGCGCGCTTGAACGCACTGACCCAACAGTGGTCCCGGGTCGAGGCCCATGCCACGGCCGAACAGGCCCAGCAATTCCTGGAAGCCGTCCATCACTGCAACGAGCGCCTGAAGGCCATCCAGTCAGCCCAGGAAGAGGAAGCCCGGCACCAGGAACAGGCGGTGCAGCGTCAGGAAACCCTGGCCCTGCTGGCTACCACGCTCGACGACCTGAAAGCCGAAGTCCCAGAGTCCCTGCCCTCGCTGGCATCGCTCGACGCCCTGCAAAAGACCCAGGAAAACCGGTGGCTGGAAGCCACCCGTGACACCAGCGTCGATAAATCACAGCAGAAAACCTACGAAGCCTCCATGCAGGCGCTGCGCACCTACATTGCGGCCATTCGTCGGGCCAGCCAGGCCAAGGACGCCATCGCGGCGCTGACCGACGGCGCCGGTGAAGCCGCTGACGACGATTCCGACGACCAGCGCCAACAGGCCCGCGACCTGCTGGCTGACATCGACTGGCCGAACGATTTTCCAATGCCAACCCTGCTGGAGCCGGTGCGCCGGCTCGCCGGCAAACGCCAACCGGCGCCACCGGTCAGCACCGAGAACCGGGAACAGCAGCAAGTCATGGCGGCGCAGCTGAAGGAGTCCCTGAGCCAGCTTGAGACCGCCCTGGAAGCGAAACAGCTGAAAGAGTCCCGACAATTCCTGAAAACCGCCCAGCAGCAGCTGAAGTCGCTCGACCAGCGTTATGGCAAGCCGTTCCAGGCCCGCCTGCAACTGCTGGCTGGCCAGACCCGCGAGTTGAGCGACTGGCTCGGCTTTGCCACCGAACCCAAGCAGATCGCGCTGTGCGAACAGATGGAATACCTGGCCGAGCAACCCATGGAACCGGAAGCCAAGGCCGAGCGCATCAAAGACCTGCAGAACGAGTGGCGGGACCTGGGCGGCTCTTCCGACCGGACCCTGTGGAGCCGCTTCAAGGCGGCCTCGGACAAGGCCTACGAACCCTGCAAGGATTACTTCGCAGCCAAGTCCGGGCTGAAGCAGGCCAACCTGGCCAAGCGCGAAGCCATCTGTCGGGATCTGCAAGCTTTCCTCGACCAGGCCGACTGGGCCAGCATTGACTGGAAGGCGGCCGAGAAAATACACCAGACCGCCCGGCAGGAATGGAAGGCCGCCTGGCCGGTAGAATTCCGGGAAAATCGAACCGTGCAAAAGCGGTTCGATGAGCTGCTCAAGCGGCTGGAAGCGCCCCTGGACCAGGAGCGTCAGAAAAACGAAAGCCAGAAGCAGGCCATCGTCGAGCGCGCCAACGAACTGATCAACCACGAGCCCCTGCAGGAGGCCATGAACGAAGCCAAGCGCCTGCAGGCCGACTGGAAAGCCATTGGCATTACCCGCCACCGAGAGGATCGCAAACTCTGGCAGGCCTTCCGCAAGGCCTGTGACCAGATCTTTGCCCGCCGGGATGCCCAGCGCAATGAACAGCAGCAGGCCACCCAGGCGGCCGATTCGGCGGCCAAGGCGCTGCTGGAAGCCGTGCAGATCCTGGACAGCAGCAGTGATGCCACAGCCCTCTCGGACGCCCTTGACCGGCTGGGTAGCCAGCAGGCTCCGGCCCTGTCCCCGGCGATTCGGGAGCGCATCCAGGGTGAGAAGCAGCGCCTGAAAAAAGCCCAGGCCAACCAGCGCCTGGCGGCCAGTGTCGGCTACTGGCAATCCCTGGTCACCGCCCGGGTCAACGGCGGTGCCGACGCGTCCGAGATCCCCCAGCACTGGCCGGAACTGGCGGCGGACCAGAGAGAGGTCGACCACGGCGACCTGGTGATTCGCGCCGAGATCCTCGGAGGCATCGCCTCGCCGGAGGCGGATCAGAAACGCCGCATGGAAATCCAGGTCCAGCGCCTGGCCGAAGGCATGGGCTCATCGGAGCAGACTGGCGATCAGAGCCGGGAGCTGGAGAAACTGGTGGCAAGCTGGTGTCTGGGTCGGTCCGGACAGTCACCGGATGCGGCTCTGGCCAGGCGTCTGAATGACGCCCTGGCGGCGCTGACTGCCGACTGAATGGGCAGCGGCCTAGTGCCGCTGATGCTGGTTGACGAAATCCCTGGCGGCTCTCACCTCCGCCAGGGATTTTTCTTTCATGGCCTTCAGTTCCTCATCGGCCAGATAAAACATCATGTCGATAGAATGCCGGTAGTACCTCGCCGGCAAACGATTGAGCGCGACACACATGACGTCGGTCAGGTAATCGGCGGTGTCCTCTTCCTGCCGGGTCGCGTCGATCGCATCCAACACCAGCCGTTCGTAAAAGTTGTCGATGGCATCTCTGAGGGACATAGTGCCCTGCCTCCCGGGTTCGCTCGCCGCTTGTGTTAACCATAGAAGCCGGCAGCGCCCTTGTCATGCTGCTGAGCAATTTCGCCAATTCGATTGGCAGCCGCCGTCATTACCCTGACGGTCCCGCACCCGCTATGGTTATCCCATTGGATCCGCCTACCGAACCAACAACGATCAGAGGACACCCGATGACCACCGAAGCCTATATCTTCGACGCAGTGCGCACCCCCCGCGGCCGCGGCAAAAAGGACGGCTCGCTGCACAGCGTCAAACCCATCACCCTGCTGACCACCGTGCTCGATGCTCTGCAGCAGAGAAACAACCTGGACACCGCCCAGGTGGACGACATCGTCATGGGGTGCGTGACGGCGGTTGGCGACCAGGGCGCCGACATCGCCAAGACCGCGGCCCTGGCGGCGGACTGGGACGAGAAAGTGGCCGGTGTCACCCTGAACCGGTTCTGTGCGTCGGGCCTGGAAGCGGTCAACCTCGCCGCCATGAAGGTCCGCTCCGGGTGGGAAGACCTGGTGGTGGCCGGCGGCGTGGAAGCCATGTCCCGGGTACCCATGGGCTCCGACGGCGGCGCCTGGGCCGCAGACCCGGCCACCAACCTGCACACCGGCTTCATGCCCCAGGGCATCGGTGCCGACCTGATCGCCACCCTCGAGGGCTTCAGCCGGGAGGACGTCGACGGCTTTGCCGTCAAATCCCAGCAGAAAGCCGCCAATGCCTGGCAGCAGGGCTATTTCACCAAGTCCATCGTGCCGGTCACCGACCAGAACGGGGTGGTGATCCTGGACCGGGACGAGCACGTGCGCGGCAACACCACCCTGGAATCCCTGTCCGGCCTCAAGCCCTCGTTCCAGATGATGGGCGACATGGGGTTTGACGGTGTGGCCCGGGAAAAATACCACTACGTGGAGAAGATCAATCACGTCCACCACGCCGGCAACTCCTCCGGCATCGTCGACGGCGCCACCGCCCTGCTGATCGGCAGTGAGGCCAAGGGCCAGGCTCTGGGCCTCAAGCCCCGGGCGCGCATCGTTGCCACGGCCGTGACCAGCACCGACCCCACCATCATGTTGACCGGCCCGGCCCCAGCGGCGCGCAAGGCGCTGGAAAAAGCCGGCATGAGCGTGGACCAGATCGACCTGTTTGAGGTCAACGAGGCCTTTGCCTCGGTGGTCATGCGGTTCCAGAAGGAACTGTCAGTCCCCGATGAAAAAGTGAACGTCAACGGCGGCGCCATTGCCATGGGCCACCCCCTCGGCGCCACCGGCGCCATGATCCTGGGCACCCTGTTGGACGAACTGGAGCGCCGGGAATTGCGCTTTGGCCTGGCCACCCTGTGCGTGGGTGGCGGCATGGGTATAGCCACCATCATTGAACGCGTCTGAGCCCAACACTTTTTCTGACAGGAGAACCAATCATGAGCGCAATCCGATACGACCTGGGTTCAGACCAGACCCTAACCCTCACCATCGACATGCCGGGCCAGTCCGCCAACACCATGGACGCCGCCTTCCGGGACGCCCTGGGCGAAACCGTGGCCCGGGTCAAAGCTGACCTGGCGGACCTTCGCGGCATCATCATTACCTCGGCCAAGAAAACCTTCTTCGCCGGCGGCGACCTCAACGAGTTGCACAAGGTGACCCGGGAGGATGCCGAAGCCTTTGAAACCATGGTCAACGGCCTCAAAGCCGACATGCGTTTCCTGGAGACCAGCGGCAAACCGGTGGTGGCCGCCATCAATGGCAGCGCTCTGGGTGGCGGCCTGGAGATCGCCCTGGCCTGCCACCATCGGGTGGTGCTGAATTCCGACGCCATTCAGCTCGGCCTGCCCGAGGTCACCCTTGGCCTGTTGCCGGGCGGCGGCGGCACCCAGCGCCTGCCCCGGATGATTGGCCTGGAGGCGGCGTTCCCGTTCCTGATGGAAGGCAAGAAAGTGGCCCCCGCCGCCGCCCTGAAAGCCGGCCTGGTGGACGAACTGGCCGACGACACCGACGACATGCTCGCCAAGGCCCGGGCCTTCATCGACGCCAACCCGCAGTGCCAGCAACCCTGGGACAAGAAAGGCTTCAAACTGCCCGGGGGTGCCCCGCACCATCCCGCCATGGCGCAGAAACTGGCCATTGCCCCGGCCATGCTCAAGCAGAAAACCCGAGGCTGCTACCCGGCGCCGGAACGCATCCTGTCGGCCGCCGTGGAAGGCGCGCAGGTGGACTTTGACAGCGGCAGCCTGATTGAGACCCGGTACTTCGCCGAGCTGGTCATCGGCCAAGTGGCCAAGAACATGACCGGCACCTTCTGGTTCCAGCTCAACGCCATCAAGGCCGGCGGCAGCCGACCCAGCGGCGTGGAGCGCGCCCGCTTCGCCAAGGTGGGTGTCCTGGGCGCCGGCATGATGGGCGCGGGCATCGCCTATTCCACGGCAGTCAAAGGCATCGACGTAGTGCTCAAGGACGTGTCCGTGGACAACGCCGAGAAAGGCAAGGCGTACTCGGACAAGCTGCTGGCCAAGAAAGTCAGCCGTGGCCGACTGACCGAAGCCCAGAAGGCCGAGATACTCGACCGGATCAAGACCACCGACAGCGCCGACGATCTGGCCGGCTGTGATCTGGTGATCGAAGCGGTGTTCGAGGACAGCGGCCTGAAGGCCAAGGTCACCCAGGAAGCGGAACCCCAACTGGCGGCCAACGGCATCTTTGCCTCCAACACCTCCACCATCCCGATCACCCAGTTGGCGGAGGCCTCGGCCAAGCCCGACAACTTCATCGGACTGCACTTCTTCTCGCCGGTCGACAAGATGCAGCTGGTGGAAATCATCGTCGGCGCCCAGACCTCGGACGACACCCTGGCCCGCGCCTTCGACTACGTCCAGCAGATCGGCAAGATTCCGATCGTGGTGAACGACAGCCGCGGCTTCTTTACCTCCCGGGTGTTTGGCACCTTCGTCAACGAGGGTGTCGCCATGCTCGCCGAAGGTATCGCACCGGCCAGCATCGAGAACGCCGGGGTCCTGTCGGGCATGCCGGTCGGCCCGCTGGCCATCTCCGACGAGGTCAGCCTGACCCTGATGCAGCACATCCGGGCCCAGAGCAAGAAAGACACCGAAGCCGCCGGCGGCACCTGGGTACCGCACCCGGCGGAGGCCATCATCGACCAGATGGTGGACCAGCAAGGCCGCAAGGGTAAGGCCGCGGGGGCCGGTTTCTATGAGTACCCGGACAATGGCAAGAAGTACCTTTGGCCCGAGCTGGATCGCCTGTTTGTCGACGCCGACAAGGCCCGCTCCATCGCCCTGCAGGAGCTGAAGGACCGCATCCTGTTCGTTCAGGCCATCGAGACCGTGCGCTGTCTGGAAGAGGGAGTGTTGCGCACCGTGGAAGACGCCAACATTGGCAGCATCTTCGGTATCGGCTTCGCGCCCTGGACTGGTGGCGCCATCCAGTTCATCAACCAGTACGGCGTCCGCGCCTTCACCGAGCGGGCCAAAGAGCTGGCCGCAGCCTATGGCGAACGCTTCACTCCGCCCAAGCTGTTGCTGGAGAAAGCCGAAACCAATTCCGTCTTTGCCTGACCACGCCGCCGGAGGGGAATCTCCCCTCCGGCTGTCCCGCCTCCCGCACCGATTTCTCCGCCCCGTCATCTGCCAATTTCATGGACAGATTGTCACGTACCGATACCGTCTGCCTATGGCAACGCTGATAGCGCTTGCCTACAATAAATTTATTCGCCAACGGGTAGCAGGCTTCAGCGTGGCTGGTCCTGCGCCCAGCACCGTCAGGTAAGCTTTTATGACCATCGCGGAAAGAATCGTCGCCCGTCACCTCCCCCAACAAGGTTTTAAAACCGGGCTTTGCAAGGCCATGACCATGGCCCTGCTGGTAGCCACCCCATTCGGCCTGCAGGCCAAGGTGGACGATTCCCTCACCTACGAGCCGGTCGCGCCCACCATCGACCAGGCCCGCGCCAACATCCTGATCGCCCGCCAGCTGCAATTTACCCATTTCCGGGAGCTGGGCATCAGCGATGAGCTGTCCGGTGACGTCTTCGATGCCTACCTTGAGTACCTGGACGGCCAGAAAATCTACCTGACCCAGCAGGATCTGAACCAGTTCCAGCGGGTTCGCATGCAGCTGGGCGCCGCCCTGAAAACCGGCCAGCTCCAGCCCGGTTTCGATATCTACAACCTGACCCAGCAACGCATCATCGAACGCCTGAAGTTTGCCCTGGGCCTGATTGACCAGGGCATCGACCAGCTCGACTTCAGTACCAAGGAAAGCATGTTGCTGGACCGGTCCGATGCCAACTGGGAGCCCAACCAGAAGGCCCTGGACGCGCTCTGGATCAAGCGGGTTAAGAACGCGGTCTTGGCCCAGCGCCTGAACGGCACCGACGATGACACCATCACCGAGAACCTGCGCCGGCGCTTTGAGGGGCAGTTGAAGCGGGCATACCAGGCGCGCAGTGAGGACGCATTCCAGGCGTACATGAACGCCTTCACCGGCATGTGGGACCCCCACACCTCCTATTTTTCGCCGCGCACGTCGGAGAACTTCAACATCAACATGAGCCTGTCCCTGGAAGGCATAGGTGCGGTGCTCCAGTCCGACAACGAGTACACCAAGGTGGTGCGCCTGGTGCCCGGTGGGCCGGCGTCCAAGCAGGGCCAGCTGCAACCCGCTGACCGTATCGTGTCGGTCGCCCAGGGCGACGAAAAGCCGGTCAACGTCATCGGCTGGCGCCTGGACGAGGTGGTCGACCTGATCCGTGGCCCGCGCAACTCCGTGGTCACCCTGGAAGTGATTCCCGCCAACGCCAGTGACGAAACCATCACCAAAGCCATCGCCATCAAGCGGGACGAGGTCAAGCTGGAAGAGCAGAGCGCCAGCAAGGACGTGATTGAGCTGCAGCGCGGCGACACCGACTACACCGTGGGTGTGATCACCATCCCCACCTTCTACGCCGACTTCCAGGCCATGCAGGCCGGCGACCCGAACTACAAGAGCACCACCCGGGACGTGCGCAACCTGATCAAGGAACTCGAAGCCGACGGCGTCGATGGCCTGGTGGTGGACCTGCGCAACAACGGCGGTGGCGCCCTGCACGAGGCCAACGACCTGGTCGGTCTGTTCATCGACAAGGGGCCGACGGTCCAGATCCGCAACGCCAACAACGACGTCCAGGTGCTGAAGGACGAAGACCCGTCGGTGGCCTACGACGGCCCGCTGGTGGTGCTGACCAACCGGATGAGCGCGTCTGCGTCGGAAATTTTTGCCGGCGCCATCCAGGACTACGGCCGCGGTCTGGTAGTCGGGTCCCAGACCTTCGGCAAAGGCACCGTGCAGGCGGTCCGACCGCTCAACCACGGCCAGCTCAAGATCACCCAATCGAAGTTTTACCGGGTCTCCGGTGGCTCGACCCAGCACAAGGGGGTGATCCCGGACATCGAGATCCCGTCGCGCATCGACAAGAGCCGCATCGGTGAGGACGCCCTGGACCACGCCCTGCCCTGGGACCAGATCGAAGCGGTTCCGCACAATCGTTACTTCGATTTCAGCGGCATCATCGACGAGCTGCGCCAGCGCCACGAGGAGCGGTTCTCCACCAGCCCCGAGTTCAGTCTGCTGCAGCAGGAAATCGACTTCCTGCAGGCCCAGCGTGAAATGGATTCGGTCAGCCTCAACTTCGAAGCGCGGAAAACCCAGCACGAGCAGATCGAGCGTACCCGCCTGAGCATCGCCAACGCCCGTCGGGAACTGCGAGGCGAGGAACCCTTCGCGACCCTGGAAGACCTGGAGGACTGGCAGGACCAGCAGGCGGCGGATCTGAACACCACCGATGACGAGCTGGATTTCGTGATTCGCGAGGGCGGCCACATCATGGCCGACATGCTCGAACTGGATCGGCGCATGGTGTCCATCGTGGCGCCCAAGCAGTACACCGCCAAAGCCTCAGCCCAGTAATCGGGGCGCAACCAAGGTATGACGGAGCGCAAGACCAGGGACAAGAAATCGCGAGCCTCGGCCCGGGCAGTGCAGGACACCCTGTTGGACGCCCTGCACGCGATGCGCTCCATTGAGGAAATCAAGGCCATCGAAGGGCTGGACAAGACCGCCGCAGGCGGGAAAGGCCCGGACGGCGTTATCGACCGGCTGGCCAGCCTGACCGGCTCGGCCCTGCGCTTCGGGGTGCGGGCCACCGACACCTCCATGCGGGTCGGCCGGGCCCTGATCAATTCCCAGGATCAATTGCGGGCCATGCTCACGGCCGGGCAATCCCTGAAGGATATTCGCGAAGTGGCCGGGCTCACCCTGTCGGAAATGAGTGAGGCGCTCGACCTTCGTGACAAGTCGGTGCTCGAGGCCATCGAAAACGGAACCGCCACCCTCTCGTTCGAGCTGATCCTGCGGCTGGCAGCGCTGATTGCCCGCAACGACCCCATTCCATTCATTCTGCGCACCACCCGCAACTACAATCCGGAGGTCTGGCAGGTACTGAACGACTGGGGCGTTGGCCGTCTGCCGCTGCAGTTCGAACGGGAGCGGGAATTCATCAACATCTTTCGCCGCCACGACGACGCCCGCAACCTGTCGGACGAGGGCTTCCGCAAGGTGCTGGACTTCACCCGCCAGAGCTTCGAGATGTCCCTGCATTTCGTCGAGGAACAGGAAAAGCAGGTGGCGGAGCTCAAGGCATCCTACGAAGCCGGGCCCGAGGCCGAACCGGACCCGGACACCTCAGCCGAATAACGCCTTCATGGCCTCCGGCCCGGGGTTTCTGACCACCCCTTTCTCGGTGACGATGGCGTCGATCAGGCTGGCCGGCGTGACATCGAAGACCGGATTGAACACATCCACGCCCGCTGGCGCCAGGGCAACCCCCCGCACCTCTCGGACCTCGGTGGCCTCCCGCTCCTCGATGGGAATGTCCCGACCGGACGGCAGTTGCATATCGACGGTGCTGGACGGCGCCACCACCATGAAACCAACCCGGTGATGCCGGGCCAACACCGCCAGGCTGTAGGTGCCGATCTTGTTGGCGACATCGCCATTGGCGGTAATGCGGTCGGCCCCTACCACCACCCAGCGCACGTCACCCTGGGCCAGGATCGCCGCGGCAGCGCCGTCGGCGTTCAGGGTCACGGGAATACCTTCCCGGCTCAATTCCCAGGCGGTCAACCGGCTACCCTGCAACCAGGGCCGGGTTTCATCCGCGTACACCTTGCTCAGCAGCGCTTTCTCGTGCAACCGGCGAATCACCCCCAGGGCCGTGCCATAGCCGCCGGTGGCCAGGGCCCCGGTGTTGCAATGGGTCAGCACGGACAACGGCTGCTCGGGTTGCATGACGCCAACGGCGTGCTCCGCCATGGCCAGGTTGGCGGCCATGTCTTCCTCGTGAATCGCCACCGCTTCCTCGGCCAGCCGATGCCGCGCCTGCTCAGCCGTGGCGCAACCCTCGACCACCTGTTCCATGCGCTGCAGGGCCCAGAACAGGTTCACCGCGGTTGGGCGGGACGCGGCCAGCACCTTGAGCGCTTGCCGGATGTGGTCCCGCCACTGCTCGCCCCGGGCCTGGCGGGCGGCCAATGCCATGCCATAGGCGGCACTGATACCGATGGCCGGCGCGCCGCGCACCACCATGTCCCGGATCGACCGGGCCACGCCGTCGGCATCGTCCAGTGCGATCCACTGCTCCTCAAGCGGCAACAGGCGCTGGTCCAGCAGCTCAAGGCTGTGTCCGTGCCATCTCAATGCGACGGTGCCAACGGCCCGGGCTGGGCCGGACACGGGTGAATCTGCCATATAGGTGCTCCGGTTCTGAAACGCTGAAAAGCGCCAGTATAACGTTTATACTTCCGGCCTACATTTTCCCAGCGCCCCTTGTGCGCCCGGCTTTGAAGGCAGGCCCATGACCGCAGACACGATCACCGCAGCCGATATCCGCATCAATGCCCGTTGGCTGATCCCCGTCGAACCGGAAGCCGTTGTCCTGGAGCACCAGGCCGTGATTATCCAGGGCGACCGGATTGCCGCGGTGGTCTCCCAGGCGGAAGCCGACCGCAGGTTCCGGACCCGGGAAACCATCGACCTGGCGCACCACGCGGTCCTGCCCGGTCTGATCAATGTTCATGGCCACGCTGCCATGTCGCTGTTCCGGGGCCTGGCCGACGACCTGCCGTTGATGACCTGGCTCAACGACCACATCTGGCCCGCCGAGGGCGCCTTTGTCGATGAGGCCTTCATCGCCGATGGCACCCAGCTGGCGATGGCGGAAATGCTGCGCACCGGCACCACCACCTTCTCCGATATGTATTTCTTCCCGGAGATTGCCGCCCAGGCCGCCCACGACGTGGGCATGCGCGCGCAGATCTCGTTCCCGCTGCTGGACTTCCCGACCGCCTGGGGCTCCGGCCCGGAGGAATACCTGAGCAAGGGCGCGGCCTTTATCGAGCAGTGGCAGGACAACACCTACATTACCCCGGCCATCGGCCCGCACGCGCCCTACACCGTGTCCGACGGACCGCTGACGCAGGCCGTTGAGCTGTCGGCGGCGACCGGCGCGCCGATCCAGATTCACCTGCACGAAACCGAATTCGAGGTCGTGGACGCCACCGGCAAAAACGGGCAGCGCCCGGTGGCGCGCATGGCAGGGCTGGGGCTGCTGGGGCCGAACACCCAGTGCGTGCACATGACCCAGGTCGATGACGAGGACCTGCGCGCCGTGGCCGACAGCGGCGCTCACGTCATCCACTGCCCGGAGTCCAACCTGAAACTGGCCAGCGGCCTGTGCCCGGTCCAGCGCCTCGCAGACGCCGGCGTGAACGTCGCCATTGGCACCGACGGCGCCGCCAGCAACAACGATCTGGACCTGTTCGGGGAACTGCGCACCGCCGCCATGATCGCCAAGGTGGTGGCCGGGGATGCCTCGGCACTGTCGGCGCACCAGGCCCTGGCCATGGCCACACTCAATGGCGCCAAGGCCCTCGGCCGGGACCATGAGCTGGGTTCCCTGGTCGCCGGCAAACTCGCCGACATCATCGCCGTGGATCTCAGCGACCCCTTCCTGCAACCGGTCTACGACCCTGCGTCCCACCTGGTGTACAGCAACCACGGGCGAGCGGTAAGCCATAGCTGGATCAACGGCGTACCTCAGCTACAGGACGGCAAGCTGACCCGCATTGACGTCGCTGACCTGATGCTGCGGGTGGACAGCTGGAAGCAACGTATCCGCAAGCAACAGGCCCAATAACCGAATTCCGACAGATGCAGCAGGCAACGACGACCATGAGCAACCAGAACGTAGACCGGAACGAGATTGCGAAATTTGAGGCCCTGGCAAGCCGCTGGTGGGACCCGACCAGCGAATTTCGGCCCTTGCACGACATCAACCCGCTGCGGCTGAATTACATCGATGAGCGGGTGGCCCTGGCCGGCAAGCGGGTGCTGGATGTCGGCTGCGGCGGCGGTCTGCTGTCCGAGGGCATGGCCCAGCGCGGCGCCCACGTGACCGGCATCGACATGGGCGAGGCGCCGCTGTCGGTGGCCAAGCTGCACGGCCTGGAGAGTGGCATTACCGTGGATTACCGGCAGACCACGGTCGAGGAGCTGGCCCAGGACCCGGACCACGCCGGCCAGTACGATGTGGTCACCTGCCTGGAGATGCTCGAGCATGTGCCAGACCCGGCCTCGGTGATCCGGGCCTGCTCCACCATGCTCAAGCCGGGCGGCCACCTGTTCGTGTCCACCATCAACCGAAACCCGAAGTCGTTCCTGTTCGCCATTGTCGGCGCCGAGTACGTGCTGAACCTGTTGCCCCGGGGCACCCACGAGTGGAAAAAGTTCATCCGCCCGTCCGAGATGTCCGACCACCTCCGGCACGCCGGCCTGGACGTACTGGAGCTGACCGGCATGACCTACAACCCGGTCACCAAAATCTACAAGCTCGGTCGCGACGTCGACGTCAATTACCTGATGCACGCCCGGGATACCCGTGAAGACTGACACCAAGCCCGATTCCGTCCTTTTCGACCTGGACGGCACACTGATCGACACGGCGCCGGATTTTATCCGGTGCCTGAACCAGCTGCGCCAGCTCCACGGCCTGACGCCCCTGCCGGCCGAACAGATCCGGCGGTCGGTGTCCAACGGCGCCCGCGCCATGATCCGGGTGGGGTTCGGCCTCGAGCCGGAGCACCCGGACTACCTGGCCAAGCACACCGAGTTTCTCGATCTGTACGAGGCCGGCGTGGCCGTGGAAACCACCCTGTTCGCCGACATGGAGCCGCTGCTGCAGGCCCTGGAGGCGCGCCGGATTCCCTGGGGAATTGTCACCAACAAGCCGGTGCGCTTTGCCGCCCCGCTGATCGACGCCCTGGGCCTGGCCGAACGCTGTGCCACCGTGGTCTGCCCGGATCACGTGGCCCAGCGCAAACCCCATCCGGAAGCCCTGTTCCTGGCGTGCCAGCACATCGGTGCCGACCCGGCCAAGAGCATCTACGTGGGCGACCACGAGCGCGATATTGAAGCCGGTCGCAATGCCGGCATGCGCACCATCGCCGTTCGCTACGGGTACATCGAAGAGCCGGCATCGGTCGACAGCTGGCAGGCCGACCTCATTGCCGACACGGTCAGCGACCTGGCAAAACTGTTACAATAGCGGCCATTCGGAACGCGATTCCCTTCCCGGCAACCTCCTGACACGGAGACTGGTTATGCAAGATTACCAAGCCCCCGCCAATCTGCTGCAAGACCGCATCATCATGGTGACCGGCGCTGGCAGCGGTATCGGACGGGCTGCCGCCCTGGCGTATGCCGCCCACGGCGCCACTGTGATCCTGGTCGGGCGCACCGTTTCCAAGCTGGAATCGGTGTACGACGACATCGAAGCCGCCGGCTACCCGAAACCGGCCATCGTGCCAATGAATTTCGAGGGCGCCGCGGTCAAGGATTACGAAGAACTGGCCATGACGCTGGAAGACAACTTCGAGCGCCTGGACGGCATTCTGCACAACGCCGCCATTCTCGGCGACCGCAGCCCGGTGGAGCTGTACGACCCCGAAGTGTGGAACAAGGTCATGCACGTGAACGCCACCGCGCCGTTCCTGTTGAGCCGGGCCATGATCCCGCTGCTGCGCAAGTCCGCCGACGCCTCGGTGATCTTTACCTCCTCGGGCGTCGGCCGCAAGGCCAAGGCCTACTGGGGCGCCTACGCGGTGTCCAAATTCGCCATTGAGGGCCTGAGCCAGCTGATGGCGGACGAGCTCGACGACGAGCGCCACAACGTGCGGGTGAACAGTCTGAACCCGGGCGCCACCCGTACCAACATGAGAGCGCACGCCTACCCGGCGGAGAATCCGCAGCAGAATCCGGCGCCGGACGAGCTGATGCCGATCTACCTGTACCTGATGGGCAAAGACAGCCACGGTGTGAACGGTCAGCAGTTCGACGCGCAGCCGAAATAATGGAGCTGCTGTTCTACACCACCACCCAGTGCCACCTGTGCGAGCTGGCCGAAGCCCTGCTGGTGAACACCCCCATGCCGGCGCCGATACCGGTGGACGTGGTGGACATCGCCCAGTCCGAGGCGCTGGTGGAACGCTACGGAACGCGCATCCCGGTGCTGCGTCGCAACGACACCGGGGCGGAACTGGACTGGCCGTTTACCAGGGATCAGTTACTCACGTTTCTTCAATGAGGATTGCCTGACATGCTTATGGTTATCTCGCCCGCCAAGACCCTCGACTACGAGAGCCCCCTGGCGACCGAAACCTACACGCAGCCGGATTTTCTGGACGACGCCTGCGAACTGATCGACCAGCTCAAGGAGCTCGAACCCCACGAGGTCAGCAACCTGATGAGCATCAGCGACAAGCTCGGCCAGCTCAATGCCGAGCGGTTCCGCACCTGGCACACCCCGTTCACCCCCGAGAACGCCCGCCAGGCTGCCCTCGCCTTCAAGGGCGATGTCTACACCGGTCTGGACGCCGAAAGCTTCAGCGAGGACGACTTTGCCTTCGCCCAGTCCCACCTGCGCATGCTGTCGGGCCTGTATGGCCTGCTGCGGCCGCTGGACCTGATGCAGCCGTACCGCCTGGAAATGGGCACCAAGTTCGAGAACAAGCGCGGCAAGGACCTGTACGCCTTCTGGGGCAACATCATCACCGATGAGCTGAACCGGTTGCTGGCGAACGACGACGGCGTGCTGGTGAACCTGGCCTCCAACGAGTACTTCAAGAGTGTTCGCAAGAAAGCCCTGGACGCCCGCATCGTCACGCCCCAGTTCAAGGACTGGAAAAACGGCCAGTACAAGATGATCAGCTTCTACGCCAAGAAGGCCCGGGGTCTGATGTGCCGCTTTGCGATCCAGAACCGGATTACCCAGGCCGACGACCTGAAGGGCTTCAACCTGGATGGCTATTACTTCAGCGACGAACAGTCCAGCGGGGACAACTGGGTGTTCCTGCGGGACGAGCAAGGCTAACCGCCTCGAACACAGGATTTTAGGCCCATGAACGAAGCAGTGTTTTCCCAGATCGCCATGCTGGTGCTCCTGACCGGACTGATTGTCTGGATGGGCATCATCGTGTGGGATCTGGCCAAGAAGTCCAAGGCCGGCAAGTTCGGCACCCTCGCCCTGTTCATCGTCCTCGGTGCCGGCGTGGTGGGCTTCCTGGTCAAGACCGTGATGGTCGAAATCATGAACCTCTGACTGACGCGTCAGTCGCCACTTTACGGCCACTGACCGGTGGCCGTATCATCCCTTCCCTTTCTCATTCCCGAATTCCGGACGCTGCGACCGTCCAAACTCTGAAAAGCAAGGATTCAGCCTGATGTGGTTTCGTAATGCCCGTGTGTTCCGTTTTACCAAACCCTTTGATATCTCCGCCGACGAGCTGGAAGAAAAACTCCAGGCCGATGCCTTCAAACCCTGTGGCCCCCAGGAAACCAGCCGTCAGGGCTGGGTCCCGCCGCTGGGCAAACACGGTGAGCAACTGGTGCACAGCGCCGGCGGTTACCACCTGATCGCCCTGCGCAAGGAGGAGAAAATCCTGCCCGGCCCGGTGGTGAAAGAGGCGGTTGAGGAACGCGCCGAAGCCATCGAGGTGGACCAGGGCCGCAAGGTCCGGCGCAAGGAAAAGGACGAGATCAAGGAACAGGTGATGCTGGAGATGCTACCCCAGGCGTTCTCCAAGAACCGCCGCAGCTTCGCCTACCTGGCGCCGAAGGACGGCGTGCTGGTGGTCGATGCCGGCTCCGCCAAGCAGGCCGAGGATCTGGCCTCCACCCTGCGCAAGAGCCTGGGCTCGCTGCCGGTACGGCCACCGGCGGTGGAGCAGGCGCCAGCCTTCACCTTCACCGGCTGGCTGAACGAATCCATCGACATTCCGGGTCAGGTGGTGCTGGGCAGCGAATGCGAACTCAAGGACCCGTCCGAAGACGGCGGCGTGGTGCGCTGCAAGGGCCTGGACCTGAAAGCCGATGAAATCCGCAACCACCTGGACGCCGGCATGCAGGTCACCAAGCTGGCCCTGACCTGGGACGACAACGTGTCGTTCGTACTGGATGAGGAGCTGGGCATCAAGCGCCTGAAATTCGGTGAGACCCTGCAGGAACAGCTGGACGACGTCGAAGCCGACGACGCCGTCGCCAAGTTCGACGCCGCCTTCACCCTGATGACCCTGGAGCTGTCCCGGCTGATTCCCGGCCTGCTCGAGGCCCTGGGCGGCGAAGACCGCTCCGCCATCGTCGAGGAGTAATCCGCTCGCGTGGGGCTCGCCTCAGTGCGAGCCCTTGCCCAGCCGCTCCCGCTGCCAGTCCTTCTCCGGCTCGTTCAGCACCAGCCGAAGCGACATCACCTCTTCCTCCACGCTGTACTTGATCTCGAAGCCCAGATGTTCGGCCAGCTGCAACATGGGCCGGTTGTCCGGCAGCACATCACCGACCATCTCGACGGTGCCCCGGGCCCGACAGTAGTCGATCATCTTCTGCATCAGGGCAATGCCCAGCCCCTCGCCTTTCATGTTGTCGTGCACCATCACCGCGAATTCGCACTGCAGGTTGTCGGCGTCGGTCCAGGTTCGCACCGTGCCTAGGGTTTCTTCGCCCTCGCCGTCTTCCCGTGGCGCGTTGGCAATGAACACCATCTCCCGGTCGTAGTCGATCTGCACCATCTGGGCCACGTCTTCCCGGGAGAAGTGCTTACGGTACTGGAAGAACCGGTAGCGGATGGATTCCGGCGACTGCAGCTCGTGAAAGGCCCGGTGCGCCGGCTCGTCCTCCGCCAGCACCGGGCGGATGATCACGCGACGGCCGGAACTGGGCAGTACGATCCACTCCTCCAGCTCCCGCGGGTACGGCTGGATGATCGGCTTGCCCGGTTTGTCGGCCAGGTTGATGGCGATGTTGACCGCCACCGCGCCCTGCTCGTTGAACAGCAACGGCGAAATCTCCAGGCCCTTGATCTCGGGAATGTCGATCACGATCTGGGACAGGGTCACCAGGGTCTCGGACACCGCCCGAATGTCCTCCTCGGGTTTCAGGCTGTGCTCCTTCAACAACTTGTACATGTAGGTCCGGCGCAGCAGCTCCCGGGCCAGCACCATGTTCAGGGGCGGCAGGGCAATCTGCCGGTCGGTCATGACATTGATCTGGGCACCGGCGGCGCCGCACACCACCAGCGGGCCGAACATGGGGTCACGGGTAATGCCGACACTGAACTCGATACCGCCGACGTGCTGGTAGGAGCGCTGTACCGCGAAGCCCAGGAAACCGCTGTCCGGGAAATGGGACTGGTACTCCTCCATCAGGAACCGACAGCCTTCCATGATGGCCGCCTCGCTGTTCAGCTTCTGCATGGTGCCCTTGTAGCGACGCTGGGTCGGGCTCAGTTCCAGGAACGGATGACAGGCCTGCTCGTGAATGATGGTGATGTCCACGGGCCGGCGTTCGACCGCGAACACCTCGAGCACCTCTTCCATGTCGTCACAGTACATGGTCTCGATGGTGCTGATGCCGTAGTCGTGGATCAGGTCCCGGGCTTCCCGGTTGGACAGGTGCTCTCGCCCGGCCCGGACCGCCCGCATGACCAGCCGGCGGGTCTGGCTGCGGTCGGCAAAGTGGTCGGTGAAGGATTCCGGCGTCTCCGTCAGCAGGCGCTGGACCCGCTGGTGCCGAACGTGCTGCATGAACGCGTTGACCGCTTTCTCCGGACTGAAAAAGGACGGCAGACCGGCGCGGTAGAATTCGTCGCGGGCGTCCATCACCGTGCTCTGGCCGAGCCAGCAGGTGAACACGTTGAGCCGGGTACCCTTGGCCGCCTGCACCACCGCATCGGCAATCTGCAGGCTGTCCTCGGTCAGGCTGGGGGCGTACATCACCAGCACGTTGGCCACCTCCGGATCCTTGGCCAGAATCTTGATGGCCTGGCCATAGAGTTCGGGGGAGGCGTCGTAGTTCAGGTCGATCGGATTGCGGCGGGTCCAGTACGGTGGCAAGAGTTCCGCCAGGGCCTCGATGCTTTGCTCCGACAACTGGGTCAGCTCACCGCCCTGGTCTGCCAACCGGTCCACCGCCAGCACCCCCGGGCCAACGCCGTTGGCCATGATGGTCAGGCCTTCCCGACGCAGCGGCCGCATTCGGGTCAGGGTCTCGAGGGCATCGAACATCTGGCCCAGGCCATCGACCCGCAGCACACCGGCGCGCTGCAGCATGGCGTCGTAAATGGGGTCGCTGCGGGTCAGTCCGGCCGGCAGGTCGTGCGGGAACCACTCGGACTCGGGCACCCGGCCGGACTTGACCGCAATCACCGGCTTGGTGCGGGACGCCACCCGCACCGCCGACATGAACCGGCGCGGGTTGGGAATGTTCTCGATGTGCAGCAGGATGGCCCGGGTATGGGTGTCCTGGGCCAGGTAATCGATCAGATCGTCGTGGTCGATGTCCATGCCATCGCCCAGGGTCAGGAAGTAAGAAAAGCCCACACCCCGGGCAAAGGCCCAGTCGATGACCGAACTGGCCACGGTGCCGGACTGGCCCACGAACGCCACCCGGCCGGGGATGGCCCCCATGTGCGCGTAGGTCGCGTTCAGGCTGCGGGCCGGCACCATCAGGCCAATGGTGTTCGGACCCAGGACCCGGATGCCGGTTTCCCGGGCAGCCTCGCGCACCGAGTACATCAGCGGCTGACCGGTCTTGCTGTGGGTCCGGGACATGCCGCCGGTCATCACAATGGCGGTTCGCACACCGGCCTCGCCCAGGCGTTTGATGGTCTTGGCCACGGTGTCCGGCGGGGTACAGATGATCGCCAGCTCCGGCGAGAAATCCATCTTGGCGACCTTACGCACGCAAGGCACCCCATGCACGTTGTCGTAGTCGTTCTGGTTCACCACCAGCAACCGGCCCGGATAGCCACCGCCCATCAGATTGCGCAACACCATGCCGCCCAGGCTGTTGGAGCGCTCGGAGGCGCCGATCACCACGATCGAGGCAGGATTAAACAGGTTTTCCAGGTACCGGGTGCTCAAGTTGGCTCTCCTTGTGTCCCTTATTCCGGGTGGGGATCCTAAGGTGTAACACGGTAATGGTAACCGATACGACCAAAGAAACACGGCAGACGGCATTATTCCCTGATACCATCATTGAAAATAAAAGCAGATCCAGGGCGTACAGACAGGTATGACGACGGCATTCTTTACCCACGACGACTGCATGAAGCACAACATGGGCCCGGAGCACCCGGAATGCCCGGACCGGATCCGTGCCATCCTCAGCGCTATCGCAGAAACCCCGCTTCAGCAGGACCTGGACTGGGTCCGGCCCGAGGAAGTCACCCGCGATCAGCTGCTGTCCGTGCACCCGGAAAAGTACCTGCACCAACTCGACCTGATGCAGCCGACCCGCGGCCGGGTGTTCACCGACCCGGACACGGCCATGATGCCGGACACCTTGCGGGCCGCACGACTCTCGGCCGGCGCCAACGTCCAGGCCGTGGACATGGTGATGAGCAGCCAGGTCACCAACGCTTTTGTCTGCGCCCGACCTCCCGGCCATCACGCCGAGCGCGCCAAATCCATGGGCTTCTGTTTCTACAACAACATCGCCCTGGCCGCGATGCGGGCGCTGAATTTCCATCAGCTGGAACGGGTGGCGATCATCGATTTTGACGTGCACCAGGGTAACGGCACCGTGGACATCGTGGGCGGGGACGAACGCATCCTGATGTGCTCAAGTTTCCAGCACCCCTTCTACCCTCACTCCCACGTGCACCGGCAGGCGCCCAATATCGTGAACGTGCCCATCCCGGCCGGCTGCGGCGGCATTGCCTACCGCCGGACGGTGGAAGCGGCCTGGTTGAAACGACTGCAGGAGTTCAAGCCCCAACTGATCCTGATTTCCGCGGGCTTCGATGGCCACCGGTTGGACCCGATGGCGGAAATGAACCTGGAGGTGGACGACTATCGCTGGCTGACGGAAATGATCGTCAACCTGGCCAGTGACCACGCCAACGACCGGATCATCTCAACCCTGGAGGGGGGCTACCACCTGAAGGCCCTGGCCGAGAGCGTGGTTGCCCACGTTCAGGTACTGAATTCGGTTTACTGACCCGGGCGCTCAGCCCGCCGACTCGCCGCCATAACCATTGGCCTGCTGGAGTTCCGGACGCTCACCCTGGCGCTGCAGGCGGATATTGGTTCGACGGTTGTCGGCCGGCCGCCGAGACACCGGGTACTGGTCGCCGTGGGCGCGCACGGTGATCAGGTCCTCCGCCACGCCCCGCGCCTTCAGGTAATCCGCCACCGCATTGGCCCGCTGTTCCGAAAGTGCCCGGTTATCGATGCGGCTGCCCAGGCGGTCGCTGTGGCCGTCCACGAACACCCGCTCGATGGTGGGATCCGCCAGCACAAAGGCGACAATGTCATCCAGCACCTCGCGATCCCGGGCCGACAGGCTGGTGCTGCCACTGGCGAAGGGGATCCGGGAACGCTGGACCTGATCGTAATTGACCGGCAGCAGGTTGGCGGTACAGGCCTGGTAGCTGTGGAACTGCGGCGTGAAGTTGATGTTGGACACCTGCACCCGTACCGGACGGCCATCGAACCAGGATTCCCGGGTTACCGTCGGCCGCATGCCTGCCAGAAGGCCCTGCACCACCGCCATCGACTGCCGGGAGTCCAGCAGCAGAGGCCGATTGCCGTCAGAAATGGACACCTTGCCCAGCGGCCTGGGCGCCACACCCGGGCGCCACACGGGTGCCTCGACCACCAGGTCACCACGGCCGGGTCGCATCAGGGGCGATTCCGACTCCAGAAAGAAAGTTAGCTGCTCGCCGGCCCGATGCCGGAAAACCGCCTTGCCATACCCAGGTACCTGGTGCACCAGGGTGCACTCGAACACCGACTCCGCCAGGTACCACTGGCTGTTCTCGATGCCGGCACCGTAGCTGGCGGCGCCGGCGGGCGCCACCAGGCCCAACGACAGAGCGCCAGAGAGGCCTAGCCTGAATTTTCGGGAGCTGGTTGCCATAACGGTTTACCGACGCAGACGGACTGTACAAAGATTTCTTTGGTTAACGGCCCGGCCACCGGGTTCTTTAACCCGGGATACAAAAACAAACATTCGCCCCTTCTGGTATAATTCGCAAAATTTTTTTGGGCCAAGGCCCCCGACTGGACTGCGGACGCTCCGATGACCGAACAGCTTACCCTTACCCGCCCCGATGACTGGCACCTGCACGTACGCGACGATGAGATCCTCAAGGACGTGGTGCCGGCCACCGCCGCCTGTTTCGGACGCGCCATCATCATGCCCAACCTGGTGCCGCCGGTGACCACCACCGACGCCGCCCTGGCCTACCGGGAGCGCATCCTCGCCCAGGCCGGCGATACCGGCTTCCAGCCGTTGATGACCCTGTACCTGACCGAGACCACCACCCCGGAAACCATCCGCGAGGCCAAGGCAGCCGGCGTGGTCGCGGCCAAGCTCTACCCGGCCGGCGCCACCACCAATTCCGATTCCGGGGTCAAGGACATCCGCAACATCTATCCGGTACTCGAGGCCATGGCCGAGTGCGGCATGCTGCTGCTGGTACACGGCGAAGTGACCGATGCCGACATCGACATCTTCGACCGGGAAAAGGTGTTCCTCGACCGGGTGCTGGCGCCGACCATGGCCGCCTTCCCCAACCTGAAAGTGGTGCTCGAACACATCACCACCGCCGATTCCGCCGAGTTCGTGCAGCAGCACAGCGGCGATAACCTGGCCGCCACCCTCACGCCCCAGCACCTGATGTACAACCGCAACCACATGCTGGTCGGCGGCATTCGTCCGCACCTGTACTGCCTGCCGATTCTCAAACGCAACCGCCATCAGCAGGCGCTGCGGGACGCGGTGGCCAGCGGCGACAAGCGTTTCTTCCTGGGCACCGACTCTGCTCCCCACGCCAAGGACCGCAAGGAAGCCGCCTGCGGGTGTGCCGGCTGCTACTCCGCCTACGGCGCCATTGGCCTGTACGCCGACATCTTCGAAGAGCTGGGCATCCTCGAAAAACTGGAAGCCTTCGCCAGCTTCAACGGCGCCGATTTCTACGGCCTGCCCCGCCACACCGACACCATCACCCTGGTGCGCGACCCCTGGACCATGCCGGAGCAACTGCCGCTGGCCGGAGGCCACATCGTGCCCCTGAAAGCAGGCGAAACCGTTAACTGGCGCCTGGCGTAAACACCCTGACTTTTCATCACACGGCCAAAACCGGAGTTTGAGTGACTGACGAAACCAAAGAACCGCATCCCATGTCCCGCCGCTTTCGCGGCTTTCTGCCCGTGGTGGTCGATGTGGAAACGGCCGGGTTCAACCCGGAGCGGGACGCCCTGCTGGAAGTGGCGGCGGTGCTGCTGACCATGGACGACGACGGCTACCTGCAGCGCGGCGAGACCCACGTGCAGCAGATCGACCCGTTCGAAGGCGCCAACCTGGAGCAGTCAGCCCTGGACTTTACCGGCATCGATCCGTGGAACCCGGAACGGGAAGCGGTCCCCGAGCGCGAGGGGCTGAGTGAAATTTTCAGCCCGATCCGCAAGGCGGTGAAAGCGTTCGACTGCAAGCGGGCGGTACTGGTGGGCCACAACGCCACCTTCGACCACAATTTCGTGTTTGCCGCGGCCCTGCGGGCCGACATCAAACGCAACCCGTTCCACCCCTTCTCGACGTTTGATACCGCGACCCTGGCCGGGCTCGCCTACGGCCACACGGTGCTGGCCCAGGCCTGCAAACTGGCGGGCATTCCGTTCAGCAACAAGGAAGCCCACTCCGCCGCCTACGACGCGGAGAAAACCGCCGACCTGTTCTGCGGCATCGTCAATCGCTGGAAAGACCTGGGTGGCTTTCCGCCACCGCTGATCGACGAGACCGAATGAGCCATAAAAAAACCCCGCCAAGGCGGGGTTTTTTATTTACCGGGGTACGGGTTACCAGTAGATGCCCCGCATGATGGCGGCAAACGCCACCTGCTCGGTGGACACCTTCGGCTTCTGGCCAGACTTGCTGCCTGCCGCGGCCGGTGAATCCGGGAACATCCGGTAGCCGGTGTTCATCACGATTTCGCCCATCTTCGGCGCCAGCGCGTGCAGTACCTGGGCAAAGATACCCAGGCGGGTCGCGATGCGCTTCGGACGGTACACGATCGCCTCGGCCACCATGTCGGCCGCCTCGTCCGGGGTCAGGGTCGGCACCGAATCGTAGATCTTGGTCGGCGCAATCATCGGGGTCTTCACCAGCGGCATGTTGATGGTGGTGAAGGTGACGTTACGGTCAGACCACTCGGCGGCGGCACAGCGGCTGAAGGCGTCCAGGGCAGACTTGGAAGCGACGTAGGCCGAGAACCGCGGGGCGTTGGTGAGTACGCCGATGGACGAGATGTTGATCACGTGTCCGCGACGACGCTCCAGCATCTTCGGCGCGAAGCCCATGACCAGACGCACCGAGCCGAAGTAGTTCAGCTGCATGGTGCGCTCGAAGTCGTGGAAACGGTCAAACGACAGGTCCAGGGACCGACGGATGGAGCGGCCGGCGTTGTTCACCAGTACGTCGACGTGGCCGTGGTTGTCGAGCACGGTCTGCACGAACCGGTCAGCGTCTTCCATGTCGGAGAAGTCACACTGGTAGGCGTGTACGCTGGCACCGCGCGCTTCCAGTTCTTCCGCCACTTCTTTCAGACGCTCGGGCTTACGGGCACCGATGACCAGGATCGCGCCCGCGTCGGCCAGCTTCTGGGCCGTGGCCAGACCGATACCGGAGGTTGCACCGGTGACCACGCACACGCGACCTTCCACGGTCCCGCGCAGGGTGCGGTCCTTGAACAGGTCCGGGTCGAGGTTACGCTCCCAGTAGTCCCAGATCACCGCGGAGTAATCGGTCAGGCGCGGCACCTCAATGCCGGTGCCCTTCAGCGCCCGCTCGGTTTCCCGGGCGTCGAAACGGGTCGGGTAGTTGATGAACGACATCACCGAAGGCGGAATGCCCATGTCGTCGAGCACGGCGCTGGTGAGGCGCTTCACCGGCGGCAGGTTCTTCAGGCTCTGGCGAATGAACGGCGGAACAAAGCCGAACATGCGGGAGTCGATGCGCATGCCCATCTTGGGCGCGTGACCGGCCTCGGAGAAGATGTTTAGGATCTCGCCAACCTTGTACGGGTCGGAATCCACCAGGTGAAAGCACTTGCCGTCTTCGTCCTCGAGGTGGGCGATGTGATCCATGGCGTTGACCACGAAGTCCACCGGCACGATGTTCAGGCGGCCACCTTCGATACCGATGGTCGGTACCCACTGGGGCAGCGCGTGGCGGATCTTCTGGATCATCTTGAAGAAGTAGTAAGGCCCGTCGACCTTGTCCATTTCACCGGTCTTGGAGTGACCGATGACCATGCCCGGACGGTAGATGCGGAACGGCACCTTGCACTCCTCGCGCACCACCTTCTCGGATTCGTGCTTGGTGAGCAGGTAAGGATGGTCGAGCTTCTCGGCCTCCTCGAACATGTCCTCGCGGAAGGTGCCCTTGAACATGCCCGCGGCAGCGATGGAGGAGACGTGGTGGAAATGCTTGGCGCCCATGGCCTCGGCCGCGTTCACGGCGGCCCGGGTGCCTTCGATGTTGGTGGCCTGCTGGGCCTCTTCGTCGGCGCCCATGTCGTAGACCGCCGCCAGGTGGAAGAAATGATCGATCGTTCCTTCCAGGTCTTTCATGGTCTTGGCGTCGATACCAAGGTTCTTACTGGTGAGGTCGCCAATCACCGCCTTGACCTGAGTCTCGTCCGCACCCCAGCGCTCGCGCAGCACGTCCAGTTTGCCCTGGGATTGCTCACGTACCAGCACGTGCACGGTACCCCCACGTGCCAACAGTTTTTCAACGAGAAAACGGCCAATGAATCCGGTGCCACCCGTCAGGAAATAGTTCATCGATTTTCCACCCTGCATGTTGCTCAGTTGTTTTCTATCCTTGCCGCGACCCATTAAGACTAAAGTCGTAGAGTCATCGGGAACGACGGCATTGTACGTAAATGCATACCTGATGTATCGAACTTTTTTAGAGCAATTACTCTGTAAGCCTTTGTTTTTGTTAGAGCTATTACTCTAAAATCAGGCGCCACGCCGTCTCGCGAGCCCGTCCGTTACATAGACACAACGGTTCTGAGACTAGCACATGAATCGAACTCTGCCCGCCTCAAATCCGGATTGGCACAAAGCAATGAAACCGGCTGCCAGCAATGCCATAATCGGGGGCTTAGCGAGATGCCGGGCTCGGCCCTGGCACACCCCATTCCTGCACTTCCGGATCCTGAACCATGGCCAAAGACAACCCCAATACCGAACGCTACATCACCATCGCCCGCGCCTGCCTGAAAGCGATCAACGACACCGCCGATAACGCCGGTAGCCGCGAGCAGAAGATTCAGGCCGTGTACGAAGCGATTGATGGCGCCTTCCAGGCAGAATTTGCCGACTACCGCCAATCCGTTGCCATTATGGCGACCGTATTGGAACGTATTGCTTCCGGGCAGCTGGACGCCGACAAAGCCGCCGACCTGGCACGCAAGACGCTCGACCAGCAGCCGGAGAGCACCCGCAACGCCCTGATGCACTGACCGCCTGAGTAACCGCACTGGATGAACGAGGTTCTATGAGCACTGGTACCCGAATGCACCGCCATGCCCACACCGCCATCGTCAGGACCCTGCCCCTGCTGACCCTGCTGTTGGTCAGCGTCCTCGCCCAGGCGATGGAGGCGCCGCGCAAGAGCCCGGCCGACGACAACGACTACCGATTCATCGAGCTCGACAACGGTCTGAGGGCGATTCTGGTCTCCGATCGTCAGGCCGACAAAGCGGCAGCCTCCCTCAACGTCGCCGTGGGCAGTGGCGACGACCCGGCCGGTCGCGAAGGCATGGCACATTTCCTCGAGCACATGCTGTTCCTGGGTACCGAGAAATACCCGGAGCCGGGCGAGTACCAGCAGTTCATCAAGAGCCACGGCGGCAGCCACAATGCCTTTACGGCGTTCCAGGACACCAACTATTTCTTTGATGTCGAAGCCAGGTTCCTGGAGCCGGCCCTGGACCGCTTCGCCGAGCAATTCGCCGCGCCGCTGTTTACCCCGGAACTGGTGGACCGGGAACGCAACGCGGTGCATTCCGAGTTCAGCTCGAAACAGAAAGAAGACGGGCGCCGGTTCTATTCGGTCAAGAAAGCGGCCAGCAACCCGGACCATGCCTTCAGCCAGTTCGCCGTCGGCAACCTGAGCACCCTGGCCAACACCGAGGAGCAACCGCTGCGGCCGGACCTGATCGAATTCTGGAAGAGCCATTACTCGGCCAACCTGATGACCCTGGCGGTCTACGGGCCTCAATCCCTGGACGATCTGGAGCAGATGGTTCGCAGCCGCTTCAGCGCCATCGAGAACCGCAACCTGACAGCAAAAACCTTTCCGCAGCCGCTGTACCAGCCCGAGCAACTGCCGGCCAAGGTCACCGCCGACGCCATCAAGGACGTCCGCAGCCTGAGTCTGTCCTTCCCGATTCCGTCCCAGGACGACAAGTACCGCACCAAACCGGCCAGCTACGTCGCCAACCTGCTCGGGCACGAGGGCCCCGGCAGCCTGTTCGACGTGCTCAAGCGCGCCGGTCTGGTGGAAAGTCTGTCGGCCGGGTTGGGCATGGACACCGGCGACAACGCCACCCTGGAAGTCAGCATGACCCTGACCCCCGCCGGCCTGGCGCAGCAGGACGACATCCTCCCTCTGGTGTTCGACTACATCGACCGCATCCGCGAGGAAGGCATCAGCGAAGAGCGTTTCCGGGAAATGCAGCAACTGGCCCAGATCGACTTCCGCTTCCGCGAGCAGGGCGAGCCGGTGCACGAAGCCACGTCCCTGTCCCGGCAGTTGCGCTACTACCCGGCGGAGGACGTGCTGAGTGCGCCTTGGCTGCTGGAGCGCTACGCGCCGGAGCAATACCGGGCCATCCTGGAGCGACTCACCCCGGACAACGTCATGGTGTTCGTCCTGGCGCCGGACCCGGCGCTGGATCAACCGGCCCAAACCCCCTGGTACGAAGCCGAATGGCAGCGACAGCCGCTGAACCCGACCGCACTCACCGAGCAGCGGTTGCCGGAGTTGGCCGCCCAGCTCAGCCTGCCCTACGCCAACCCGTTCATTCCCGAGGACCTGGACATGGTGGCCGGCGCGACCATGGAGCAACCGGCCCTGCTGGCCAGTCCCGGCGGCCTGGATCTCTGGTTCGCCCGCGACACCCGATTCGACACTCCCAAGGCGAACGTATTCATCAGCCTGCGCACGCCGGCGGCTCGGGTGTCGGCTCGCAGCAGCGTGCTGACCCAGCTGCTGGTCGACGCGGTCAACACCAACCTCAACGCCTGGGCCTACTCGGCGCGGCTGGCCGGACTGGATTACAGCGTGTACCCGCACCTGCGCGGTATCACCGTGCGCGTGGGCGGCTATAACGACAAGCTGCACACCCTGATCAACCGCATCCTGATGCAGCTGGCCAACCCGACCCTGACCCAGCAGCGTTTCGACATCGCCCGCCAGAACCTGGTGGACAGCCTGCAGAACAAGGCCAAGGACCGACCGGTGGAACAGACCTCCGAGTTCGTCCAGACCGCGCTGATCGAGGGTGCCTGGCCGACCGAGGATAAGCTTGAGGCCGCGCGCCAAGTATCCCTGGACGAGCTGAAATCGTTCTCCGAGGCGCTGCTCTCGGAAGTGGACCCGGTGGTGCTGGCCCACGGCAACCTGTCCCGCGCCTACACCCTGAACCTGGCCCAGCAGATCCGCGCCATCGTGCTGAAAAACAGCACCATGGCCGAGGTGGAACGCAGCCGGGTGCGGCAGCTACCGGCGGAGGAAACCCAGGTCACCCTCGACGTCCGCCACCCGGACACCGGCTACACCCTGTACATGCAGGGCGAGAACACCGGGTTTGCCGAGCGGGCGCGGTTCCGCCTGCTGGCCCAGATCATCAGCAGCCCGTTCTACGAGGATATTCGCACCACCCGGCAGCTGGGCTACATCGTGTACGCGACGCCGTTCGAGATTCTGGAAACGCCAGCACTGGGTTTTGTGGTGCAGTCGCCCAAGGCCACCCAGGCGCAGATCGACCAGGCGGTTCGGGAATTCTCGGCGCAGTTCGAGGCCCGGCTCGCGAGCATGGACCAGGCCAGCCTGAACCGGGAAAAGCAGGCGGTGATCAGCAAACTGCTGGAGCGGGATCGCCAGCTTGGCGACATCTCCGGCCGCTACTGGCGTGAGATCGACCGCGCCGCCACCGATTTCGATTCCCGGGAACGACTGGCCGAGGCGGTACAGGCGGTGAAAAAGGACGCGTTGCTGGAAACCTTCCGGGAGGCGGTTCTGAACCGGGAGCGCACGCTGCGGGTAGTCACCGGTCAGAGTGATCAGAACGCCGACAGCGCCCTGAGCTTGTTACTGGCCCAGCCGCCGGTACCGGCCAGCTGATTCAGGAGCCGGCCAGGCGCTGGAAGCGCGCCCAGTCGGCCGGCTCATCCACATCCCATCGGGGCTCCAGCAGGCTGACGCTGAGCCCCAGTTGATCCAGACGGGCCAGCGTCTGGTCCAGCACCTGCTCGGTGCCCCAGGCGATGCCATCCAGCATGCCGGGCCGCACCCGACGAGCGCCAATCAGCACGTAGCCACCATCATCCGATGGCCCCAGCACCACGTCATGGTTCGCCAGCCGGTCCAGGGCCTGGCGCACATACTGAGGGTCAACCGAGGGGCAGTCACTGCCGACCACCATGGCCCGGTCGTGGTTCTGGAGCGCGGCGGTAAGGGCCGCCAACATCCGGTCACCCAGGGTACCGCCCTGCTGAATGCATTGCTCAAGCTCGGCCTGCTCCAGGTTCTGCAGGATCAGCTCGGCGTCTTCCGGTGCCGGCTCCAGCGCCCGGTCCCACCAGAACTGCACCGGATAGCCGGTGGCACAGAGGTTGTCGAGCACCGCCAGGGTCAGGGTGATGTGGGCCTGGAGTGCACCACCGGCCCCCAGCTCCGGCATCAGACGGGTTTTGACCCGCCCGGCCTCCGGCCACTTGGCGAATTGCATGAGTACGGCATTGGGGGGGGAGCGTTCAGGCATTACGGACATCCGAGCGGTAGGCTTTGGCCAGGGATTCCGGCGATTCACCGCGCCAATAGCGCCAGCGCAGCCGCCACATCAGGAAAATCGTGCGCCAGGGACCCAGCGTTTCCCAGCGACGGCTGTCGGTGATCACCGGTGAGCGCACGCAAAACGGCCGGGACACCAGACCCAGGCGACGTGACAGTTCCACGTCTTCCATCAAGGGCAAGGGCTGAAAGCCACCCAGGGCCTCGAAGGCATCCCGGCGGACGAACAGCGCCTGATCACCGGTGCAGATACCGGTCAGGCGGGAGCGCCAGTTCATGAACCAGGCAATCACGCGGTACAGGGTCCGGCGCCCGCTCAAACGCACGTCAAACCGGCCCCAGGCGCAGCCGCTGGCCATGAAGCCTTCCAGCTGACGAAGCGCGTCTTCGGGCAATCGGGTGTCGGCGTGCAAGAACAGCAGCAACCTGCCCCGAGCCAGCTCGGCGCCGGCGTTCATCTGAACCGCCCGCCCCTTGCCCGATTGCACCACCCGGTCGCACAGGGGTCGGGCCAGGGTTGCGGTGCCATCGTCGCTGCCGGCGTCCACCACGATTACCTCGTGCCCGGCGTCGCGCACGGGCTTCAAGGCCTTCAGGGCCGATTCAATACCGGCGGCCTCCCGCCAGACCGGCACGATGATGCTTAGGGAAATCGGATCGGGCAAAACGTACTCCGCAACAACCGGGGGACAGGGCCATACCTTGAGCCGTCAGCTTCAGACCGCTATCATACCGCCCTTCCCGAGGAATTGCCCCCGTAGCTCATCTGGATAGAGCGTCCCCCTCCTAAGGGGAAGGTAGCAGGTTCGAGTCCTGCCGGGGGTACCAACCTTTGTATCCAACCTGACCCGAACCGGTCAAACTCCTTAGCCTGCGGGTCTAGCCTGCGAGCAACTGCCGTTCCACCTGGCCCAAGCGGTCCTGCCCGAAATACATCTCCGATCCGACGAAAAAGGTCGGTGCGCCGAAGACACCCCGCTCGACCGCCTCCTCGGTGATCTCCTTCAACCGGTGCTTCACCGCCGGGTCTTCGCACCGGGCAAGCACCTGGTGCGGATCGAAATTGGCCCGCCCCAGCACCTCTGCCAGCACCGCGCTGTCGCCAAGATTCCGCTCGTCCACCCACATCGCTTCGAATATCGCCGTCAGATAGCTGGTGAACTCTGCCGTGTCCAGATAGGCAATGGCGCCTCGCATCAGGTACAGGGTGTTCACTGGAAAATGGGGATTGAAGTTCAGAGGCACCCCGTAACGCCTGGCAAAGCGCGCCATGTCCATGCGGCTGTATCGGGATTTCGCCGGAATGGCGGCGGGCGAGCTGTTGCCGGTTGCCTTGAACACGCCGCCCAGCAGCATGGGCTTCCAATTGATTTCCGCTCCGTTCCGCGCCGCCAGGCCGGGGAGCTGGGTCCAGGCCAGGTAACTGGCCGGGCTGCCCACGTCAAAATACACATCGAGAGACTTGGTCATGGTGCGCTCCACTCAGAAGGTTTCCAGCCAGGGCCGAAGGTCCAGCTCGTGGGTCCAGCTGTCCCTGGGCTGCATGTGCAGCTGCCAGTACTGCTCGGCAATGTGATTGGGATTGAGGATGCCGCCCTGCTCTTTCAGTGCGTACCGGTCTGGAAAATTCTCCCGGATAAAGGCGGTATCAATGGCGCCATCGATGACGGCGTGCGCAACATGAATCCCCTGTGGCCCCAGCTCTCTGGCCATACTCTGGGCCAGGGCCCGGAGCGCGAACTTGGCGCCGGAAAACGCGGCAAAGCCAGAGCCACCGCGGAGGGAAGCCGTGGCGCCGGTGAAAATGATGGTGCCCCGAGCCCGCGGCAACATCACCCGGGCCGCCTCCCGACCCGCGAGGAAGCCGGCGAAGGCCGCCATCTCCCAGACCTTCCGGTACACCCGGGCGCTGGTCTCCGTAATGGCGAACCGGACGTTGGCGCCGATGTTGAAGACGACGACCTCGATGTCACCCACCTCGGCCTCGATCCTGGAGAACAGCGCCGACATGGATTCCTCGTCACGGGCGTCACACCCCAGACCCAGGGCTTTGCCTCCGCTCTGCTCAATCTCCTCGACCAGGGGTGTCAGCGACTCCTGCGTACGCCGCGTCGGCACCACCGTGTAGCCCTCCCGGGCGAAGCGCTTGGCAATTGCACCGCCGGTCGAATCACCGGCGCCAATCACCACCGCGACCTTTTGGCGGACGGTTTTCTCGTTCTGCTGCATGGGACCCTACCTCGCAAGTTCTTTTTTGGAACTTAAAGATAGTCAGTTCCTTTTAAGAACTTGTCAAGCTAAACTGGAGGCTGATTTTTCGGGAGGCATTCATGCGTTGGGAAGAACTGGATCAGGAACCTTGCTCGGTGGCGAGAACCCTGTCGGTGATCGGTGATCGCTGGACGCTGATTGTCCTGCGTGACTGTTTTCTCGGGGTAAGGCGGTTCGAGCACTTCGAAAAACGCCTGGGCATCACCCGCCACGTGCTGACCGACCGACTGAAAAAACTGGTGCAGAATGAGGTGCTGGTCAAAGTGCCGTATCAGGATAAGCCCCTGCGGGAGGAGTATCGGCTGACCGAGAAAGGTCTGGCGCTGCACCCGGTGATCATGTCCCTGGTGCACTGGGGCAACACCTACATGGCCGACGAACGGGGCGCCCCGCTGGTGCACATCCACAAGGACTGTGGGCACCAGATGGCACCGGTGACCACCTGCTCCCACTGTGGTGAGTCCGTCAGCGCCCGGGATGTACGGGTGGAGGTTGGCACCGGCTGGTCATCCGACCGGGACCAGCAGGATCCAGAAGCACCTACTCGAAACGCAGGTCTGCCTCGTTGAAGCTGGCCCTATCCCGTTGCGACCGGCGGTGAGACACCAGGGCCTGCGCAATCCCGGATCCGATAATCAGAACACACCCGGCTATCTGCAAGCCATTCAAGCCCTGATCGAAGAGCAGCCAGGCCAAGGCCACAACGGTGATTGGCTCAAGGTAGGCAAGCGTGCCAAAGGTTGCCGCGGGCAGCGATCGCAAAGCCACCACCGCCAAGACAATGCCAAGAAAACCCGGCAGTAAACCGGCCGTCACCAGCCATCCCCATTGTTCCAGATTCATGACGTCGTCCCGCTGCAGCATCAGCGGCAACATAACAAGAGCGCCGGCCAGCATCTGATAGCCGCTGCGGCTGTAGACGTGGATTTTTTCGTCAATCAATCGGTTGGTCAAAATAAAGGCCGCGTAGGACAGCATGCCACACAGTGCCAGGAACAGACCGATGGCCTCCTCGGCCCGGCCGCTCAAGTTGAAATTGAACTCCATCATCATGGCGAACCCGAGCATCGCAAACCCAATCAGGCCAACGCTGGTCATGGTGAGTCGCTCGCCCATGAAGAAATGGGCCACGATGGATGCGGTAACCGGAGCCAGGTACATCAGCATTACCGCATTGGCCATGCTGGTATACCCCATCGCCATGACATAAAACACCACGAAGCCTGCAAGAAATGCCCCCGTGATCAGCACCTTACCACCGGGCCAAACACGGATCTTCGCGCCCTGCCCGGTCGCAAGGAGAAAAACCGCAATCAGAAGGGCGCCAATAAACAGCCGATAGAAGGTTACGGTTTCTGCGCTGACCCCCGCGTATACGGAAATCGCACCGATGGTGCCCATGAATATCGCAGACAGCGCGGCAAACAACAGGTATTTCCCAGATCCAGATGCTGAACTCATAAAACCTCTTTACAAACCAGGGCCCGTGCCACGCAGGCAGCAGTGGAACCGTTTCAACGGGGTGCGGCAAACGTCGCGTTCAGAAATCACTAAAAAACCGCCAGAAGCGCCGGGAGTCTACCCGAAGCTCTGGCGGCAATGTTGCGGTTATTCGATGTATCCAAAAGCAGTTGGCAGGTAAAGCGCCAGGTCCGGCCAATAGGTGGTTACCAACATTACCGGCAAGGCAGCAACAGCCATGAAGCCCAGGGCCGGACGCATCACCTGGGACATGCCCACATTGCCAATGCGACAGGTCATGAACAGGATCGGGGCCATCGGGGGACTGTTGCAGCCAATCACCACGCTGGTACCCACAATCGCGGCGAAATGCACGGGGTGAACCCCGATGCTCTCCATCACCGGCAGCAACAGAGGGCTGATGATGGCAACGACACTGACATCGTCCATGATCATGCCCAACAGGATCAGGAACACGTTAACCACCAGCAAAATGAGCAGTTTGTCCTTGAACAGGTCCATCAACAGCGTGGTCAATTCCTGGGGCACACGCTCGAACGTGAAAATCCGGCTGGCCACGAAGGAAAACACCAGAATCACCATGATCACGCCGGTGGTTGCCGCCGCCTGGACCAGACAACGAATGATCTTCTTGAAGTCCAGCTCACGGTACACCAGCAAGCCGACCGGTATGGCATAGGTAACGGCAATGGCCGCTGCCTCCGTCGGGGTGAAGACGCCACCGTAAATTCCCCCCAGGATGATCACCGGCAGCATCAGCGCCGGCAGCGCTTTCCAGCCGCTGTCGCCCACCGCCTCGATACGTTCCTTGAACGAGAGGACAGCAGGCGCGGACCCCGGTTGAAGACGCATCTTCAGCCAGTTGACCAGGCACAACGAAATAATCAGCAGGATACCCGGGCCAATGGTTGCCAGAAAGCAGGCGGCCACCGACTGACGGGTCACGACCGCATACAGGATCATGGTAATACTGGGTGGAATCAGAAGACCAAGCAACGACGAGATGCCCAGCAACGCGCTGGTGTATTCCCGCCGATAACCGTGCTTTTCCATCGGATCGACCATGATGGTCCCGATGGACGCCACCGCCGCCGAGGCGGTGCCGGAAATCGCGCCAAAAATACCGCAGGCAACGATCATCGAGGACCCCATGCCACTGCGGGAGCGACCAACCAGGTCCTCAACGAAGTGCACCAGACGAGCCGCCATACCGCCAGCCTGCATCAGGTAACCCGTCATCACGAACAGTGGCAGCGCCAGCAGGATGATGGAGTTTATCGACCAAAAGCCGGTTGTCATCAACGATGAGATGTCGACGTCGTACACCAACGACAGAACCATCGTCATCGCCGCGAAGGAAAACACCACTGGCACGCCGATCATCATCAGCAGTACCACGGCAACGATTGCAAGGAGAGCGCCCATATCAAACTCCGGAGATAATCTTCATTCCTGGTTCACGACGCCCGGATTCGGCGCGTGAAGCCCGGTCAGGTCACTGAGGAAGTCCCTGATCAGATAGAAAATAAACAGAACACTGGCGACGAAAAGGCTGCCCTGGGACAAGTACCAGGGAAGCTGGAACACCGGCGTGGTCTGGCCTTTTTGCACGCCCCACTGCAGGAGGTCGTAAGACCACACAGCGAACATGACTGCCATGAACAGGGAAATGGAGGTGGCCAGCAGATGAACCGCCTTGATGACCCTGGCGTTATCGGTGATCACCTCAATAAAGTCTGCGGTAAGGTGCGAACGATCACGGGAGGCCAACACAGCCCCCAGCATGTAGAGCCACATCGCGGCCATCAGCACCAGCTCTTCCAGGCCGAAGACAGGCGCGTCCAGCACCGCCCGGGTAAAGATGCCGTAGGTCAGCATCACTGCGACTGCCAGACTGATGACAACGACGATGGGCTTAATCAGGATTGCCAGCACCCTATCGATGCGGCTGATAAAAGTGAGGATTCCGGTCATGAGTAGTTCCTGCCGTGAGAGCAAGAGCAGACCAGCCGGGCCGGCCTGCTCTTGATTGAACGTAAGCAAACGCTGTGGGGAACAACCTTTACTGCGGAACTGAAGCGTTGGCGCGGATGGCATTCATCAGGTCGGGATCCAGCTTCTCGGCCACCAGGGGCCATACTTCCGCTCGGACCCGTTCAACCCAGGCCGCCATCTCTTCCGGGCTGGGCTCGATGTAGCGCATACCGGCCTCCTGTGCCGCCGCAATCCATTTTTCGTCCTCGGCCCGGGCATCGTTGAACTGCTTTTCAATCACCACCTGGGCGGCATCGGCGATGATGCGCTGGTCCTCGGCATCCAGCTCTTCCCAGGTGTCACCGTTCATCAGGAGGGCGTAGCCCGAGAAGTTGTGCTTGGAGTGCACGTAGTAGTCCAACTGGTCGCGGAAGTATTCGTAGTCCCAGTAAATGACGTTGCTGGAGTCGCCATCGACCACGCCGGTCTGGATCGAGGTGTAGACTTCATTCCAGTCGATGGGGACGGCCTGGAATCCCATGGCCTGAACCGTTTGCGGAAGGGGAAACACCGGGGCTGAGCGGACCTTGATGCCCTCGGCGCCCTGATGGGAGGTGGCGTATTTGTCCTTGGTCGCAATGCCGCCGAAACCTTCGGGATAGGGGCCGAAATACTTCAGGCCAAGATCGGCGTACACCGACTCCAACAGCGTCTTGAGCCAACCGTCTTTGGCGTAGGCCTCCAAGGCGTCGTCCCACCCGAGGGTCAGGTAGGGGATGTAGTTGACGGCCAATCGTTCATCGTAGGACGTCTGGGGCCAGGTAATCATCATCTGGATGTTCCCTCGCACCAATTGGTCGAACATTTCCTGTTGTCCGCCCAGCTCCCCCTGGTAAAAGATATTCAGCTTCATCCGGCCGTCGGAATTCTCTTCGATCAGGTCTGACCACAACTGCATCGACCGCCCCTGTACCGAATCCCGGTCACCGGATTCCAGCGCAAGATTGAAGGTATGTCGGTCATCGCTGGCGAGCGCCACTGAAGTCAGGGCAAAGGCCAGAGACACGCACACTGCCATCTTCCGTGCGACCCTTGTTGTTGTATTGAGCACATTAGTCATAGAACCACCTGTATTTCTTGTTTTACCTAACGTCAGCGACTCTCCTGCGTCACCCAGAACCAGTTGCAAGGTTTCTGGAGGGCCTCTGACAGCGTGGTTCCAGTATAAAAACGATCAAAAAATGCGGTCCAATCACTAATTTACCGAGCTTTTCATAACCTCAAGTTATCCAAAAATCGGGCGCTCGCGGGTCCTAAAAAACCAAAAAAAAGACCGGCAAATGCCGGTCAAATCGTCAAGAACAATCCCGAAAAACGTCAGAGCTCAATGCCCGCCTGCCACTCCTTGGCCCTCATGGTCAAATTGGCGCCGATGGACAGAAACGGCTCCGGCGGCAAGCGCCTTGGCTGTTGGTGCACCATGAAGTCTTGCAGCAACGGGGAATCCCCCAACACCGCCAGCTCGGCCGCCATCATGCCCGACAAGGTTCCTTTCACGGTTCCCAGCCCGTTCTGACAGCAGGCAGACCAGAGGCCTTCATCCAACTTGCCAAAGGCGGGTGCCGAATTCCAGGACAGGCAAAGGCGCCCGCCCCATCGGTACTCCATCTCGATTCCGGCCAATTGCGGAAACCGGTTGGCAAAGGACCGGTCCTGAAGCAACGCCGCGCGACGCATATCCCGGTCACTGGTCTCGATGGACTGGTTGAGTGTGGCGTGGTTGCGTACCACGATTCGATCGCCGCTGCCCCGGTAGTCGGAGCACCGCCTCACGGTCGTGCCCATGGGGTCGGCCGGCACAATGCCCCAGTCGGGCACACCGCCTAGTCCCTGACTCTCTTCGGGCGTCAGGGCTCTGGTCATCGAGGCGTAGGTAAACACATGCAACAGCTGCCTCGGGTAAAACCCGAACGACTGAATATGGCCGTTGACCGCAAGGATGACGCCCTTGGCCCTGATACGGCCGTGTGGCGTCACCACCGTCGTACCCTGGCCTTTTTCCAGCGCTGTTACCGGGCTGTTTTCATACACCTGGACTCGCTCGCTCAAGCCACGAACCACCTGGCGCACATAAGCCGCCGGTTGGATCATCACGGCTCCTGGCGTGAAAAAACCGTAGTCGTACAGATCGGACCCGGTCCAGGCCCGCATCTCCTCCTTGTCACGCAACTCATAACGCTCACCGAGCTGGTCCAGATGCTTGCGGTAGGCGTCAATATGGGCGATCCCTTTTGGCGTACAGGCCGCCGTGACCTTGCCGCAGGCATTGAATACGGGTTTGTCCATTCCGAACTCGCCCGCCATCTCCTTCGCGAATTCAATGGCAGCGCGGTTCAGCCGGATTTGACGGAGATCCTGCTCCTGCATCCCCGCGTACGACTGGGAATTGAGCTCGTGGGGCAGATCAATCATAAACCCGCTGTTTCTGCCAGCCGGGCCCTCCGCGAGGCGTCCGGCCTCCAGCAGAACAATCTCGTCGCTGCCGGTTAGCTGAGACAGCCGTCGCGCCGCAGAAATACCGGCAAAGCCACCTCCCACGACAACCCAGTCTGCCGTCATGTCGCCGGACACGCTCGGGTATGGGCGCTCCTCCGGGAGAATTCTGTTCCAGGCCGCCGGGCCCGGATCCTTTGGCAGACGCTTTACATCAATTCGATTCTTGTTCATTTTCCGCCCCTGTCCGATGCAAGGCGTCTGACAGACCCATCAATGGTGAGCCTGTCAGACGGGCTCCCGTGCAAAGGCAATCGAGTGAGCCTTCAGCCGCGGTCATCCGGGGCATGAACACTCAGGTCTACCCAGATGGTTTTGAGCTCTGTGTACTGGTCGTGGGCATGGATGGAGTTGTCACGACCACCAAAGCCCGACTGTTTGTACCCGCCAAAGGGCGTCGTAATATCCCCTTCGCCAAAGCAGTTCACTGTTACTGTCCCCGCCCGGATCGCCCGGGCCGCACGAAGGGCCTTGGCGGCATTGGCGGAGAAGACCGACGCCGCCAGTCCGTATTCCGTGTCATTGGCGATGGCAATGGCCTCGTCGTAACTGCTCACGGTGATGACCGACAGCACCGGTCCGAAGATTTCCTCACGGGCCAAGGCATCCTCCGGGCTGACGCCGTCAAAGATCGTTGGGAGAATGTAGATACCGTCTTTGGTCTCACCACCCAGAACCACCTCGTGGCCCGCCGCCTTACCCTGCTCCAGATAGCCGGCGACCTTGGCAAAGTGCCCGGAATCGATCATGGCCCCCAACTGGTTGGCCGGGTCCAGCGGATCGCCAATCTGCCACTCGGCGGCAAGCGCCTTGATCCGGGCAAGCAGCTCATCCTTGATACCTTCATGAACGATGAGCCGAGACCCGGCAGAACAGTTTTCGCCCATGTTCCAGAACGCCGCGGCGCATACCTGTTCGGCGACGTAATCCAGGTTTTCAGCGTCGTCCAGCACAATGCAGGGATTCTTACCACCGAGCTCCAGCACCACCTTTTTCAGGTTGCTGTCCGCGGCGTAGCGCAGGAAACGGCGGCCGGTATCCGTCGAGCCGGTGAACGCGACCATATCAACGTCCATGTGCTTGCCCAGGGGTTCACCGACATCGCGACCGCTTCCGGTCACAATATTGAACACCCCGTCCGGTACCCCTGCCTGGCTCGCCAGCTCGGCGATGCGCAGGGCCGTGAGCGTGGTCTGGGCCGCCGGCTTGATCACCAGTGAACACCCGGCCGCCAGCGCGGGCCCGATCTTCCAGGCCAACATCAGCAGAGGGAAGTTCCACGGGAGCACGGCGCCGACCACCCCAATGGGTTCCCGGACAATCAAAGAGACGGCGTCATTGCCAACCGGGGCCGTTTGATCGTAAATCTTGTCAATGGCTTCGGCGTGCCAGGCGACGGTGTGGGTGAACTCGGGCACATCAATGGTTTCGCAGTCCGCAATGGGCTTGCCCGAATCCAGGCTCTCCATCACCGCAAGCTCGTGGCGATACTCCGTCACCAATCGGCAAAAGTTCAGGAGCACGTCTTTCCGTTCGGTCGGATGCAGTTTGCTCCATCGACCATCCTCGAACGCCTCACGGGCTTTGGCCACGGCGAAGTCAACGTCGTCGGAATTGCACGCGGCGATCTGCGCGAGCACTTCCCCCGTTGCCGGATTCGTTGAGGTGAAGGTCTTCCCGCTCAATGCCGGCCGGAAGCTGCCGTCAATAAAGCTCTGGGTCGGTACCGTCAAACCGGACGCGATTTTTTGATAGTCCTCGAGCGACAGAAGGTCGGCCATGATTCAGCCCTCCCGAACGGCGCTGGCCGATTCATGCTGAATGCGTGCAACCGTTTCCTTGAGTTCGGCGACAACGCCGGACATGGCCTGCTTCTCGTCCTCACTCAGTCCAAGCAGAGGCTTGCGAACCTGGCCGGCGTTGCGGCCACCGAGGGTCACGCCGTGCTTCACGCTCTGGATAAATTTCCCACCCTGCTCCAGTACGTGCATCAGCGGCATCATGGCCGCCATGATGCGACGCCCCTTGGCAAAATCGTTCTCAAGGACGCAGGCGCGGTAGAGCGCCAGGTGCTCTTCGGGCAGGAAATTGGAGCCGGCGCAAACCCAGCTCTTGGCACCCCAGGCAAAGAACTCCAGGGCCTGGTCGTCCATACCGCAGGCGACCTGAATGCCGGGGTAATCCTGCATCAGCATGTGCAGGCGATTGATGTCGCCGGAACTCTCTTTGATGCCGCAAATGTTTTTCGACTCGCTCAGCTCATCGAAAAACTCCTTTTCCATGTTGATACCCATTCGGTCGGGGTAGTTGTAGAGCATGATGGGGAGATCGGCGACGGCGTCGATGGATTTCGCGTGCTGGGCGAGTTCGTGCTGTGTGGGCAGGGAGTACGGAGGTGTGGCAACCAGAAGCGCATCCGCGCCGTGCTTGGCGCCATCTTCAGCCAGTTTCAGGGACGCGGTCGGATCAATGGACCCGGTCCCAAAAACGATCTGGGCGTTGCCGGCGCCGATGTCACGCGCAATTTTAAGAAGCTCAACCCGCTCTTGATGACTTTCAACGTAGTATTCACCGGTGGTGCCGCCAATCATCAAGCCGTGAACGCCTGATTCCACCAGGTAGCGTACCTGGGCGGAGTAAGCCTCGAAATCGATCGAAGCGTCCTCTTTGAACGGAGTAATAACGGGGGTACAGATTCCTTCGAATTGCATGACTATCACCTTCGTTTGCATTGTTTTTACAGAACCGGCTATGGGGAGAACCCATTGATTCCAAGTAAAAAAATGATAACGACGGTGATTGATTGGCCACAATCAACCTTTTTTCCCGGGAAAACATAACCTCAGGTTATCGGGCGCTTCCGATTCCGGACGGTCAACTGGCAATAAAAGTGGGCTCCCTGCTCACGATGTCGAGCAACCATTGCCTGAACTCCGCCAGGGAATGCTGATTGGCATCCGTCTCGCGGTAGGCCAGGTAATGCTGTTTCTCCCGGTAGGCCACCTCGAGGTCGCCGACCCTGACCAGTTGCCCGCTCTCCATCATGGGCGCCACCAAGTGGTTCCATCCCAAGCTGACCCCCTGGTTGTTGATGGCCATCGAGATCAGCATGTTGTAGTCATTCGCGTGAAAAACGTGGTTGCCGGACTTGGCCGAAAGATTAATGTCCACTCCGAAGCTGCTGAACCACACGCCCCAGTCCACATGCTCCGCGATTTGCGACCGGCCGTAGGGGCTCAGATTCAGCAAGGTCGACTCCTGCAGACCTTCCAGGGAGGTAATTTCGGGGTTGTTCCGCAAATAGTCGGGGGAGCAGATCGGATAAACCAGGTCGTAGAACAGCGGGACTGAATGGTAGCCTTCCGGGCATTCGCCAACCTTGTTGATGAACGCATCCGGGCGAATACCAGGCTCGAGATTCAGGAAGTTGTTCGTGGCGATGACATTGATATCAATGTCAGGGTTTACGGAGAAGAATTCTGGCAACCGACGTGACAGCCACATCGAAGAAAAGGCGGTGGAGCAGCAGATGCTCAATTCCTTCTTCTGTTTGCCCTGATGTTTGATCCGTTGCGCGGCCTGGGTGATGTTTACAAAAGACAGATAAGCGGCATCGTAGAAAATGACTCCCGCCTCGGTGAGTTCCACCGCCCGCCCGGTCCTCTTGAAGAGGGCGACGCCCAGCGAGTCCTCAAGCTCCCGAATCTGACGACTGATCGCTGCTTGGGTCACACACAGTGCCTCGGCCGCCCGGGTGAAGCTCTGGTACTTGGCCGCTGCGACAAATGACTTCACGGCCCTCAGGGAGGGTGTGCTCAGCAGGATTTGATCAGGCTGCACGGGGGTCGTCATCAGGGTTCACCAGTCACTCATTGTTGTGTAGCTCGGGGTCGAACGGCCCCGGATCCCCATATGCTCCATTCATCGGCCAGCGCTGTCCACTGCCGAAAGCCTCACTCGTCCATGCCCAGGCATTGTTCCCGCTCATCCAGCCCTTGATTAATTGTTCCTGATGGCGCCGCTGGGCACTGGATTCCGAGAAGTTTGCCCCGCACCCCCTTCTCCGGCAAAAATACCGGCACCCTTTACACAAGACGCCCCCATAACCCAAGACGCACCCATGACACCAACCGCTGCCACGCCATCCGCTGCCCCGAAAGCCACCCTGGCCATACTGCTGGTCCTGTACGTGGCCCAGGGTCTGCCGTCCGGGCTGTTTGCCCATGCGCTGCCGGTATTCTGGCGCGAGGCCGGCGTCAGCCTGGCCTGGATTGGCGCCTTGAAGCTGCTGGCGCTGCCCTGGATTCTGAAAGTGCTGTGGGCGCCACTGGTGGATGCCAGCCTGAGACGGGTGTCTCCGGCACGCTGGGTGGTCGGTCTGCAGTTGTTCGCGGCGCTGTGTCTGGTGGGTCTTGGAGCGGTCGGCCTGGTCCCGGACAGTGGCTGGTTTCCGGTGACCCTGGCCGCGATTCTGATCACCAACCTGCTGATGGCCACCCAGGACATCGTCACCGATGGCCTGGCCGTGCGCAAGATAGCCCCGCACTGGCGCGGGGTCGCCAACACGTTTCAGGTAGCCGGCTACAAGATCGGCATGCTGGCCGGCGGTGCCTGCCTGCTGATTCTGGCCCGCCACCTGGATACCCAGACCGCGCTGTTGGTGCCCGCCAGCCTGCTGGTCCTGTTGGTGATACTGATCGCGCGCTCGCCCGCCTTGGCCGAACGCAACGCTGCCACGGACACGCCCGAGTCGACCGGTCAGTCCCTGACGGCCGCCTTCACCGGATTGATCCGTCAGCCCGGCGCCCTGTTCTGGCTGGCGATCGTGGCCTGCTACAAGATTGGCGACGCCCTCGGCTCGGGCATGGTCCGGCCCATGCTCACCGACGGTGGCTGGGCCACGGACGCCATCGGCACCTTTACCCTGGTCACCACGCTGGTGGGCCTGGCCGGTGCCGCCCTCGGCGGCTGGCTCTACACCCGCCTGGGTGGCCGGCGCAGCCTGATCTGGGCGGGGCTGGCACAAGCGCTGACCATGGCCGGCTGGGGTCTGGTTGCGGTGTACGGCACCGGTGGCAGCCTGGTGTATGGCGTCGGCGTGGCCGAACAGCTGGCCGATGGTGCCTCCACCGTGGTGCTGTTCGCGATGATGATGAACCTCTGCCGTCAGCAATGGGCCGGCACCGATTTTACCCTGCAGGCTTCGCTGCAGGTGGTGTTTGCCGGCCTCTTCGGGTTACTCGGCGGCGGCGTCGCCGACCTGGCCGGTTACGCTGCGCTGTTCCTCGCCGCCGGCATCAGTGGTTTGGTGGTGGTTCTGCTCTACGCCGCCCACACGCTCACCACCTTGAAAATCCGCGGCGATGGCCGGATAGACTCTCCATAGCACGCGCTTTCCTGAACCGGATCGAGAATTACTATGTCTCTGAAATACCGAATTATTCCCGTCACACCCTTTCAACAGAACTGTTCCCTGATCTGGTGTGAGGCGACCAAACGCGCCGCGGTGGTGGACCCGGGCGGCGATCTGGACCGGATATTGGCCGCGGTGAAGGAGGAAGGCGTCACCGTCGAGAAGATCCTGCTGACCCACGCCCACATCGATCACGCCGGCGGTACCGCCGATCTGGCCCGCCAATTGACGGTGCCGATCGAGGGCCCTCACCAGGACGACAACTTCTGGATCCAGGGCCTGCCGCAACAGGCCCAGATGTTCGGGTTCCCCGCGCCGGACGTGTTCACCCCGGATCGCTGGCTCGAACACACCGACACTGTGACCGTGGGCGATCAGACCCTGGCGGTGCTGCACTGCCCCGGCCACACGCCGGGCCACGTGGTGTTCTTTCACCGTGACTCCGGTTTGGCGCTGGTTGGCGATGTGCTGTTCCACGGCTCGATCGGCCGCACCGACTTCCCCAAAGGCGATCACGCCACCCTGATCCGCTCGATCAAGGATCGGCTGTTTCCGCTCGGGGACGAGGTGGCCTTTGTCCCCGGCCACGGCCCCATGTCCACCTTCGGCCAGGAGCGAGCAACCAATCCGTTCGTGTCTGACCACCGGGGCTGAGCGCCCCGGCACAACTGGCCCAAATCCTGCTTAGTCCTCTCCGGAACGATGGTTTTTCGGCAGCCTATGCCGCTCGCCGAGGGAGGATTCACAGCCGTGTCACTGTTAACGTCATTGATTCGCGCCAGCACACAGTTTCAACAGGCGCTGGACAAGCGTCCGGCGGCCGACGCCGCGGAGCGCGCCCAGGCCAAGGCCGAGCCGGCAGCGCCGCAGGCCGTGGGCAACCCGGGCGACGACCGGTTTACCCCCTCCGGGGACCAGGTCGCCGACCTGGCGGCGCTGAAATCGCGCAAACTGGCCATGGCCGACTACAAGCGATCGGTGGGGCAGGATCTTGCCTTTGTGAAGGAAACACTGCGGCACAAGCTTGCCGAGTACAATCTGCCGCCGGCCACGGCCTTGTCGGTGGACAAGAGCGACAGCGGTCGTATTCAGGTGGCCGGGGCCCCGACCGCCGACATCAAGACCCAGATCGAGAACGACCTGAATGTGAACAAGGGGTTCAAGGAGGCGTTCAGCCGGCTGAGCAGCACCGAACCCACGCTTCATTTCATGGACAATGCGCTCAAACTCAACCAGGCCTACGGCGTGAACAACTCGCTACTGGACACCCTGGTCAGCGAGAACGAGCAGTTCAATGGCCTGCAGGATCTGGTTCATCGCTACGACACCCTGCGCCGCTCCGCGGGTGCCGAAGGCTTTGAGGCCGCCACCAGCAACCGCGGTTACGCCCTCAATCTGAACGCCCAGGCCTGACACCTGAACGCGACCTAAACGTTGAACGGCGCCGGGTCGCCCTTGCCGACCCGGGTGACCACCGGCGCCTCGCCGGTGAAGTCCACCACCGTAGTGGCTTCCATGCCGCAAAACCCGCCATCAATGATCAGATCCAGCTCATGCTCCAGGGTTTCGCGGACCTCGTACGGGTCGGTCATGGGATCGGTTTCGCCTGGCAGAATCAGGGTGCTGCTCATGATGGGCTCACCCAGCTCGCCCAGTAACTCCTGGACAATGGCGTTGTCCGGCACCCGAACCCCGACCGTGCGGCGTTTTGGATGCAACAGCCGGCGCGGCACCTCGCTGGTGGCGTCGAGGATGAAGGTGTAGGGCCCGGGCGTGAAGTTCTTGAGCAACCGATACTGGGTGTTGTCGACCTTGGCGTAGACACCAATGTCCGAGAGGTCCCGGCACACCAGGGTGAAGTTGTGCTTCTCATCGAGCCGACGAATCCGCTTGATCCGGTCCGCGGCCTGTTTATCCCCCAGGTGGCAGCCGATGGCGTAGGCGGAATCGGTGGGATAGACGACGACGCCACCGCGCCGCAGGATGTCCACGGCCTGGTTGATCAGGCGCTTTTGCGGGGTTTCCGGGTGAATCTGGAAAAACTGGCTCATCAATGGTCTCCCTGGGCAGTCCGTGCCGCCATGGCCGGATCCTTCTTTGATCCCCCCATGCAATTGGGGGAATCCGGCGCGGCCTGGCCCGTGGCCTGCCATTCCTCCGGGGTGTACAGATGCAGCGCCAGCGCGTGCACTTCGCCGGCCAGCTCGTCGGACAGAATCTGGTAAATGGCCTGATGCCGTTTCACTTTCATCTGCCCCTGGAAATCCGGGGATACCAGGGTCACTTTGAAATGGGTTTCCGAATTGGGCGGTACGCTGTGTTTGTGACTCTCGTTCTCGACCGCCAGGATTTGCGCCTCGAAGGCCTCCGCCAGTTTGGTCTCGATTGCGTTCTGGATCTTCATGACTCACCACTGCTCCAATGGATTCTTTCCCTGCAGTCTACTACACATGGCAACCGCCACCCGAACCTTGACAGTAAAGAGGCAAAGCGCCACATTCCCCTGCCTATTCCAGCGCACGATTAATCATGCTCCTGTATATCGCCGAAAAACCCAGTCTCGGTCGCGCCATCGCCGCCGCCCTGCCCGGCCCTCATCAAAAAGGCCAGGGATGGATTCGCTGTGGCAACGGCGACACGGCCGCCACGGTCAGTTGGTGCATCGGTCACCTGCTGGAGCCGGCGGAGCCCGCGCGCTACAACCCGGCCTGGAAAAAGTGGCGCCAGGAAGACCTGCCCATGTTCCCGAAAAAATGGGAGGTCATGCCCAAGGACAGCGTGCGCCAGCAATTGAAGGTACTGGAGTCGTTGATCCGGCAGGCCAGCACCATCGTGCACGCGGGCGACCCGGACCGGGAAGGCCAGCTGCTGGTGGACGAGGTGCTGCGGTATTTCGGCGCGAACGTGCCGGTGCAGCGCATCCTGATCAACGACCTGAATCCGTCGGCGGTGGCCAAGGCCGTCCAAGCCCCGAGGGACAACCGGGAGTTCCGGCGCCTGTCCCATTCCGCCCTGGCACGCCAGCGCGCGGACTGGCTCTACGGCATCAACCTCACCCGTTTTTACACCCTGAGCTACCAGCAACAGGGCGAGCAGGGGGTGTACTCGGTGGGCCGAGTGCAAACACCGGTCCTGGGCCTGGTGGTGGAGCGCGACAACACCATCGAGCATTTCGAACCCAAACCCTACTTTCGCATTGAGGCCAGCTTTACCGCCCAGGAAGAGGATGCCGACCAGCGGCCCTTCACCGCTCGCTGGGTGCCGGACGAGCAATTCCAGGAGCATCTGGACGAGGAAAACCGGCTGCTGGATCGAGGCGTTGCCGAGCAGATTACCGCCGATGTCGAAGGCCGGCCGGGCACCGTGACCGAAGCCCGGTTCCGGGACCGCCCGGAACCACCGCCCCTGCCTTTGTCCCTGTCCGCCCTGCAGATCGAGGCCGGGCGTCTGTTCCGGATGGGTGCCAAGGAGGTGCTGGACACGGCCCAGAACCTGTACGAGCGCCACCAGTTGATCACCTACCCGCGTTCCGACTGCCGCTACCTGCCGGAGGGTCACTTTGCCCAACGTGAACAGGTGGTGCGCGCCATTGGCCGGGTGGCGCCGGACCTCGCCGAGGCCTGCGACCGTTCGGACCTCGGGCGCCGGACCGCCGCCTGGAACGACCAACAGGTGGACGCCCACCACGCCATCATTCCCACCAGTCGGCCGTCGGCCAAGGGCCAGCTGAGCCCGGCCGAGGCCAACATCTACGGTCTGATCAGTCGCTACTATCTGATGCAGTTCGCGGCCGACGCCGTGCATCGGGAAGGTCGACTCACGGTGCGGGTGGCGCACCATCAGTTCCGGGCCACCGAAACCGCAGTGCTGGAGCCGGGCTGGAAAACCCTGGAACTGAAAAAGCGGGAGAGCCGGAACGAGCCCCAGAAGGCACCGCTGCCCCGGCTCGACAAGGGTGAGCCGGTGTTCTGCGGCGAAACCCGGATCGCCGAGCGGAAAACCCAGCCGCCCCAGCACTTCACCGACGCCACCCTGCTGTCGGCGATGACCAACATCGCGCGCTTCGTGACCGACCCGGAGCTGCGCAAAACCCTGCGGGAAACCGATGGTCTGGGGACCGAAGCGACCCGGGCCGCCATCATCGACACCCTGTTCAAACGGGATTACCTGTTCCGGGACAGTCGCCACATTCGCGCCACCGAAAAAGGCAAGGCGCTGATCGGCGCCCTGCCGGAATCGGTCAGCAAACCCGACCGCACCGCGGTCTGGGAAGCCTCACTCGAGACCATTCGTCGCGGCGAGGGCGATCCCCGGGCCTTCCTGGACACCCTCAAGCAGGAGGTGCGCGGCTTCATCCAGCGCCCCGCCGGCGAACGCCCGGCGCCAACGGCGGACTCCTCAAACGCCGAACAGGTGCACTGCCCCAAGTGCCGCGCCCCGATGACCGAAAGGGACGGCAAGTTCGGGCGGTTTTTTGCCTGCACCCGGTATCCGAGCTGCCGTGGCACCCGCCCGCTCGAGGACGACGCCCCGCGCGACGGAACCGGCGAAAAGCCCATTCCCTGCCCCCACTGTTTTTCGCCCCTGGTAAGGCGGAAAGGCAAGAAAGGCTGGTTCTGGGGCTGCAGTAATTTCCCCGCCTGCCGACAAACATTGAACGACGACGATGGAAAACCGGCACTTCGTTTACGCAAGACTACATAACGATACTGAACGCACCGCCAGGTTTTGTGATAATTGCTTGATATCGCTGGGCAGTCCGTCTGACGCCCAGGTGCCCGCAAGCACGATTGGACAGTCAGTAAAGCCCGTGAAGAAAGGAACACTCGTTGCAGCACCGACCCTGGGAGAGGCCTGATGCGCATTGCCTTGCTTGAAGACGAATACGAACAGGCCCAGCACGTTCAAGCGATGGTGTCGGAACGTGGCCATCAATGCGACTCCTTCCCCACCGGCCAGGCGTTCCTGAGCGCCGTCCTGCACCGCAGTTACGACCTGCTGATCCTCGACTGGCAGATTCCTGACATGACCGGCATCGACGTGCTGGAAAGCGTGCGGGCGCAACTGAACTGGCCGATCCCGGTGGTGTTCCTGACCCAGCGCGACAGCGAGGCCGACGTGGTGCACGCTCTGGACGCCGGTGCCGACGACTACCTGGCGAAACCGGCCCGCGCCGCCGAACTGGTGGCCCGCATCAACGCCCTGGCCCGACGCAGCAATCCCGACAGTGACAAGGAAGTGCTGAAGTACGGCCCATTCGAGGTCAACACCCAGCGCCGGGTCATTACCCTACATGGTGAAGAACTGACGCTCACCGACAAGGACTTCGACCTGACCCTGTTCCTGTTCCAGAACCAGGGCCGCCTGCTGACCCGGGAAATGTTGCTGGAACGGGTCTGGGGCCTGGCCCGGGACATCAACACCCGCACCGTGGACACCCACATGAGCCGGCTGCGCCGGCGCCTGGGCCTGAATCCGGAAAACGGTTTCCGCATCAAGACCATCTACCAGCGCGGGTACCGTCTGGAGTCCATGCAAGCCGGCGAATCGGCACCGGATTCCGACCTGGTGGAAACCAGCCGGGCCGCGAATGAATAAACCGCACCTGACACAGATCGTCCGAGGGCTGTGCGCGCCAGTCTTGCTGCTGGCTGCGCTGACCGCGAACGCCGAACTGTCCATCACCCAAGGCTCGGGTGCCGCGACCCCCATGGCCAGCCAGGCCGGGACCAGCGCACCCGACTGGCTGTACACCGTTCGAGCGGGCGAGACCTTCCAGCAGATCGCCGGAGAGCTGCTGGCCAAGGGCATCGCCCCTGCCCGTCTGCGGCAGTACAACACCCTGGATAAAGGCGCCGAGCTGAAAGAAGGCGACCGCCTTCGCATCCCCGTCCAGTGGCTCCAGCGCCAACCGGATCCGGCGCGGGTCACCACCGTGACCGGCACGGTCCGGATCAAAACCGGCGCCGACGGACGGACCCTGCCCCTGACTTCCAATACCCTGATCCGCGTTGGCGACGAACTGATCTCCGCCGCCGGCTCGGCCACCATTGCCCTGGCCGACGGTTCCGAAGTACGCCTGTCCCCAGACTCCCGGCTGGTCTTCAACCGGCTGACCCAGTACGGCAAGTCGGGCATGGTGGACACGCGCCTGCGGCTGAACAAGGGCGAGGTTCACACCCGGGTCCGGCCGGTGATCGAGGGCGGCGCCCGTTTTGAGATCGAGACCCCGTCGGCCGTGGCCGCGGTCCGGGGCACCGCCTTTGCCCTGCAAACCTCCGCCGACGGCACCCGACTGCAGGTTACTGAAGGCGTTGTGGATTTTGGCGCGCCGGGGAAAACCCGCCGCATTCCCGCCGGCTACAGCGCCACGCTGACCAGCAACCCGGGCCTGTCCATTCGGCGCATGCCGCCGGCGCCCACGGTCAATCCGTTGGCTCCTACCCTGACAAAACTGCCAGCAACGCTGACCTGGGCCGACAGCCAGGCACCCCAGCATCGACTGGACATTTTTGAGGCGGACAGTGGCCGCTGGGTGGAGAGCCGAAAGCTGGAAGGCAATGAGTTCAACATCAGCCTGCTGGATAATGGCGACTACGAAATTCACCTGGCGGCCCTCACCACTCGTGGCACCGTGGGCATGCCGGCGGTCATACCGGTCGAGGTCGATCTGCAGGCCAAGCCGGCGACGCTGCTGGCGCCCGGGGCCGACGAGACCGCCAACGACGACATGCCCGAGTTCCGCTGGCGTCTGAACGGCCAGAATGAAATAGCGCGGGTCGAGATTGCCGAGGACGACAGTTTCCGGGAACCGGTGACCACCAGCGAATGGGCGCCGGAGACCTCTGCCCTGCCGCTTCGACCGCTCGCCCCCGGGCAGTATTACTGGCGTGTCGTCACCGAGGCCGGCGGCAATTCGGTGGCCACCAGCGAGACCCGCCAGTTCCTGGTAAACGGCAGCCTGCCACCGGCCCGGATCATCAGCGTCAATTATGTCGACAGCCAGGTTCGGGTGTTCTGGGAGAAGGTGCGTACGGCCAAGGAATACCGGCTTCAGCTCTCTGAAGAGCCCGACTTCGAGAACATCATCAAGGAAGCTACACTGACCGATACCACCGCGGCCTTGCGCCTGATTCCCGGAAAACGGTATTTTGTGCGGCTGAAAGCGCTTTCAGACGGGCCCCTGACCAGCCGTTGGGGACCTGGGAGGGAACTCTACCTCGAGTAATCCATGGAACCACCGACACAGCGGGACTCATGAACCGGGATTGGATGCCTATCAAAACGACGCCCTGGACCATGGGCCTTATCCTGCTGACGCTGATTCTGCTGATCCAGACTACCGCACTCCCGGAACGCATCGACCGCTGGCTGTTTGATACCGCCAGCACCCACTACCCGGCTCCGGTCGCCGATGACGTGGTCATCGTCGCCATCGACGATATCAGCCTGGAGCGCCTCGGACGCTGGCCCTGGCCCCGCACCTACCACGCCAACCTGATCGAAAAACTGGACGCCGCCGGCGCCAGAACCATCGTGTTCGATGTGCTCTTCCCCGAACCGGCACCAGAAGACCGCCGGTTTGCCCGCGCCATGGCCGAGCACGGCAATGTCATAGTGCCGCTGCACCTGTCGCCCCCCACCGCCAACTATCTGCTCAGCGAACAGCTGCCCAACGCCACGCTGGTGTCAGCCGCCGCCCGGCTCGGCCACGCCCACGTGGAGCTGGATGCCGACGGCGTGGCGCGGGGCCTGTATCTGCTCAATGGCCTGGGCAGCACCTTGTGGCCGAGCCTGGCTCTGGCCGCCCACACCTCGACGCAGACAGGCGCTACCGATTACCAGGCGCCTTCCTTCGTCAACGTGCGCGACCGATACCGCACCGTGCCTCTGGCCGGCGGGGCGGGCACCGTTCCGACCCATTCCTACAGCCAGGTGCTCCAACAGCCGCCGGCGCCAGCCACCTTTGCCGGCAAGACCGTCTTCGTTGGCGCCACCGCCGCCGGCCTGGGGGATGTATTGCCGACGCCCTTCTCCGGTTTGAGCCGGCCGATGTCCGGAGTGGAGTTCCAGGCCAATACCTATTCCGCCCTGAGCCAGGACCTGCTGATCCGCCCGGCACCGCCCTGGGTAACACCGATGGTGATCCTGGCCACGGTGATACTGCTGTCGCTGGTGCTGCCCCGCATGCGCCCGACCCGAACCCCCATCGTCTGCCTGCTCACGCTCGTTGCGGTGCTCGGCCTGTTCCTGGTCGGACTCTTTGCCGGGCAGGTCTGGGTGCCGGTCGCCTCGGCCCTGCTGGCGCCCATGCTGGCGTTCCCCCTGTCCAGTGGCTTCCGGTTGGCCATGACCAACCGCTTTCTGAACCGGCAACTGGACGACCTCGCCCGGAGCCCCCACGTGGCAGTCCCGGAACCTGCGCGCCGTCATCCCAACCAGTTGCTCGAACACTTTCGCGAGCTGTTCCAGCCCGACGGCTGGCTGCTGTGTGAAGATCAGGTTGTCCTGGCCCGGCAGGGACTGGAGCCGGACGACATTCCCACGCATCTGGCCGCCGGGCGCTGGCACCACCTGAACAACCACAGCTGGATTCGCCTGGTGCGCGGGCAGAGCGATTTTATCCTGGGTCTCAAGCTGCCCAACGATCTCAGCCGCGAGGCCATCCAGCGCTACCTGAGACGCCTGCACCTTGAGCCCGGCGAAGCCCGACACCGCGCTGACAAGCCCCGGGAAAACATCTCCGCACGCATCGAACGGGTGCGGGTCGCCACCGACCGGCTGAACCGGATGCAACAGTTCATCCGCCACAGCTTTGAACGCATGCCCGACGGCATCATCGTGACCGACGAGCTGGGGGTGATCCGTTTCGCCAATGGCCACATCGAGGAGTGGTTCCAGGAGCCGATGCCCAGCCTGAGCGGGCTGCCCCTGACCCGCCTGCTCGAGGGCCACGACCCGCGAGAGACACCGCCGTGGCATGAAACCGTGTCCGAGACCCTGACCCTGCAACAGAGCCGGACCGTGGACCTGCGCATTCACAACAAGGACTTCCTCATCCACTTTGCCCCGTTCGCGCTGCCGGACAGCGACCAGCACGGCATCATCGCCAACATTTCCGACATTTCGGAGTTGCGCGAGCAACAGCGCCAGCACCGTGAGGCCATCGATTTCATCTCCCACGATGTGCGCTCGCCCCTGGTGTCCCAGCTCGCCCTGATCGAGCAGTTGAAGCGGGATCCCAGCCACATCGACCAGGCGCAGCTGGAGCAGCTGGGGCGACTGGCGCGGCGCAGTTACCACCTGGCAGAAGAGTTCGTGCAATTGGCCCGCGCCGAACAACTGACGGAAACCCGGTTCTACGAGTGCGAATTTCTGGCGATCGTGGAGAATGCCCGGGACAGTGTCAGTGAACAGGCGGCCGAAAAAGGCATTGGACTCCACCTGCAGGGCACCGAGGATCTCTGGCTGCGCGGCAATGCCGAGCTGCTCGAGCGAGCCGTCATCAACCTGCTGACCAACGCTGTGCAATACAGTCCGGCGGGAACCGCCATCGACATTCAGGTCTTTCGGGCCGGCCACCAGGCCTGCCTGACAATCGGGGATGAAGGCAGCGGCATCGATGCCGACGAACTACCCCACCTTTTTGACCGGTATCGGCGTCAAAAACGCAGCGAATTAACCGGTGTACGGGGTACAGGACTGGGCCTGTCGTTTGTGAAGATTGTGGTGGAGAAACACCGGGGGGAAATATCGGTGGCTTCGACACCCGGCAAAGGCTCGACCTTCACCCTGAAGCTTCCGATCGCCGATCCCCTGGCCTGAGACTGCGTTTCTTCAGGCCGGCGGGGCACTCGACGGTTACGATTGGACGGACTTGCTGACGACGTCCGACGGCTCGCTGATCAGACCGTTGGTGTCCTGCACCTGAATGGTGAAGTACCAGGTGCCATTCTCCAGCCCACCGATCTGGTAAGACATCTCAGACTCGGACTGGGCGTTGGACACCACCACCTCTTCGCTCAGGTTCTCTGAATCCTGGCCATACCGAATCACATACTTGTCCAGCTCACCCATGGGGATGCTCTCGCCGTTCACCCGGGTCAGGGGCGCATTCCAGCTCAACACCGCGGTGCGCTCATCCACCGGCCCCAGACTGCCGCCAGCGCTGGCCGAACCACCCGCTGAACCTGAACTGCCAGAGCCACCACCGCCGCAGCCAGTGAGAAGAGCTCCGATAACAAACGCGGCGATCCATACCTTTGACATTTTGCTGACGCGCTTCATCATTTTGTGCACCACTTTTTCGTCGTGAATGTGAAATTGTATAAAACGTGGTCGATCTTAAATGTGAGAAACGTCATCGTGCTAATTACAAAATGGTCAATTTTCCGTCAGTTTTGGGTAATGATTTGCCCCAGAGCCTTGTTATCCGGGCACTTTCCTGCCCGAAATGACAAGTCGGCCGGGGCCCCAGGGTACAAAAAGGCCAAGAAACAGGCGCACGCGGACACGGGTTTTAACAGAAAGTAACAAGGGAGGCGGGTGTTTCAGGGTCGAGGGACGTCGCTCTTCGGACACATACACGACGAAATAGCGTCAAAAGAGCATCACATCTTGAAGTCTGTCCGAGAATGACACAGGAATGCCGGAGTCAGGCGTCCACCAGACCCCGGTAGGCGCCGGACCGCGCCCCAGTGGGCGACGGTTCGCGGCGGCGAGCGCTCAGTCGGCGCCTGGGGCGGCGAGGTTGCGGTATTGCCCTTTGAAATACAGCAAGGGCTGGGAGGCAGCTGCTTCTGGCAAGTTCAACGCTTTCACTTCACCAATCACGATCAGGTGATCCCCGGCGGCGTGTTCGGCGTGTATCTCGCAATCCAGCCAGTGAAGGGAGCCATCAATGATCGGATTACCCAGCGGCGATTCCTGCCGGTCGACACCGTGCCACTTGTCCGCGCTTTGCCGGGCAAACTGATTGGAAATACGGACCTGCTCACCCGACAGGATGTTGACTGCGAATCGACCCGCCCGACGAATCTTGGGGTAGCTGTAGGAGCTGGACATCACGCTGAATGACACCAGCGGCGGGTTCGTGGACACGCTGTAAAACGACTGGCAGGTGAAGCCTATGGGCTCGCCATCCACATCGGATGTGATCACCGTGATACCGGAAGCGTAGTGCCCCAGCGCGTCGCGGAAACGCTGGGGATCGATCGTGGTTTGAGGATGTAGCATGGTGGGTCCAACCCTAGCTTGAGAGTTCTCTGCGGACGATGTCCGCACCGGCACTCAAGGCGCTCAACTTGCCGCGCGCAACGTCACGGGACAAGGGCGCCATGCCACAGTTGGTGCTCGGATAGAGCTTGTCGGCATCGACAAACTGCAGCGCTTTTCGAAGTGTGGCCGCCACCTCCTCCGGCGTTTCAATGGTGTTGGTAGCCACATCAATGGCGCCCACCATCACTTTTTTGCCTCGGATCAGTTCGATCAGGTCCATGGGAACCCGGGAGTTCTGGCATTCCAGTGAAATGAGATCGATGTTGGACGCCTGGAGTTTGGGGAAGATTTCTTCGTACTGGCGCCACTCGGACCCCAACGACTTTTTCCAATCCGTGTTGGCCTTGATGCCATAGCCGTAGCAGATGTGAACGGCGGTCTCACACGTGAGCCCTTCAATCGCCCGCTCCAGAGCGGCAATGCCCCAGTCATTGACCTCGTCGAAAAACACATTGAACGCGGGCTCGTCGAATTGGATGATATCGACACCGGCCGCCTCCAATTCCCTGGCTTCCTGATTGAGGATTTTGGCGAATTCCCAGGCCAGTTGTTCACGGCTCTTGTAATGAGCGTCGTAAAGCGTGTCGATCATCGTCATGGGACCTGGCAGGGCCCATTTTATCGGCTGTTCGGTTTGCTGGCGCAGGAACCTGGCATCTTCAACAAAAACCGGCTTTTGTCGACTGACAGCACCCACAACCGTCGGCACACTCGCATCGTAACGGTCACGAATTCTAACGGTCTCACGCTTCTCGAAATCAACGCCGTCGAGGTGCTCGATAAACGTCGTTACGAAGTGTTGGCGCGATTGCTCACCGTCGCCGACAATATCGAGACCCGCCTGTTGCTGTTCGTGCAGCGACAACCGCAGGGCATCCTGTTTACCATCCAGTAATTCCCCACCCTGCAGTTTCCACGGTGACCACAGGGTCTCGGGCTGCGCCAGCCAGGAGGGTTTGGGCAAACTGCCCGCCGTTGACGTTGGCAATAGTCGTTTCATAATCAATTCCGTTCTATCTTCTGTTCATTATCGGGCGGACTGAGCGGACCACTGCTCGAGCATCGCCTGGTAAGGTTCGATGAATTTCTCCTGGGCAAACTTGCCCTGTTCAATAGCCAGGCGGCCTCGTTCTTCCCGGTCGTAATCGATCCGGATCAAGGAATAATCCGGGTGCTTCAGGCTTGGCTGGAAGCACTGCCCTGCAACAGAGTTGGCGTTGTAGATCTCGGGCCGGTAGATCTTCTGAAAGGTTTCCATCGTGCTGATGGTGCTGATCAACTCAAGATTGGTGTAATCATTGAGCAGGTCGCCCGAGAAATAAAACGCCAAGGGCGCGGCACTGTTGGGCGGCATGAAATACCGAACCTGCAGCCCCATCTTCCTGAAATACTGTTCGGTCAAAGACGACTCATTGGGCTGGTACTCAACACCCAACACGGGATGCTGGTTTTCGGTTCTCTGATAAATCTTGTTTTCCGAAACACTGAGACAGATGACCGGCGGCTTCTTGAAATGCTCTTTGTAGGCGCTCGAATTCACGAAGCTCTGGAAGAGCTTGCCGTGCAGATCGCCAAAGTCATCCGGCACGCTGAATTCAGGCTTGTTCTGGTTGTGCTCCCGGAGCACCACGCTGAAATCATAATCCCGCAGGTACGAGGAAAAGTTATTGCCGACGATGCCTTGAATGCGGTCGCTGGTCTTGCGATCAACAATGGTCGTTTTCAATACCTCAATGGATGGGAAGGTATCGCCACTGCCTTCCGTACCGATCCTCATTTCGACAGAGATGATGTCCAGCTCAACAAAATAGCGATCCCCCTCTGGATTATCCCAATGCGCCAGGGCATTGAAACGATTGTCGATCATCCTCAAGGCGTTGCGCAGGTTCTCTCGGCGGTTCGCTCCTCTGGCCAAATTGGCAAAGTTCGTGGTGACCCGCGTGTTGTCTGAGGGCAGATAATGCTCGTCGAAGCGCGTACTTTTAACCGCAAATGTGAAATCGTCTTTCATCCCGTTCTTGCCACCTAATGTCTGAGATAAAACCTGGCTAGTTCTCGCAGCCCCAGGTGCTCTGTGCCTACTGGCGGGGCTGGGAATCCGCTGGCCTGTCTTATCGTGTTACCAACAGGTGTGTTTTATACCCGGACGGCCTCATGAATAAAAATGACATTATCTAATTTAATCATGAGCTGCATTCATAGTCCGCTTGAACTGGATGTGTCGGGGCCATTTTGCGTGCTTATTTCAGGCCGGGAATGGACGGGCAACGAGCGTGGGGATGGCGTCATCTGGGCCCGTTGGCAGCTGGTTTGGCGGTTTCCGTCGGCTATCTGATGTACGCTCGCGGCGTGATCATTGAGCGCCAGGAGTGAGGGTCAGATAACGCCGGAAAGGCCCGAGAAGGCGACAAACAGGAAGGCAAAAAAAAAGCAGATCAGTAAGAACTGATCTGCTTTTCTGAAGTGGTAGCGGGGGCTGGATTCGAACCAACGACCTTCGGGTTATGAGCCCGACGAGCTACCAGACTGCTCCACCCCGCATCAAAACTGGTTGTTTCCCGGGGTCACCCCCGATCAACGTGCGCGTATATTAAGGTCTTGATAGACGGCTGTCAATCGCTATTTTCAAAGAGATCGACCTGAACACTCGGGCTATCGCCAAACCCCGTCTGGACTTCGGGGCACTGACATTCCCCGACCTGCTCCAGGGCTTCCTGCACCGGCCGGAACGACCGTCGGTGTTCCGGCGTCACCCCCAGCCGGAACAGGGCTTCCAGATGCACGGGCGTGGGGTAGCCCTTGTGCTGGGCCAGACCATATCCGGGGTAGGTCTGCTCCAAGTCGATCATTTCCCGATCCCGGGTGACCTTGGCCAGAATGGACGCCGCACTGATCGCCTCAACCCGGCTGTCGCCCTTCACCACCGGCTCTGAGGCCCAGCCCCAGTTCGGGCACCGGTTGCCGTCCACCAGGACGTACTCCGGCGGCACATGCAGGCCAGCGACGGCCCGCTCCATCGCCACCATCGTGGCCTGATAGATATTCAACTGGTCGATTTCGGCTGCCTCACACCGGCCAATGCACCAGGCCGCGGCTTTTTCGAGTATTTCTTCGTACAGGGCGTCCCGTTTCTTCTCGGTCAGCTTCTTGGAGTCGCCTAGGCCGGCCACCGGCCGGTCCGGATCCAGTATCACCGCCGCGGTGACCACGGCGCCGATCAAAGGGCCACGCCCCACTTCGTCGACGCCTGCCAACAGCCTGCCGCGGTAGCCGCATTCAAAGGGCGGCAAGGGCGTCTTAGCCATGGCTTGCGCCCTCCTCGAGCAATCGGGTAATCGCCTCGGCCGCTTTCTCGTCGGCATCCTGGCGTAGGGTCTGGTGCAGCTCGGTGAAGGCGTCCAGCAGACGCTGACGCTCAGTCTCGTTCTCCAGTCGCTCGAGCACCGCCGCGCCCAGGGCTTCCGGGGTCGCATCATCCTGCAGCAGTTCCGGAACCAGTGGTTCCCGAGCCAGCAGGTTTGGCAAGGCAACGTGGGGCACCTTGACCAGGCGGGACAGGATGGCGTAGCTGACATTGCTCAACCGGTAGCCGACCACCATGGGCTTTTTCAGCAGCATGGCTTCCAGGGTGGCCGTGCCGGACGCCAACAGCACCGCATCCGAGGCGGCCATGACCTCGCGGGAGCGCCCACGCACGATGGTCACGGGCAGCTTGACCTCCAGCGCTTCCACCAGGTCTCGAACCTGGCGTTCACGGTCCCGATTGACGCAGGGAATCACCAGCTGCACATCAGGCCGTTTGTCCTGAATCCAGCGTGCTGCCTCCAGGAACAGGGTCCCCAACCGCTCGACTTCCCCGGCGCGGCTGCCGGGCAGGACCGCAAGCAGCGGCGCCTGTTCGTCCAAGCCCAGGTCCCGGCGTGCGGCCCCGGTCTCTGGCACCATCGGAATTCGGTCCGCCAGCGGGTGGCCAACGAACGCCACCGGCACCTGGTGCTCCTGGTAGAAACGGGCTTCGAACGGAAACAGGGTCAACATCAGGTTGACCGACTTGGCAATCTTGAAGATTCGCTTCTGTCGCCAGGCCCAGACCGAGGGGCTGACGTAGTGCACGGTCGGGATGCCGGCCTCCCGACAACGCCGTTCAATGGCCAGGGTAAAATCGGGGGAATCAATGCCAATCACCACGTCCGGCGGCGTGGCGAAGAAGTAGTCGAGCAATCTGGCCCGGATGCTGAAGAGCTCGCGGATACGGCCCAGCACCTCGACCAGCCCCATGACCGACAGCCGTTCCATGGGCACCAGGGAGTGAAAACCCTCGGCAATCATGTCGTCACCGCCGATGCCAACAAACCGGGCGCGCGGGTAACGACTCCGAAGGGAACGAATGAGACCGGCGCCGAGAATGTCGCCCGATGCCTCACCGGCAATGATGCCAAAGGTAATGGCGCGGTCGCTTACGACCGCGCGCTGCGAAGGTTGGTCCGTCACCTGCTGGCTCCCGCCGGTTCAGCGAATAATGCCGCGATCGGCTCCACGCAGGGAGTCAATGAGAGGAAGGATTTCCGGGATGTCCGAATAGGCGTTGGTCAGCTCGTCCACGGCCTGTTCGGTGGTCAGGCCCTGGCGGTAGATCACCTTGTAGGCACGACGCAGGGTCAGCAGCACCTCTTTGCTGAAGCCGCGACGCTTCAGGCCCTCGACATTCATACCGTGGGGCTGGGCCGACTGACCACTGGCCATGACGTAGGCGGGAATATCCTTGAGCACGATACTGCCACCGGCCGCCATGCTATGCGGGCCGATGTTGCAGAACTGGTGCACCATGGTACCGCCGCCCAGAATGGCAAAATCGCCCACGTTGACGTGGCCGGCCAGGGTCGCGCAGTTGGCGAGAATGGTGTTGTCACCCACCACGCAGTCGTGGGCCACGTGCACGTAGGCCATCAGCAGATTGCCGCTGCCGATCCGGGTTTCGCCCCGGTCCTGGATGGTGCCCCGGTGAATGGTGCAGTTTTCCCGGATGACGTTGTCGTCACCGATGGTCAGGGTTGTCGGCTCACCGGCGTACTTCTTGTCCTGGCACTCTTCCCCGATACTCGAGAACTGGAAGATCCGGTTGTTGCGACCGATCACCGTCGGCCCCTTCACAACCACGTGGGACAGAATCTCCGTGCCTTCCCCGATCTCAACGCCCGGGCCAATGTAGCTCCACGGGCCAACGGTGACGTTGTCCGCGAGTTTGGCTGATGGGTCTACGATCGCTTGAGGATGAATACCCGACCAGTCACTTGTCGCCATCAAACTTCTCTCTCAGCGGTCAGTATCTCTGCCACGCACACGACTTCGCCGTCTACCAGTGCCCGACACTCGAATTTATAGATGCCACGCTTGCCGGAAATCAGCTCCGATTCCATGCACAGCTGGTCGCCCGGCAACACAGGACGCTTGAAGCGCGCCTTGCTGGAACCGGCCAGGTATTGTACCACGCCGTCCGCCGGTTTCCGTTCCACGGTGATGAAGCCGAGGATGCCGGACAACTGTGCCATGGCCTCGATGATCAGCACACCCGGCATGATCGGATTGTTGGGGAAATGGCCCTGAAAGAACGGTTCGTTGAACGACACGTTCTTGTAGCCCTTGATGGATTTCCCTTTTTCTACCTCGGTCACCCGGTCCACCAGCAGGAACGGATAACGGTGCGGCAGGTATTCCAGAATTTCGTCAATTTCCATCATCTTGCTCGGCCTCAGCCCTCTAATTTCTTTTCCAGTTCCTTGATCCGCCGGGCCAGGTCGTCCAGCTGCCGGAAACGAACCGCATTCTTGCGCCATTGCCGATTGGTGTCCGCACTGGTGCCGGAAGAGTAGACCCCCGGCTCCCGGATGTCACCGGTGACCAGGGTCATCCCGGTCAGGTGCACCTGGTCGGCAATTTCCAGATGGCCCGCCACACCCGAGGCCCCGCCAAACACGCAGTGCCGGCCGATGCGGGTACTACCGGCAATGCCCACCATGGCCGCCATGGCACTGTGGTCGCCAATCTGCACGTTGTGGGCGATCTGAATCAGGTTATCGAGTTTCACCCCATTGCCGATGACCGTGTCGTCCAGGGCGCCACGGTCGATGGTGGTGTTGGCACCGACCTCGACATCGTCGCCAAGCACCACGCGACCCAGCTGGGCGATGCGCTGCCACACGCCTTTTTCGTTGGCAAAACCGAAACCATCGGAGCCGATCACCGCGCCACTGAGGATGTGGCAGCGCTGACCCAGCACGACATCGTGGGCCAGGGTTACCCGGGGCCGGATGACGGTATCCGCACCCACCCGGGCGCGAGCGCCAATCACAGTACCAGCCCCGACCACGACCCGGCTGCCAATGTCGGCGCCGGCTTCGATGACCACATTGGGGCCGATGGCGGCGTCGTCCGCTACCTGGGCGGTCGGATCGACGATGGCCGAGGGGTCGACGCCAGCGGCCGAAACCGGCTCGGGATCAAACCAGTGACTCAGGCGGGCGTAGCCCAGGTAGGGGTTATCGAGCACCAGGGCGTTGATACTCACGTCGGTGGCGGCGGATGGCGACAGAATCACGGCGGCCGCGTTGGTCTGTGCCAGGTACTTGGCGTAGGAGGGGTTGGCCAGAAAACTGATCTGGTCCGGGCCGGCGGCCTGCAGGGTTGCCAGCCCGGTCACCTGCTGGTCGGGATCACCCCGGAGTTCGGCTCCCAGTGCCTGGGCAATTTCTTCGAGCCGAAAAGACCTCTCTGTCATCATGCGCTCCAACACTATTCCGGGGACGCCCGTCGGGCCTTAACGGTTCAGTTTTTCCAGCAGTTGCGGGGTCAGGTTCAGCTCCGGCTTCACGTACACCACCGCCTCGCTCGGCAGGATCAGGTCCAGGTCGTTCTCTTTCAGCAGCTCTTCCACCGCGGCATCCACTTCCGGACGGGCCCGCTCAACGAAGGCCTGCTTGCGCTGCGCCACGGTGCTGTCCAGGCGCTGCTTCAGGAAGTTGAACTCCTTCACCTTCTCCTGGAACTCGGCGGCCAGCTTCTCGCGCTCGCTTTCGTTCATCATGGCGCCGTCCTTCTCCAGGCGCTCTTTCAGCTTGCGCGCCTGCTCCTGGACCTCGCGAACCTTGGCCTCGTCACCGGCAAAGTCCCGCTGCAGGGTTTCACTGAAGCTCTTGGCGTCGTTGGACGAGAACAGCGCCTGACGCAGGTCCACCACGCCGATGCGGGTTTCCGCCATCGCCGGGAAGGAAAGCGCCATAAAGGCCGCTGCTAGCATGGTTAGAATTCGGGACATCGGACTTCTCCTGTGATTAATCCGTTTGTTTTTCTGCACGTCAGAATGTTTGGCCCAGGGAGAACTGGAACACCTGGGTTTCGTCGCCGCTCTTGTCATTCAGCGGCTTCGCCAAACTGAAGGCCAATGGGCCAACGGCGGTAATCCACTGGAACCCTACGCCAGCGGACAACCGGACTTCATCCAGAGCCGGATCGAAATCCCGCTCGGTATCGAACACCTGGCCGGCATCCAGGAAGAATGCGGTTCGCATGGAACGGCTGTCCCCGGCGAACGGCGTCGGGAAGATCAGCTCCAGGCTACCTTCGGTCAGCAGGTTACCACCGAACGGGTCCGGATCAGATAGGTCATTCGGATTATTGGTGGCTCGCGGCCCCAGGGAATTCGCCTCGTAGCCACGTACCGAACCATAGCCGCCGGCGTAGAAGTGCTCATAGAACGGCATCTGGGTGCGATCGCCGTAGCCATCGCCGTAGCCGACGTCCGTGCGGGCGCGGAAAATCCACCGGCCCGAGTCGGTGATCGGCTGGTAGAAATCGGTCTTGTGACTGAGCTTGTAGAAGGTCAGGTCGCTGCCGGGCACGGCCACGTCCAGGGACAGGGAGTGGCTGTAACCGTCGGAGGGCAGTACCCCCCGGTTCAGGGTACTGCGGCGCCAGCTGCCGAACAGGAAGTAGTTGTCAAAGGAATCGCCTTCGTCCTCGACAAAGTCGAGCACTTCCTGGGACGTGAAGGCCCCGGTCTTGATGTCCGAACGGGTGTAACCCAAGCCGAAGTTGAGTCGGGTGATGCTGTCGGTCGGGTAGCCAAACGTCACCCGGCCGCCGTACTCGTCCAGCAGGTAGGACGAGATGTCCTCATCCTCGTAATCGGTTTCCCGGGCAAACAGGCTGAAGCCGCGGCTGACCCCGTCCACCGTGTAGTAAGGGTCGAGGTAGGACACGTTCGCGCTCTTGACCGAGTCACTGACGTTGACCCCGAACGACACCCGCTTGCCGGTGCCGAAGAAGTTGTTCTCGGACACGTTGGCGCCGAGAATCACGCCGGAATCCTGGGAGAAACCGACCGACGCCGACAGGCTGCCGGTGGGCTGCTCTTCCACGCTGTAGTTGACGTCGACCAGGTCATCGGTGCCCGGCACCGGTACGGTCTCGACCTCAACGGCCTTGAAGAAGCCCAGGCGCTCAAGCTTGGTCTTGGAGAATTCGATCCGGTCGGAGGAAGCGATGCCGCCCTCCATCTGGGTCATTTCCTGGCGCAGGACGTCGTCCCGGGTCGAGACGTTGCCGTCGAAGTTGATCCGGCGCACATACGCCCGCTTGCCCGGCTCGACAAAGAAGGTCACCGCGGCGGTGTTGTTCTCGCCCGGTTCCGGCACTGCGTTCACGTTGGCGAAGGCGTAGCCCTCGCGCCCGAGCCGGAAGGCCAGCGCCTCGGAAATGGCGGTCATACGAGCCCGGGAGAAGACATCGCCCTCTTCCACCGGAATCAGCTTGCGCAGCTCCTCCTCACCCACGATCAGGTCGCCGCGGAGGTTGATCTCGGAGATGGTGTACTGGGGCCCTTCGTTCAGGGCGATGGAAATGAACACCTGCTGCTTGTCCGGGGAGATGGACACCTGGCTCGATTCGACGTTGAAGTCCAGGTAACCCCGGTCCAGGTAGAAGGAACGCAGGGATTCCAGGTCGCCGCTGAGCCGTTCCCGGGCGTATTTGTCGGCGTTGGTGATGGAGTTCCACCAAGTGCTGGTCTGCAGTTCGAACAGGTCCAGCAGTTCCTCGTCGGCGAAGTCTTCGTTGCCCACGATGTTGATGTGATGAATGGCCGCGACCGTGCCTTCGTTGATTTTCAGGCTGATCGCCACCCGGTTGCGGGGCAGCTCCTCGGCCGAGGCCTTGACCCGGGCGTTGTAACGCCCCTGGGCAATGTACGAGCGCAGAATTTCGAGCTCGAGCCGTTCCAGGGTGGCGCGCCGAAATACCTGGCCTTCCTGCAGGCCGGCCCCGGACAGGGCATCCATCAGCATTTCGGTTTCAATGTTCTTGTTGCCATCGATCTCGATGTCACTGATGGACGGACGCTCTCTGACGGTCAGGATCAGCACACTGCCATCGCGGCTGGCTTCGATGTCGGTAAACAGACCGGTCCCGAACAGGGATTTGATGGCGTCGGCCAGTTCGGCCGGGTCCACCTGTTCGCCGATATTGACGGGAAAGGCTGAAAAAACAGTACCTGCAGATACGCGTTGCAGGCCCTCGACCTCAATATCCGCGACCGTGAATTCGTCCGCAACGGCGGAATTTATGCCGGTCGAAGCTACAGCGAGGCCAATGGCTACACCTAGGAGAGAACGTCTCATTCAAATATTTCGCCTGGTTAATGCGCGTAAGGAGCCCGCAATTCTCACAACCGCATCAGGTCGTTGTAAAGAGCAAACACCATTAATGTAAGAATCAATGTCATACCAATTCGTAACCCTAGCGCCTGCGCCTCGTCGGACAGCGGTTTTCCCCGAATGGCTTCGATGGTGTAGTACACGATGTGCCCACCATCGAGCACGGGAACCGGCAGCAGGTTCAATATGCCAAGGCTGATACTCAAGTAGGCCAGGAACCGGATGAAATCCTCAAAACCGGAACTGACACTGGCCTCCGCCACGCGGGCTATGGTGATCGGACCGCTCAGGTTGGTCGGCGACAGCAGGCCGGTCACCATTTTCTTGATCGCCACCAGGGTCAGACGGGTGTCGGCCCAGGTTTCATGGAAGGCGTTGGGAATCGCCGCCAGGGGCCCGTAGCTGACATCCCGGAGCACTTCTTCCGGCCATTCCACCGGTTGCACCCCGGCCCCGACGAAGCCGATGGTGGTGCCATCTTCCTGCTCCCGCTCGGCCGGCCTGACGTCAATAGTGCGCTCGGCGCCATCCCGAACGATGGTCAGGGACAGGGTCGTCTCCGGTGCCGCCTGGATCGCATCCACCAGATCGAACCAGTTGCCGAGCGCCTCACCGTCGACCGCCAACACCTGATCACCGGGCTTCAGTCCGGCGGCTTCCGCCCGTCCCCCGTTGGAAATCTGGCCGAGGATGGGCGGGATGTCCGGCCGCCAGGGGGTTATGCCAAACTCCAGCAGCGGGTTCGGCGCCTCGTCGCTCAGGCGCCAGCCCTGCAGCGGCCCGCTCACGGTGCCGCGCGCGCCGTTTTCACTGACGCCGATGGCGATCTCGCCCTGCTCTCCGGCCCGTTCCAGCAGGCGCATGTTGACGTCCCGCCAGGACACCACCCGATGCCCGTCCACCGTGTGCAGCTCCATGCCTTCCCGTAGACCGACGCGCTCGGCGACGGTGTCAGGCCCAACCTCACCAACGATCGGCGCCACCGAGGTAACGCCCACCACGCCCAGGAGCCAGTAAGCAAACAGGGCGAACAGGAAATTGGCGATCGGACCGGCCGCTGCAATGGCGATGCGCTGGCTGGGCGGCTTGGAGGTGAAGGCCTGGTCTTTCAGCGCCTCCGGGACCGGACCCTCGCGTTCGTCCAGCATCTTGACGTAGCCACCGAGCGGGATCGCCGCCACCGCAAATTCGGTGCCCTGGCGGTCGTACCAGGAAAACAGGGGCTTGCCAAAACCCACCGAGAATCTCAGCACCTTGACGCCGCAACGCCGGGCAACCCAGAAATGGCCATACTCATGCAGGGTGACCAGGATGCCCAGTGTCAGCGCAAGCGCCAGGATGGTTTCGATGATTTGCATAGCATTCTCGGTTGATGGCTGGAACGCGCCAAGAAACAACTTTCTATATCAGACAGTTAACAGCCCTATCTGTTCCCGGGCGCGATGCCTTGCCTCGGCGTCCCTGGCAAAGATGGTCTCAAAACTGTCCGCCGGCACCACGTCCATGGCCGCCAGGGTCCGCTCTATAATAACGGGGATGTCGGTAAAACACAGGTTACCGGCCAGAAAAGCCGCCACCGCCTCTTCGTTCGCGGCGTTGAGTACCGCCGGGGAGGTACCCCCGGCCTCGAACGCTTCCGCCGCCAACCGCAGACAGGGGAAGCGCACCAGGTCCGGCCGCTCGAAATGGAAGCGCCCGATGGCGAACAGGTCCAGGGGCGCAACCCCGGCGTCGATCCGTTCCGGCCAGGCCAGACCATTGGCAATGGGCGTGCGCATGTCCGGACTGCCAAGTTGGGCCAGCACAGATCCGTCTACGTACTCGACCATGGAGTGGATGATGCTCTCCGGATGGACGTGAACTTCGACCCGATCCGGCGTGGTGTTGAACAGCCAACAGGCCTCGATCAGCTCCAGCCCCTTGTTCATCAGCGTGGCCGAATCCACCGAGATCTTCTGGCCCATGGACCAGTTGGGGTGGGCGCAGGCCTCGGCGGGTGAGACCGATCGCAGCTCGGCGGCGCTGTGCTCCCGGAATGGGCCACCGGAGGCGGTCAGCAGAATCCGGGACACCCCGGCGGCGTCCGGATCCCGAACCCGATCCGCGGGCAGGCACTGGAAAATGGCATTGTGCTCGGAATCGATCGGCAGCAATTCGGCCCCGGACTCCGCCACCGCATCCATGAACAGCTGACCGGACATGACCAGGGCTTCCTTGTTGGCCAGCAATACCCGCTTGCCGGCCCGCACGGCGGCCAGGGTCGGAGGCAGCCCCGCGGCGCCCACGATCGCGGCCATCACGGCGTCGGCCTCGGGCGCAGCGGCAACCTCCTCCAGACCCTCCGGGCCGCTCAGAACGCGGACCTGTGGCAGATCGGTCAGCAGTTCGCGCAGCTCCTGCGCCGCTTCAAAGCTCGCCATGACCGCCACCTGAGGACGGAACTCACGGCACAGCACCGCCAGCTCCGGAGCCCGGGTGCTCGCCGTCAGGGCGTACACGGAAAATTGTTCAGGATGGCGCCGGACGACGTCCAGCGTACTCAGACCGATGGAGCCGGTGGCTCCGAGAATTGTGAGGCGGCGCGCGTTCATACTCACCACTGTCCGGCAGTGAGCCAGCCCAACTGGGTAATGATCAGGGCGAACACGGGTATGGCCACGGTCAGGCTGTCGATACGGTCGAGAATGCCGCCGTGACCGGGCAGGAGCTGGCTGCTGTCTTTGATGCCCCGGAAACGTTTTAGCATACTCTCAAGCAGGTCGCCGAGCACGGAAACCAGACCGGTGAACAGACTGGCCAGCACCAGCAACACCGTGTCCAGGCCGTCGGCCGAGGCCAGCAGGCTGACAATGACCGCAAACACACCGACCGCGACCAGACCGCCCCAGACACCGGCCCAGGATTTGCCCGGACTGACCCGGGGCGCCAGTTTGGCCTTGCCAAAGGCCCGGCCGGCGAAGTAAGCACCGATATCGGCCACCCAGACCACGCAGAATACGTACAGGATCGCCCAGAGGCTGTTGTCGACCAGACCAAAATCAAGGCCACCGGTGCGCAGATGATTCAAGCCCACCCAGGCGGGCACCAGCACCAGCAGGCCCATGGCCGCACGCACCGGCACGCTGCCCCACTGGTCCGACCCGGCCGGATATCCGCGAACGAGCAGAAAGCCAATGAACCACCACACCAGCGCTGGCCACAGCACCGCGACGGCCGGCACGTTGAGCAGGCCATAGAGAATGGCGGCAGTGACGGCGGCGTACACAACGCGTCCGCCCTGCCCCTCGATGCCGGACAGGTTGGCCCACTCCCAGGCGCCGAGCGTGATGATGGCCGCGGTGAACAGCGCGAATCCCAGCGGCGGCAGGAAAAAGATTCCGCCGATGGCAATCGGGGCCAGGATCAATGCGGTAATGATTCGGGTCTTTAGCACGGTGAGGGTCGCTTTGGTCTATTTATTGTTGTGATGCCTTGGCAGCAATCTGATCGTCAGTCTGGCCAAACCGGCGCTGGCGCCCAGCATAGGCCTGCAGGGCCTTGCGCATTTCCTCGGCCTTGAAATCGGGCCAGAACACCGGCGAGAAATACATCTCGGTGTAGGCAAGGTGCCAGAGCATGAAATTGCTGATCCGCTGCTCGCCGGCGGTACGGATCAACAGGTCGGGCATGGGCAGGTCACCGATGCTCAGGTGCTGCTGGATCAGGTCATCGGTGATGTCGGACGGCTCGATCTCGCCTTTGCGCACCTTGCCGGCGACTTGGCGGGTGGCCTGGGTGATGTCCCAGTGACCGCCATAGTTGGCGGCAACCACCAGGGTCATCCGGGTGTTGTGCCGGGTCAGTTCCTCGGCATCCTGCATGTGCTGCTGCAAGGCCTCGCTGAAGGCACTGCGGTCGCCGATGATCCGGAGCCGGATGTTGTTGCGGTGCAGCTTGCGGACTTCCCGCTGCAGGGCGAACAGGAACAGCTTCATCAACGCCGACACTTCTTCCTGGGGCCGACGCCAGTTCTCGCTGGAGAAGGCGAACAGGGTGAGCACCTCAACCCCTTCGCGGCCGCAGGTCTCCACCACGGCCTTGACCGCATCCACCCCGGCCTTGTGGCCGGCGACACCGGTCAGGCGATGTTGCTTGGCCCACCGGTTGTTCCCATCCATGATGATCGCGACGTGCCGGGGCCGGCTGTCCGCCGACACCGGAATCTCTGCGGATACCGTTCCCGTCATGAAATCCTCTGCTCGGCCGGGCATCAGCCCCGGCCTTGATTCTCTACCAGTGAACCCGGGCGATCAGACCGCCATCAGGTCCTCTTCTTTGGACTTCAGCGCTTTTTCGACTTCGGCGATGTAGCGATCGGTCAGCTTCTGGATTTCGTCTTCACCGCGGCGCTCGTCATCCTCGGTGATTTCCTTTTCCTTCAGCAGATCCTTGATCATGCTGTTGGCGTCACGACGGGCGTTCCGGATGGATACCCGACCGTGCTCGGCATCGGCCTTGGCCTGCTTGACCATTTCCTTACGGGTTTCTTCGGTCAGCATGGGCATGGGGACGCGGATCACGTCGCCGCTGGTCGCCGGGTTCAGGCCCAGATCGGAGGTCATAATGGCCTTCTCGATGGTCGGCACCAGGTTCTTTTCCCAGGGCGTGACCGTCAGCGTGCGGTTGTCTTCGATGTTGACACTCGCAACCTGTCGGAGCGGCGTTTCCTGACCGTAGTAGTTGACCATCACGCTGTCCAGGATCGCCGGGTGAGCCCGACCGGTACGAATCTTGTTAAATGCTGCATGAAGAGCGTCGATGCTCTTCTGCATTCTCTTTTCGGCGTCTGCTTTGATGTCGTTAATCACTTCAGCTTCCTCAATTCGTTCGTCAGATCAGTCTTTGCCAGTTATTCGATCAGGGTACCTTCCCGCTCCCCGGTGACGATGCGGGTCAGGGCACCGGCCCGGTTCATGTCGAACACCCGCAGTGGCATGCCGTGGTCCCGGGCGAGACAGATGGCCGTGAGATCCATGACGCCCAGTTTCTTGTCCAGGACTTCATCATAGGTCAGGTAATCGTATTTCTCCGCGCTGCTGTCCAGGTGCGGATCGGCGGAGTAGACACCGTCGACCTTGGTGGCCTTCAGCACTGCATCCGCCTCGATCTCGATACCCCGCAGGCAGGCCGCCGAATCGGTGGTAAAGAAGGGGTTGCCGGTGCCGGCGCAGAAGATCACCACATCGCCGTCCTTCAGGTCCCGGACGGCACGGCGACGGTCGTAATGCTCCACGATGCCGCTCATGGGGATCGCCGACATCACCCGGGTGCGAATGTTCGACCGCTCCAGGGCGTCGCGCATCGCCAGACCATTCATCACGGTCGCCAGCATGCCCATGTGGTCGCCGGTGACCCGATCCATGCCGGCGGCGTTCAGGGCCGCACCACGGAACAGGTTACCACCGCCAATGACCAGGCCAACCTGGACACCGATGCCGATCAGGGCGCCGATTTCCAGGGCCATGCGGTCAAGTACCTTGGGATCAATACCGAAATCATGCTCTCCCATCAGGGCCTCGCCACTGAGTTTGAGCAAAACGCGCTTGTATCTGGGCTGGGTTTTGGATGATGTCGGCATGAGGATCCCCTTTTCGGCTGTTGGCTGCTGTACGCTTGGTGCGCGTCGCAGGCTTGTATCTGACATACTCCTCACAAAAAAGGGGTATCTCAGATACAAGCCCGCCACGAAAGCCAGGTTTCCCTGACTGACGTGGCAGACTCAGATGGCGCCGGGGCTAAGCCTCGACGCCTTAAGAAGGATCAGGCCTTGCTGGTACCAGCTGCAGCAGCAACTTCAGCAGCAAAGTCGACTTCTTCTTTCTCGATGCCTTCGCCCACTTCCAGGCGAACGAAACCGACCAGCTCACCACCGTTGGCTTTGATCAGCTCGCCCACGGTCTGGTCCGGGTTCTTGACGAAAGGCTGCTCGACCAGGCTGTTTTCCTTGAGGAACTTCTTGATCCGGCCGCCCATCATCTTCTCGACGATCTCGGCAGGCTTGCCTTCCATGTCCGGCTGGGCCTTGATCACGTCCTTCTCTTTTTCCAGCTCTTCGGCCGGCATGTCTTCCGGCTTGCCAACGCGCGGGTTAACCGCGGCCGCGTGCATCGCGATGTCACGAGCCACTTCGGCGTCGCCGGCAGTCAGGGCAACAACGGAAGCGATCTTGTTGTTGCTGTGGACGTAGCCACCAACAACCGGACCTTCAACCTTAACAACGCGACGAACGGTGATGTTTTCGCCGATCTTCTGAACCAGCGCTTCACGCTTGGCTTCCAGATCGCCTTCCATCAGCTTGGCTACGTCGGTCTCACCCTTGTCGAAAGCAACGTCCAGAACCTCGTTGGCGAAGTTCATGAAGTTGTCGTCACGGGCAACGAAGTCAGTCTCGGAGTTCACTTCCAGAATGAACGCCACGGTGTTGTCGTCAGAGATTTTGATCAGTGACGCGCCTTCAGCGGCGGTGCGGCCAGCCTTCTTGGCGGCCTTCAGACCGGAAGACTTACGCAGCTCTTCGATTGCCGCGTCAACACTGCCGTCAGCTTCAACCAGTGCCTTCTTGCACTCCATCATGCCCAGGCCAGTGCGCTCACGCAGCTCTTTGACCATTGCAGCGGTAATTGCAGCCATGTTCAACCCTCTCAATATTCCGAATTCGGTAGGACGTGTGCCCGAAACAAGTCCGGGCACACCTTACAACTCAATCGTGACGCTGACGCGTTATTCGGCGGCCGGAGCGGCGCCTTCTGCGTCTTCACTGACTTCTACAAACTCGTCAGTGCCTGCGCCGCCAGACTGGGCGGCTTCCATGCAGGTATCAGCAACGGCCTTCACGTAAATCTGGATAGCGCGAATGGCATCGTCGTTGCCCGGAATCACGTAATCAACGCCGTCCGGATCGCTGTTGGTATCAACCACACCGATAACCGGGATGCCCAGCTTGTTGGCTTCTTTGATCGCGATACGCTCGTGATCCACGTCGATCACGAACATGGCGTCCGGCAGACCACCCATGTCCTTGATACCGCCGATGGAGCGCTCGAGGCGGTCCATTTCGCGGGTGCGATCCAGGGCTTCTTTCTTGGTCAGCTTGTCGAAAGTACCGTCTTTGCTCTGGGCTTCCAGATCACGGTAGCGACGGATGGACTGACGGATGGTCTTGTAGTTGGTCAGCATGCCGCCGAGCCAGCGATGGTTAACGAACGGCTGGCCAGCGCGCTCTGCTTCTTCCTTGATGATCTTGGCCGCAGCACGCTTGGTGCCGACGAACAGGATCTTGTTCTTGTTCTCTGCCAGCTGCTGAACGAAGTTCAGGGCTTCGTTCATGGCAGGAACAGTCTGCTCCAGGTTGATGATATGAATCTTGTTGCGGGCGCCGAAGATGAACTTCGACATCTTTGGGTTCCAGTAGCGAGTCTGGTGACCGAAGTGAGCACCTGCCTTCAGCAGGTCACGCATATTTACCTGAGCCATGATAGTTACCTTTTAGCTTCGGGTTAGTCCTCCACACGTCCGATTGCCCCAACCCGCCTTCATCAAACTGAAGGGAGGCACCCTGGGACAACGTGCCGACGCGTGTGCGAATTTGCTGGAATCGTTTCCAGCGGGCGCGTTTATACCATAAAGCGAGCGGGAAACGCCATTAATTTTACGCAGGGCCTTCCTTGTACCAAGCCACTCAGCCCCTTAAAATGCCGGTTTGGTACATATCTATGGGAACCCCGATGTCAGTATCGATCAAGACCCCGGAAGAAATCGAAAAAATGCGCGTCGCCGGCCGCCTGGCCGCCGAAGTCCTCGAAATGATTGGCGAGCACATCAAGCCCGGCATCAGCACTGAGGAAATCGACCGCATCTGCCACGACTACATCGTGAACGAGCAGAAAGCGATTCCCGCGCCGCTGAACTACAAGGGCTTCCCCAAATCCGTGTGCACCTCGGTCAATCACGTGATCTGCCACGGCATCCCGTCCGAGAAGAAGGTATTGAAGGACGGCGACATACTCAACATCGACGTGACCGTCATCAAGGACGAGTACCACGGCGACACCAGCAAGATGTGGGTGGTCGGCAAACCCAAGCCCGGTTCCGAGCGACTGATCCAGATCACTCAGGAATGCCTCTATAAAGGCATCGAACTGGTCAAGCCGGGCACCCGCCTGGGCGACATCGGGCATGTCATCCAGCAGCACGCGGAAAAGCACCGTTATTCGGTGGTGCGCGACTACTGCGGCCACGGCATCGGCAAGGTGTTTCACGAGGAGCCCCAGGTGATGCACTACGGCAAGCCCGGTACCGGAATGGAATTGAAGGAAGGCATGACCTTCACCATCGAGCCCATGATCAACCAGGGCAAGTACCAGACCAAGCTGCTGCCCGATGGCTGGACCGTGGTCACCAAGGACCACAAACTGTCTGCCCAATGGGAACACACCATCCTGGTGACGGCGGACGGCTATGAGGTGCTCACCAAGCGTTCGGACGAGTCCCTGTAAGTGGACCTGAGCGCGCTGGAATCCCGCATCAGCAACGCCCCTTCGCCGGTCCCGGCGGCTCGGGAGCTGTTGCGGGCACGCTACAACGCGGACGCCGAGGCCTTTCGCCAGGGGGCGGATGTGCGCGCCCTGGTCCACGCCCGGGCCGACACCGTCGACAGCGTGCTTAGACTGATCTGGAACCGCTACCCTTTCTCTGATTCCCCCGACATTGCCCTGATTGCCGTCGGCGGCTATGGCCGGGGCGAGCTGCATCCGCACTCCGACATCGACTTGCTGATTCTCACCCGCGCCGGCGTCGACGCCAGCTGGGAAGAAGACCTGGGCGCGTTCATCACGCTGCTGTGGGACCTCAAGCTGGACATTGGCCACAGCGTGCGCAGCATCGAAGACTGCAAGGCCGCCGCCCGCGAAGACATCACCATCCTGACCAACGTACTGGAGACCCGGACCATCGCCGGCCCGGACGAACTGCGGGACGAATTGAGCGAGCAGGTCTACTCGGACAACGTCAGCACCGACCGCGACTACTTCATTGCCAAGCGGGAAGAACAGCGCGAACGCCACGAAAAATACGGCGACACCGAGTACAACCTCGAGCCCAACGTGAAAGGGTCGCCGGGGGCGCTGCGGGACATCCAGACCATCGGCTGGATCACCAAGCGGCATTTCGGTCTGCAGAACATCGCCGACCTGACCCGTTTCAGCATCCTGACCGAGGAAGAGCACCAGATCCTGTTCCAGGGCGAAACCTTCCTCTGGCAACTGAGGTACGGCCTGCAACTGCTGGCCGACCGCAACGAGAACCGCCTGCTGTTCGACCACCAGCGCGCCCTGGCCCAGATGCTCGGCTACAAGGACGAAGGCAAGCGCCTCGGTGTCGAGCTGATGATGCAGTCCTACTACCGGACCGTGCTGGCCCTGGCCGAACTCACCGATGTGATCCTGCAGTACTACGACGAGGCGATCCTCGGCACCGGCACCGCGGACGACATCCAGCCGCTGAACAAGCGCTTCCAGATGCGCAACCGGTACATCGAGGCGGTGAACAACCAGGTCTTCGCCTACGCACCCTACGCCATCATGGAAATCTTCGTGCTGATGGCCCAGCACCCGGAGATCAAGGGCATCCGGGCGACCACCATCCGGTCCCTGCGGGCGCACCGGCACCTGGTGGACGACGCCTTCCGCACCGACCTGGCCGTGACCACCCTGTTCATGGAGCTGCTGCGCACGCCCCACGCGCTGGACCAGACCCTGTCCGCCATGAAGAAGTACAACGTGCTGGGGCGCTACCTGCCGGAATTCGGCCAGATCATCGGCCAGATGCAGCACGACCTGTTCCACATCTACACCGTGGACGCCCACACCATGCGGGTGATCCGCAACATGGCGCGACTCGACAGCGCCGAGGCGCGCACCGAGTACCCGCTGGCGTCCCGACTGATCCACCGACTGCCGAAGCTGGAGACCCTGTTCATTGCCGGTCTCTACCACGACGTCGCCAAGGGTCGGGGCGGCGACCATTCCGAACTGGGCGCCATCGACGCCGAGGCTTTTTGCCAGCGGCACCACCTGAGCGAACGTGACACCAAGCTGATTTCCTGGCTGGTGGAGAACCACCTGCTGATGTCCATGACCGCGCAGCGCAAGGACATCTCGGACCCGGACATCATCCACGATTTCGCCCGCTCCATTCCCAGTCAGGCGCACCTGGATTATCTGTACGTGCTGACGGTCTGCGACATCAGCGCCACCAACCCGAAACTGTGGAACACCTGGCGGGCGTCGCTGCTGCGCCAGCTCTACATTGAGGCCAAGCGGGCCCTGCGGCGAGGCACCGAGGCACCGATCAATCGCAGTGAATGGGTCCGGGCGACCCAGTCCGAGGCCCGGGAAATCCTGTACGCCCAGAACATGACCGACGAACAGATCGACCGCATCTGGGACACGGTGGATGAGGATTACTTCCTGCAGGATTCCACGGTGGACATCGCCTGGCAGACCGCCGCCATCATCCGGCACGGGGACAATCCCGACCCGTTGGTACTGATTCGCGACACCCGGGGCGGCCCCACCGACGGTTACTCCCAGATCATCATTTACATGAAGGATCGGGTCGCGCTGTTCGCCGCCACCACCGCGGTACTGGAACAACTGAACCTGAACATCGTGGACGCCCGAATCTCCTCCAGCGAAGGCCCCTACTCGATCAGCTCCTACGTGGTGCTGGACGAGCGTGGACAGCCTCTGGGCACGGACCCGGCGCGCAAGGAACGGGTGCGCAAGCGGCTGATCGAGGAGCTGGACGACCCCGAGGACTACCCGGACATCATTCACCGCCGCACGCCACGACAACTGAAACACTTTGCCTTCCCGACCGAGGTGACCTTTTCCAACGACACGGTCAACCAACGCACGGTCATGGAAGTCATCACGCCGGACCGACCGGGCCTGCTGGCCCGCATCGGTCAGGTTCTGCTGGACCATCGGGTGCGCCTGACCAACGCCAAGATCGCTACCCTGGGCGAGCGCGTTGAAGACGTGTTCTTCGTCACCGACGAACAGGGCGAGCCCCTGCGCGACCCCACGGTGTGCCACGAACTGCAGCAAGACCTCTGCGACATGCTGGACGATATTCAATGAATCCCAATCTGGACAAGCTACACCCCTACCCGTTCGAGAAACTGGCAAAACTCAAGGCAGGCATCGAGCCACCGGCGCAGCTGCGACCGATCTCCCTGGGCATCGGCGAACCCAAGCACCCGTCGCCGGCGTTCGTGAAGCAGGTGATTGCCGACAACCTGGACAAGCTGGCCAACTACCCCACCACCAAGGGTTCGGAGGAGCTGCGCCAGGCCATCAGTGAGTGGGCAACCCGGCGCTTTGACCTGGCCCCTGGCTCGCTGACCGCCGCCGAGCACATTGTGCCGGTCAACGGTACCCGGGAAGGCATTTTCTCCCTGGTGCAATCGGTGGTGGCCAGCCATGGCGCCGCGAAGGTGGTCAGCCCGAACCCGTTTTACCAGGTCTACGAAGGCGCCGCCCTGCTCGCCGGCGCCACCCCGGTGTATCTGCCCTGCGACGGCTCAAGCGGGTTTATTCCGGATTTCGAGGCGGTGCCTGAAGCGGTCTGGCAGGACTGCCAGATCCTGTTCCTGTGTTCGCCCGGTAACCCCAGCGGCACGGTGATTCCCCGGGACACCCTGACCAGGGTGATTGAACTGGCCGACCGCCACGACTTTATCGTGGCGTCCGACGAGTGCTACTCGGAGCTCTACCCGAATGAGGACCAGCCACCGGAAGGCCTGCTGCAGGCCTGCGCCGCCATGGGCCGGGACGACTTCGCCCGCTGCGTGGTGTTTCACAGCCTGTCCAAGCGCAGCAACCTGCCCGGTCTGCGCTCGGGGTTTGTCGCCGGCGACGCCGCCATCCTGAAAGGTTACCTGAAGTACCGGACCTACCACGGCTGCGCCATGCCGCTGCACAACCAGCTGGCCAGCATCGCCGCCTGGCAGGACGAGGACCATGTCCGGGAAAACCGCGCCGCCTACCGCGCCAAGTTCGAGGCGGTGGTCCCCATCTTGCGGGAAGTGATGGATGTGGATTTCCCCGATGCCGGCTTCTACCTCTGGCCGGTCACCCCCATGGACGACGAGACCTTTGCCCGTGAGCTGTCGGCTCAACAGAACGTGCACGTTCTCCCGGGCCGCTACCTGTCACGCACGGTCGATGGCCACAACCCGGGAGAAAACCGGGTGCGCATGGCCCTGGTGGCACCGCTGGAGGAATGCGTGGAGGCGGCCAACCGCATTGTTGAATTTGTGAAGGCGAATACCCCATGAAACTGTACGGCATCCGAAACTGCGACACCGTGAAGAAGGCGCGAAAGTGGCTCGAGGAACAGGGCATCGCCCACGACTTTCACGACTTCAAAAAAGACGGCCTCGACGCCTCCCTGCTCCAGCGCTGGGAACAGGCAGTGGGCTGGGAGACCCTGCTGAACCGGCGCGGCACCACCTGGCGCAAACTTCCGGACGAGGTTCGTGATACCATTAGCGCCCAATCCGCCCACGAGCTCATGCTGGAGAACCCATCGATCATCAAGCGACCGGTGGTGGAGCATGGCGACAACGTTTCCGTCGGCTTCAAGGCCGACGACTGGGCCAAACAGTTTTCCAACGCTTAAGTCTGAACATCCTATAGGAGCAACCACCTGATGAGCTTTGCATTCGGTATCGGCATCGGCACCCAGAACAACCAGGGCGAATGGCTGGAAGTGTTCTACCAGCAGCCGGTCATGACGCCTGACAACACCCTGATGGAAGTCGTCCAGAACGCGCTCAACTACCAGGGTGGCAACCAGGCGATCAGCGCCACCACCGAACAGCTCGACAAGCTGGCCCACGCCCTGCGTCAGGCTGGCCAGAACGAGCAGGCGATCCTGGCCGAGAAAGCCGCCAGCAGCAAGCGTCCCGTGGTGGTGACCATCCTGGATAACGACGACACCGCATCCAGCACCCCTGAGGTCTACCTCAAGCTGCACCTGATCTCCCACCGTCTGGCCAAGCCCCACGGCCTGAAGCTCGACGGCATCTTCGGCCTGCTGCCCAACCTGGCGTGGACCAGCGAGGGCGCCATCGACCTGAACGAGCTGCCGGAGCGCCAGCTCCAGGCCCGCCTGGAAGGCCGCACCCTGGAAGTGAAATCCGTGGACAAGTTCCCGCAGATGACCGACTACGTCGTGCCCAAGGGCGTACGTATCGCCGACACCGCCCGTGTTCGCCTGGGCGCCTACGTGGGCGAAGGCACCACCGTCATGCACGAAGGCTTCATCAACTTCAACGCCGGTACCGAAGGCACCAGCATGATTGAAGGCCGCATTTCCGCCGGCGTGATGATTGGCAAGGGCTCGGACCTGGGCGGCGGCTGCTCCACCATGGGTACCCTGTCTGGTGGCGGCAACATCATCATCGCCGTGGGCGAGAACTGCCTGATCGGCGCCAACGCCGGCATCGGCATCCCGCTGGGTGACCGCTGCAAGGTTGAAGCCGGCCTGTATATCACCGCCGGCACCAAGGTGGCGCTGCTGGACGACAACAACGAGCTGGTGGAAGTCATCAAGGCCCGGGACCTGGCCAACCAGCCCGACCTGCTGTTCCGCCGCAACAGCCAGACCGGTGCTGTCGAGTGCAAAACCAACAAGTCCGCCATCGAGCTGAACGAAGAGCTGCATGCAAACAACTGAGTCGAAAACCCTTGAGCTGGCCATTGACCTGATCCGCCGGCAATCCGTCACACCGGACGATGCCGGCTGCCAGGCGCTGATGATGTCGCGGCTGGAGCCACTGGGATTTTCAGGTGAGCACCTGCGTTTCGGTGACACCGACAACCTCTGGGCCCGCAAGGGCTCCGAGGGCCCGGTGCTGGCGTTCGCCGGTCACACCGACGTGGTGCCCACCGGTCCGGAGAAGAACTGGGCCCACCCGCCGTTCGATCCCGTGGTGAAGGATGGCTATCTGCTCGGACGCGGTGCCGCCGACATGAAAGGCAGCCTGGCCGCCTTTGTCACGGCCTGCGAGCGCTTCGTCACCGCCCACCCGAACCATCGCGGCTCGATTGCGCTGCTGATCACCAGCGATGAGGAAGGTCCGGCCCAGGACGGCACCGTCAAGGTCGTGGAAACCCTCGAGGCCAGAAACGAGAAGATCGACTGGTGCCTGATAGGCGAGCCGTCCAGCACCCACGAAGTGGGTGATGTCATCAAGAATGGCCGTCGGGGCTCGCTGCACGGCTACCTGACCGTGCACGGGGTGCAGGGGCATGTGGCCTATCCGCACCTGGCGGAGAACCCGGTGCACACGGCGGCACCAGCGCTGGATGCCCTGGCCAAGGAGTTCTGGGACAACGGCAACGACTTTTTCCCGCCGACCACCTTCCAGATCACCAAGATCGAGGCCGGCACCGGCAGCAACATCATCCCCGGGGAATGCCTGGTGCATTTCAATTTCCGCTACTGCACCGAAAATACCGCAGAGAGCCTGGAAGAGCGGGTGGTGGCGATCCTGGATGGGCACGGACTGAAGTACGATCTGCAGTGGCACCTGAGTGGCCGACCGTTCCTGACCGACCGGGGTGCGCTGGTGTCCGCCAGTCAGAACGCCATTCGCTCGGTGACTGGCCGGGAAACCGAGCTGTCCACCTCCGGTGGCACCTCCGATGGCCGCTTCATCGCACCGACCGGAGCCCAGGTGGTGGAACTCGGACCGATCAATGCCACCATTCACAAGGTGGATGAGTGCGTGAAGGCCGAGGACCTAGACACCCTGTCCAGCATCTACGAGCAGATCCTGGTCGAGCTGCTGGCCTGAAGCCAGCGCGGCTCGGGCGCTTCCGCATCAGTAGTGGGGAGGGGGTGTTTCCTCTTCCTCGCGCTTGATGTTGGAGGGCGACACCTCTTTCAGCTGCTTGTGCAGCAACTGCTTAGCGTCCCACAACTCCCGAAGCTCCAGTTCCTGCCTCGCCACCTGCTCGCTCAGGGTATTGATGAGGTCATCCTGAAACGCCAGTCGCGTCTCCAATTCATCGAGTCGTGCTTCGAGATCTTTCTCGCTCATCCTGCTCCATCCGCTTGGTCAGCAATCGGGATAATCTGCTATCATGCCGCTTTTGTCCGCCGGCGCGCCCTCCGGGCCCTATCCGGCGGTTTTCATCGACCGGGTGTGCGATTTTACCCGATATCCGGTTTTTTATCGTTAGCGTTAAATGAATGGAGAAATCTCAGTCAATGCGTAATCCAGCCAAAGCGATCCTTGTTGCTGTCCTGATCGCTATTCCCGCACCGTTTGTTCTCGGCTTCCTGCTGGTGTCCTTTACTCCGGAACTGTTCCAGATCCTGTCCCAATCCGAGACCAGTGAACTGGCCAACAGCACCACCTTTATTTTGGGCAGCGCCCAGGGTATTACCGCTTACGTCCTGGCCCTGGTGATTTTTGCCCTGGCCGGCTTTCTGGCCATCGCTCTGTCGGCGAAACAGAAAACGGCACAGCGGACTCCGGCGCGTTCCGGTGGTCGCTCCCAGCCCCGGGCCCAGAGCGATAATGATGACAGCGACTACGACGATGACAGCCCCGAAGGCGACGAAGAAGGTACCGTGAAGTGGTTTAACGTGAAGAAAGGCTTCGGCTTTATCGTCCGTGACAGCGGCGACGAGGTGTTCGTCCACTTCCGCGCCATTCGCGGTCGTGGCCGGCGGGTCCTGCGCCAGGGCCAGCTGGTGCGCTTTAACGTGGTTGAAGCGGACAAAGGCCTGCAGGCCGACAACGTGTCCATCCTGAGCGACTGATCCGACGCCCTGGCACAGGGCATTCAGTCGAAAAAAAAGGCAGCCACCCGGCTGCCTTTTTTAATTCCAGACCACTTGCTGCTCACCCCGGTGATCGAGTCGCCACCACTTCTCGTCGGCAACCGGCTCTCCCTCCTTCCAGTCACCGGGGCTGCACCGGATTTCGGTATCCATCGCACGCCACGCGCTGCGGGCACACTCAAGGTCGGTGTTCCAGGGCAGCGCCCCGCCCTCCATCACCAAACAGGTAAACCGCTTGCCGAAAGCACCGGGGTACAGGGTTATCTTCAAGCGTTCGCCCTGGCACAGAGCCGCCCCCTTGCTAACGGTTGCCACGTCACTGTCATCCAGTTCCAGATGATCCAGATGGTTGGCCAACCACGCTGAGACCGCGCCCGCTTCAAGGTCACGAATATAAATTTCCAGATCCTGCACCCGCTGACTCCCCTTCCTCATGCTCACAATGCAGCACATAGTGAACCGGGCCGCCACGCGCTGCAAGCCAACGTTCCAACTCCTGATGCAGGTCCGTCACCGACAGACGCCTCAGACGACCGGATTGCTTGCGCTCATGCCAGGCCACCTCCAGGGCAGTCCGCTGCAGCTCGAGCTGAGCCAGCAGGCCCATTCGGCCTTCTGCATCCTCAGAGCGGGCCATGGCCACCAGAGCCTGTCGGCGCAGGGTCTCCTCCCGCCCGGCCAGGGCAACGGCGCCCATGGGACCACATCGGGCAAACAGATCCAGGCGGGCCGCCGCCCGCTCAACCCACTGCAGCATGCCACCGGGACTGCTGACCAGCAGGCTCCGACGGGTGGCGGCATAACGGAGGACGGCAAGAGGCAGTTCGATATTCCAGCGTTTCTCTATGGCCGCCTGTTTCGCGGTGAGTATGGCTTCGCGCTGGAGGGCGCTGGATCCAGGCATACCGAACGTTTCGTACTGGCAGCCCAGCCGCGCCGCCAGTTGCTCACCCTCCCCGGGATTCTTCGCCGGACCCAGCAAGAGCAGCGGTCCCCGCCAGTTGAGAACCAGCTCCAGGGCCAGACTGTTCGGGCTGTCCATCAACGCCATCAATTCCGACGGCGACAGGTTGTCCAACACCAGCAAAGGCCAGGGACCGTCCGGACCGACCTGCTCAGCCGGCATGGCGGGCGCGTGATTGGCCAACAGTTCCGCCGGACGACGCAGATCCAATTCGACATAATCCCGTTCCAGCGCCGCCAACATCACCTGGAGCCAGCAGGACTTGCCGGTGCCCCGCTCGCCCTGAATCCACACCAGCGCCCTGTCGGCGGTGGCGGTGATCACCGCCACATCCTCCGCCAGTGCAAGCCAATCAGCGTCGGTGACCACCAGCGGCGCGTCCGACCGGTGCTCGATACCACGGGGCAAGCTGTCGGCCGCGTTACCCGGCCATTGTGAGACCTGTTCGAGAACCGCCACGTAGGCCTTGTCCCGCAAGCGCTCAACCCCGACACAGAGCACCCGGAGCAACAGCCCCCAATCAAGCCAGGGCGAGTCCGAGACTTCCCGGGCCCGCGCCAGCCAGTCGATCAACTGAGACGAGAGCGCGCCGTCGCCGCCCACTTCCGTGATGATTGGCTGCTCGCACTGGACGGTCCGGACCAGCTCGTCCAGATCCACCCCGCAGCGACGAAGGAAGCGCGGCAACTCGATGCAGGTGTCGAGCAGCGCCAATAGGAAATCCTCGACCGTGACCACGGCCCCACCGCGCTCGCTGACCCCGTCCCGAGCCTGCACCAGCGCAGCCTGACAATCTGGCGCCAGGCATCCTTGCCAGTCGTCCATAAACCCTCCCTGTTCGTTCTTGGGCACCGTCCTGATGCCCGCTGTTCCGGTGAAGCGACGCGCCGGTCGTAAACCGGGCTGTGATGGTGTTACCAGGTACCCGTGTTTTCCATGCTGGCCCAGGGCTCCTTCGGTGGGAGCGCATCCCCCTTCTGCAACAGCTCAATGGAGATGTTGTCGGGACTGCGGACAAACGCCATATGGCCGTCCCGGGGCGGGCGGTTGATGGTGACCCCGTGGGCTTGGAGGTGCTCACACAGGGCATAGATGTCATCGACCCGGTACGCCAGATGCCCGAAGTTGCGACCGCCGCCGTATTCCTCGGGATCCCAGTTGTAGGTCAGCTCAATCATCGGGGCCTTGTCCTGTCGGGCTCGGTCCTCGTCTTCGGGCGTGGCCAGGAAGACCAGGGTAAACCGGCCCTTGTCACTGCTTTTGCGGCTGATCTCCTTCATACCCAGCAGGTCGCAGAAGAAATGCAGCGTCTCATCCAGGTTGCTGACCCGAATCATGGTGTGGAGATATTGCATGGCAGCTCCTTGTCGTCGTGGTTGGACCGCGGGTGACGCTTCACCCTTACCTCGGCGACAGTTTACGGTATTCTGGGTCCATGGATGTACGTAGCCCCACCAATAGCCTTCTCGAATTCCGGCAGCCGGCGGTACGCCATTTGGCCTGGCTGTGCTCGGCGCCGCCGCTGATTCACTCCAGGTTGAGTTTCCAGCCTTCCGACTACCTTCCCGATCACTATCTCGACCTGCTTCGGGACTGGGACCGGGCCCCGGAAACCGGCCCCGCGCTTCTTCGGGAGCCGCCGCAAAAACGGCTCGGTTTCTACTTCGAGCGACTCTACGAGGTGCTGCTGACCGACTTACTCGGGTGGGACATTCTGCTGAAAAACACCCAGATCCAGTCCAACGGGCACACCCTGGGCGAACTGGACTTCGTCGTCCATAACCGCACGGACGATCGGATCGAGCACCACGAAATTGCCATCAAGTATTACCTGGGCTTTGCCAGCAATGGCGCCCCGGTGCTGTGGTATGGCCCAAATGCACGGGACCGACTCGATCTGAAAAGCGACCGGCTCATCAATCACCAAAGCCGCCGCACCCATCAGCCAGAAACCCTGGCCATCTTGGCCGAGCACGGCATTGCCGGCCCCTTGACCGCCCGCATTTTCATGCCCGGCTACCTGTTCTACCCCTTGGCCGAAGCTCTGGAGTCGCCGTCAAAAACCCCTGACAACCACCTTCGGGGTTGGTGGGATTATGCAGACAATCTGACTGGCACCGATACGTCGTCATGGGTTCAGCTGCACAAGCCGCACTGGGTTGGTCCTTGGCGACAAGACACACTACCAGCCACCCAAGAGGCATCTCAGGAAATTGCCCGCATCAACCAGGATCAAATTCCGCGCCTTTTCTCGGAGTTGGTTCCCGACGGACAATCCGACGGCTGGGTGGAACAACGTAGGATTTTCGTTGTGCCCTCCTCGTGGCCAACCCAAGGCCGCTAAGCATGGACTCGACGATGCTCCGCAACGTCGAAGGGCGAACATTTAAATAGGCCAAGCCGTCGCCGGACGCATATTCCGGTATTCAGCCATGGACACTCTGCCCAGCTGAGGCGTTAATTTGCACCTGCGAGATGCCCAAGGGTACTGATTCTGCCGCCTTAACATCTCAACGCCCTCACCGGCTTTCCAGGTCTCGAGGTCGAGGTCACGCCAGTATCTTGGGTTTCGATTGGTCTCGTTGTCATATTGGCGCGTCACGGGATCCAGATGACGGAAGGGCTCCAACCTAGGAACATCGGGTAACGGTTCAGACACGTCCATGTAGCGTTGAATCATATCCCACAGCGCCAGAACCTCCCCCTTAGTCGCCTCGATGCCGCTGAGCCAGGTTTGATTAAAGGTTTTTTGAGTGTAACGATGGATGAACATCAGCCGGTAGAAAATGCCTCCATGCTGGATAATTCGCTCAACGTAGGCATCGAACTCCACAAACGGCGCTTCAAAGAACCGCCTTCGCCCCATGGCGAAGCGGACTTGGCCAGTCACTCGGTTAAATTCACTGCAACCGTCCTCCAGAACCTCGTCGACTCTCTTTTCAATCGTCTTTTCGAATGGCTTAAGAAAAAAACCAACTCCGGTGCTCATAAGCCAATTCGTGACACTTGGTCCCACCCAGAGAACTAAAATCATCCACCCAAAACTCAGTACAAATGCGACAATGAAGACGATAAAGTCCACGACTTCAGGCACAGAAGTCCGGTTCAGGAATTCGGCCACGAGCCACGAAACAGCGAGCGGGCCAGAAACCCATAAAAACAGAAACCAGAGAAACGGCAGTGCTAGCAAGAGAATCTTCATTCCAACCTTGGCGTTTAGAAACCGGATGCTCTTGTGATCCCACCACCAATCTTTATTCTTGAATTCAGGATCGTCGATTTCATTATCTTGGACTGCTTCAACACCTTGGAGCACGTTGTAATAAGGATCCACGTATGCGTAGGTGCCTATAGGCTGGAGTTCGTCGGCGAAACGTACCCTTTTCTCTAACCCGCTGGGTAAGCCAATTATTTCGCTTGCTCTAAAAGCTGATTCGTCGAAGGCTGATCCGTTTTTTTCAATCATGTTGCTACCTCGGTAAAGAACCAGTAAGGGGATTTAGGTTGCGCGTAGGGGGAAAGGAAAGATCTACGCTTCGATGGGGGCGTGCCATGCAGGGCTAGATCAAAAGCCTGAAAGTCCTCCAACACCGGAGAAGGGAAAACAATCGGTCCGGCTTCCGTATCAATGACCGCCTGAAGCCCGACCCTCAATGCAGTCGATACTGACTCTCGGTACCCAACACTCTCGTAGTTATTTGGACGTAACTCTCGTTTGACTAAAAAACGGACCGCCGACTGGTTGGGTAAAGATTCCCGGCCAACGACTTTCTGCAATGGTGTTGTACTGCGAAGGTGGGTGCTAGTGACCGCTTCCGCAGGAACCACTCCCGACACTTGGGACGTTGCGTACGCTACTTCCTGAAATACCAATCTAAGAGTTTTTGGGGGCAACCCGGATCGATTTTCCTCAGCGAGCCTTAAGCTGCTCGCGATAGGCATTTGCACCGTGACGACATAGTCATCAGGCGCCGGTGGATAATCTGAGTGAGAAAGAGCCACATCTGTCGCCACATCCGAAAATTTACTCGCAGTAACCGAAACAGGTGACATCAAGGTGATTAGCTGAGCGTAAAAATCACGATCATCCAAAGCGCTTGCGCTTTCGTCTGAGTGAACGCCCCACGGGCCACGCTTAAGCAGTTGTTCGAACAGACCATCTGAAGCATGAGCGGCATAGATCCCCCCACCAACAACCATCGCCATGCCGAGCATCGCCCAACCCCATCCGGGAATGGCCAGCAACGTATGCATAAGGGGTGATGCCAGGAAGACGGTTCCGCCCGTCAACGCAAGGGCATGCCCCGTTGCCGCGTCGAAATCCTTGTTCGAAAGACAGTGCCTCATATCCCAATAGCTCAGACCAGCGCCAATTGCTCCCGCTGCAAAGTTCGCCAGACCGATAGTCCTTACGAGTGTCGATGCCCCGAGATTTTGGAGTCGACTGCCAATGAACCACCACCCTTTCACATCGAACCAAGGCCGTGTCGCCATTCGAAACGTTGCAGTAGCGCGAGCCCGTTCGACGGAATGAGCATTAAGCGCGATTGATAACTTCAATGAAGCAGCCGTCAAATCTGCAGCCGGGCCCAAGGACCCTTTAGCAAAGGTTTTCAGATGGTTGTCTGAAGCACTACTTGCTGCCCAGGCAGCTCGAAGCTCAACGAAGACATTAAACGCTGCCAAGGCAACCAACCCACGCGATACCGCCGGCCCATCCACGATCTTTCCAATGCGTTTCGCCCAGTCGACCTTCAGCAACCCGAGTTTCTTCGCTTCCGCATGACCCGCCGGCGCATAGAAAACCGATGCAGGACCGGCGGCTTTTACAACGGTGGCATCCAAATCGTCTACAACCCTGGAAGGGCTTGTTGAGCCCATCATGTCATCGGAGCCATTCATCAAGTCGGCGTACAGGTAGTCATTCTTTCGAGTCAGTATGCCTTCAGTCCGGTCAAACTGGGTCAGACCGAGCGTCAGACCGTTACCTCTCACCCCAAGAATGGTGCCCGATGACTCAACACTCCCACGACTAACAATGCTAATGCCCTCAAGCGACGGATCGGCCATCGTGAAGTTCGAGGCAACCGAGATCATCACTCGCTGTATCTCAACCTGAGTCACTGCGCCCTCCGCCATAAGGCGCTCGCACACCTTCAGCACGGCTGTGCTCCATTCTTCCAGGGAACGTGCAACCAGGCTGCCCACCTTGCCGGCATCCAACAGTGTTTTGTCGATGCCTGACGCGCCTTCTTCACGGTCGTGGAGCTGTTTCTCAAGGTACGCGAGGGACTGCAGGTTCAAGCGGTCCAACATTTCCCCGGTGATCTCACTCGAATCGTCCGTCAGTTGCCGGAGCCGCTGATGCAGGGGTTCCGAGACGTTCGATGGGTCAGTGTCGTCAGGGTCAGGAGGCGGGGGAGCCCAGTCGGCGAGGAAGTCGCTGTCGAAGAGCCAGCGTTTCAGGCTTTTGTGCAGATCGTGTTCACAAGCCAACCCGTTCGCTCGCAGAACACCCGGTATCTGCTGAAGGAGGTTCAGCTGGTCGGCAATCAACAGGTAGCCCTCGCAGATGGCCAAGTCCCTGCACGCGCGATAATCGTCCAGGACAGCGGCCAGCACCCGGCTTTTCATCAACGACTGCAGCTGTTCCAGGTGACGGTCGATGACCGCCACCGCGTGGTCCTTCTCCCGGGTGTCCAGCGCTTCGTCGAGCTTGTCCTTGTCGATGGCGTCGGCGTATTTCTGCAGATCGGTTTTGCCGTCAAGCGCGAGCGGATCGAACACTGCCTGCCGGATCAGCATGGCGGAGTGAATCATGGGCTTGTGTTTGATCGATCGGTCCACGGCATCGAGGTAATGGAGGGCCAGGTGCAGTTGGCTCAGGGAGTGCCGCAATTGGAACAGCGGATCGGGGATGGAGACGCCTACCACGCCTTTCTGGTCACGAAGGCCATCCAAAAGGTCCTTACCTGGGCCAACATTGAGAGCCATGTTCAAAGGCCTCTGATCGTCACCGGCGATCTGCTCCAGGCGTTGCTTCAGCCGCGTGCAAAGCTCCTGGTCCGCCGGCGCCTCGAACTCGGGCCGAAAATCGGCGGGATCCTCCAGCATGAGCTCGACCCCAAGGTCTCGGGCCCGGACTCCCTTAACGCTGGTGATCTTTGACGCCGGGTACCCCTTATCAAAAGCAAGATCATCTACCGTGGCCGCAGGCCAGGCGTGGTCAATGCCTGTGGTTCGGGCCCGCCGGGCGGCCGGATCGTCCTCCAGGTGCCGAATGTAGCGCCAATCCCACTGCACCTCACTGTAGGCGACCCGAATCCCATGGATGACGGCACGCCCCTGGAGCAGAACGGGCACCAGGACGTTCGACAGCCACTCGCCTTCACTGATCCTGGCTGGGCTCCCTGTCTGCGCCGAGTCGTCCGAGGCTCGCCGGACGCCCTGAAGATCAACGTCGCTCATCCAACCCTTGGTATCGATCTCCAGTTCCCGCCAGAGCACATCGCCCCGGAACACATACAGATAGCCGGGTCGCAGCAACGCGACACCCCGGCCCGTGTGGAAGGTCAGGCCGCCGGCTTGCACCGGCAGGTTGTTGGTCAATGCCGCCAGCGGCTTGATGCGCAGCAGCGTGTTCTCCTGGTGTCCTGCCTGCTCGACGCTCGATCGGACCGTGTCGATCAGGGGCAGGTTGATGTGTCCACCCGCTCGCTTGGGCACCGACAAAACCATCGCGCCCGGATTCTGGTCATCGTACTCGGTGCGTCGGCGCAAGGCGTTGTCCAGGGTCTCATCGTTGAAGCTCAGGGTATCGTTCACTGTTCGGCCTCCTGTACCGGGGGTTTGAGGACCACAACGTCCTCGCCCGCCGAACCGCCACCGATGACGTCGACAATCAGTTCTCGTTTCGGCCGCTCGATACCGGCAAATGCCAGCGCCAGCGCGCTGGCGTCTTGCCGCTGATCCACCTCCGCCAGGGTCGTCGGCGCCGCCGCATCGGCGACGCCGGCCTCGATGGCCATGGGCAGCTCGGGTTGACTCACTTGCGCCGCGGCACCGGTCCCGGGCGCGCCCCCGGAATTGATCTTGATGCCCGGGCCACTCAGGGTGACCCCGCTGGCGTCGAGCCGGATAAAGCTACCACCACCGGCAATCGTCAGTTCGGCGCCCGCGTCCACCACCACCTTGGTGCCGGCTTTGTGGTGCACCTCTTGCCCGGTCTCGCTACCGAAGGCCCCGGCCACCGAGGCGTGGAGACTGCCGGCAATGTCCAGATGCACGTCGGCACCATAGGATTCTCGCGCTTCGCCCTCGACCGTGGCGTGGGCACTGCCTCGAACGCGACTGAACGAGTGATTGCCGATGGTCCGGTGGCTGTCGTTCCGGATCACCTCGGTGCGGTTGTGTTCGGTCAGCAGGTCCAGGTTTCTCTGGGCGTGGACGTAGACCTGTTCCTGCCCGGCCTCGTCCTCGAAGCGCAGCTCGTTGCTGCCCTCGCCCTGGTGGGTTTGGGTTTTCAGGGTGGTGCGGGTCTTGTGCTCGGGCAGGGCGTACGGTGGTTGGTTGGAGGCGTGATGGGTGCGCCCGGTGATGATCGGCTGGTCCGGGTCGCCGTCCAGGAAGGAGACAATCACCTCGTGCCCGATGCGCGGCAGCGCCATGAAGCCATACTGGCCGCCGGCCCAGCCCTGGCTGACCCGCAGCCAGGCGCTGCTGTGTTCGTCGTTCTGGCTGTAGCGGTCCCACGGAAACCGCACCTTGACCCGGCCGTACTGGTCGCAATGGATTTCCTCACCCGCCGGGCCGGTCACCATGGCGATTTGAGGGCCGTCCATGCGCGGGCGGTGGCGGCACAGAGGGCGCCAGGTCTGGCTGGCCGGAATGGCGCTGAAATGGTTGTGGTAGTGGGTAGGCTCGGCCCCACCCTCTTCTTCCAGGGCCTGGGGTTGCCGGCCCAGATGGGTGACGGATGTGAGCAGCCAAGGGAGGTTCAGATTGGGTTGATCGTGATCGGTGAGTTCAACCCTGGCACCGGCACTGAAGTCCGGGCGGTTGCTCTCACCCTGGGCGGTATTGGCGTCGTTGCGCAAGGCGTCGAGGCGGGCCTGGGTAAACGGCTGGCCGATGGCGTCGGCCTTGAACCGGCCGGGATAATCAAAGTGCTGGTAATCGTCCCGCTGGTAGGGCGTGCTCGCGCCCTGCTCGTGCATCAGGGCGTAGGCCGGGTTCCGGAAGGTGTAATCCTTCAGCGCCACCGAGGCGGCCCGCACCCGCTCCTGTACGCGCAGCCGGAACACCGCCGGATGCCGGTGACTGCCGCCGGCCGTGGCGTTGTAGGCCACCGGATCGAGCGTGGGGGCATCGCCGTGGTGATCGGCAAAGATCAGGGCCGGAGGCTCGGAACCGTCGGCACTTCCATGACGATAGCGGTAATGCCAGCCCTCTTCCGCCGCCAGCCGCTCCACAAACGCCAGGTCGGCTTCCCGGTGCTGGACGCAATACTCCCGCAGCTGGGCCGGTCGTTTCAGCTCAAACACCGTCTCCACGATGCCGCGCTCTTCCAGCAGGGTGCGGACCATGGCCTCGGTACTCTGACCCTGGAAGATCCGGCTGTTGTGCATCATCCCCAATCGCCACAGCGGCGGCTGGACCACCAGTTCATAGCGGGTCCGGCGGTGGCCGGCGTCGCCACGGGCGGCTTCGCTGACCACGCCGCTGAACCGGCGCCGGGGGACACCGTCCTGCCAGACCAACAGCTCCACCGGCTGTTCCAGCAGGCGGCCAACATCCACATGGGGGTCAACACTGGCCAGCTCCAGCCGGCCCTGACAGAGTTCAGAAAGGCCTTCGGTCAGCGCAAAGCCAACCACGGCGAACAAATCCTGGGGGTGCTCACCGACACGGACGGTGAACTGCAAGCCACGGGCGTGGGACATGTCTTCGATCCTTGAAGCAAGTTTCCGGCTCATCCTGAGCGCACACGATTATAGCCACCGCCCACCGCAATGTAACCCGAACCGCCCGACCATCGGCCCAAGGTGAGAGGTTGACCACAGCTTGATTCTGCTGCACCCTAATCTGGTTTCATAATGCAACCGGAGAAGATCGTGAGCGAATACCAGAATCGAGCCATTGTGCTCAAGCAACGTCCAGAGGGTGAAATCCAGAACGGCGACCTGGTCATGGAAGAACGCCCCGTCCGGGCTCCCAACGACGGCGAGGTGGTCGCCCAGGTGCTCTGGCTCTCCCTCGACCCGTACATGCGCCCACGGATGAACGACGCCAAGGGTTACATGGACCCCATTGGCATCGACGAGCCGATTGTTGGCGAGAGTGTGGCGCGCATCGTCGAATCCCGGTCCGATGCCCTGAAGGTGGGCGATCTGGTGACCTGCTACTCCGGATGGCAGGAGTACGTGACCTTTCCCGCCGACGCCCCGATGGTCTACAAGATTGACCAGAAGGAAGGCGTGCCACTGCAGACCTATTTGGGGGTCGCCGGCATGCCCGGGCGCACGGGTTACTGCGGCCTGATGTACGTGGGCAAACCCAAGCCCGGCGACACCGTGGTGGTCTCCGCCGCGTCCGGCCCGGTAGGCACCGTGGTTGGCCAGACCGCGAAGACCGAAGGCTGCCGCGTGGTCGGGGTCGTCGGTGGACCGGACAAGTGCAACTTCGTGGTGAATGAACTGGGCTTCGATGCCTGCGTGGACTACAAGGCCGGCAATCTCGAGGCGGACCTCAAGGCCGCCTGCCCGGACGGCATCGACATCTACTTCGAGAACGTGGGTGGCGCGGTGACCCGGGCTGTGGCGCCCCTGCTCAATGACGGCGCCCGCGTACCCATCTGCGGCTACGTGTCCGCCTACAACGCCACCAACATGGCCGAAGTGGAAACCCCATTCCACGTCCTCAAGGCCCTCGACCCGGTACCGGAGCACCGCTTCTTCCTGGTCACCGAGTGGCAGGACCAGCACCAGGAAATAACCAACACCCTGGCGTCCCGCATTGCTTCAGGCGAACTGAAGTATCAGGAAACCATCGCGGAAGGGCTGGAAAACGCGGTCGATGCGTTCAAGGGCATGCTGAAAGGCAAGAACTTTGGCAAGCAGCTGGTGCACATCGCCGACTGAGCGAGGCGCACCCAAAAACGAATGCCGGGAGGGTTACTTCTCATCCTCCGCGACTTGCAGGAGCACTTTCCCGGTATTCTTGTTGTCGGCAACGTACGCCATGGCCGCTTCCACGTCGGTGATCGGCCAATCGCTGTCGATCAATGGCTCAATCTGGCCGGCGCTCAGCAAAGGCCAGACGTGGCGCTGCAACGCCTGCATCACCTTGCCCTTGTCCACCACGGTTCGTGACCGCAGCGTGGAGCCAATCAGCCGGTGACGCTTCACCAGCATGAGGCCCAGGTCGACCTCGGCCATGCGCCCGCCCATCAGGCCAATCAGCACAATCCGGCCATCGACGTTCAGCACTTTCTGATCGTCCGCGATGTAGCTGCCACCCACCGGGTCCAGCACCATATCGACGCCCCCCCAGCTTTTCACCGCATCCACGAACGAGCCGTCGTTGCGGTTCCAGATCCCGGTCGCGCCCAGTTGCTGGCACACTTCCAACTTCTGGGCATCGCCCGCGGTGGCGAACACCGGATTACCAAACGCAGTGGCCAGTTGAATCACGGCGGTACCCAGGCCGCTGGCCGCCGCGTGCAACAGCACTCGCTGGCCAGGCTCCAGTCCCGCTTCCTGGTACAGGTTCAGCCAGGCGGTGGCGAACACCTCCGGGATGGCCGCCGCCTTTCTCAGGGAGTAGCCTTTCGGCACCGGCAACACCTGCACCGCCGGAACAACCACCTTGGTGGCGTACCCGCCGCCGGTCAGCAGGGCGCAGACCTCCTGACCTACCTCAAACCCCGACACCGACGCCCCCAGCGCCGACACCCGGCCACTGACTTCCAGACCCAGAATATCGGAGGCCCCAGGCGGCGGTGGATACACCCCGGCCCGCTGCAGCAGGTCAGCCCGGTTGATGGCGGTCCAGACAACATCGATTGCGACATGGTCAGCCGGCAGCTCCGCCTGGTCGTCGACGTCTTCCCAACTGAGGCGGTCACCGGTTACCTGGATTGCTTTCATCATGTCTGCGTTCTCGGCATGGATAACATCGGGTCAGGATAACCGATGTTTTTCCAGGGTTGTAATGAGAATGTCTTCATAACCGGGCGCGAGCCGGTCCAGGCTCCAAGCCCAGGGAGCCTTCGAAGCGGGCTCCCGTCCTAACAGGTCCTGTAGCCGGTCGGCCGCGCCCTGCGTTTCCAGCTCGGCGTCATCGGGAAGGCTCGGGTACAGCTGGTCTGCAGGCACATACTCCGGGTAGGCGAGTCGGTCGGGCGCCAGGGCAAGGCAGCCAGACGCCATGGCCTCCAACATCGACAGGCCCTGGAAGTCGTGCAAGGCCGTTGACAGCACCACATCCGCCGTCTGCAGCAGCCGGTCGTAGTCCGCGCGTTCGGCCATGAAGCCCCAGTGCACCACCCGGTCGCCATGGCGCCGCCGAAGTGCCGTAAATGCCTTCGGTTGCTGGCGGAACTGCTCACCCACCACACTCACCCGGAAGTCCTGCCCGCGCGCCACCAGCGCATCGAGCAGCAACAACAACCGATCCGGGCCCTTGTCGTACTCCCAGCGATGATTCCACAGCAGATGCGGGCAATGCCGGTTGATAGGGGCAGCGCGCTCGACAAACAGCCGGTCTTCGATGGGCACTGGAACCACCACGGACTTGTCCGCCAGCCGCGCCAGTACGCCTTCGGGGACGGCATCGGGCAGTTGCCGGAGCAGCCGTGCCACCCCGTCCAGAAAGCTCCGCCGGTTCCAGTCGCTGTTGAACACCACGGTGGTCGCGGCAATGGCGCTGTACAGGTTAACCATCTGAGGATCGATGCTGGCGTGCTGCCCGTCCGATTCCGGATAGGCGAACTGGTTTTCGTGCATGTACAGCAGCGCCGGGGTGTTGGCCAGGTGGGGATGGCAGCCCTTGAGGGTAGCCAGATCAACCATGGAGGTGACCAGTAGCAAGTCCCAGGACTGCTGCAGCAAAGGTTCCTCTAGCCAGGACAGTGGGTTACCCCGGATGCGCCAGCGAAAGAATCGGGGCGCCAGGGCCAGGGTGTGCCACTCGAAACCGGGCTGACTGGCGACCAGCTGTTCGCGCCAGCGCCGGTGGCTGCCGGCGTCGTAACCGGACAGCACCAGGATGCGGGGTTTGGCTGGGAGTTTGTTCGAGGCAGTCGAGTCGGGCATGCGGGCATTCTGCCCTACTCCCGATTCGACAACCAGACGCTTTGATAGGGCTTCAGGGTGATGCTGCCGGACAGGTCATCGATGGTCATGCCGGAAATCAGGTCCTGCCAGTGGTCAGTGCCAATCAGGTTGATGTCGCTCAGGGCGATCTGCTGGGTCTGGTCGCTGATGTTGTGGATGCAGAAGATGGACTGGTCCCGGCGGGTACTCTGGCGCCAGAAGCCGAACACCTGCAGCCCCAGGTGCAGGGTGAACTGGGTGGCGTTGGGATGGAAGGCCGCCTGCTTGCGGCGAATGGCAATCAGCCGCTTCAGTTCCTCGAAGGCCTGGGCGTGGTGGCTCCGGGGATCCTGCAGCGCCTGGTCCAGGGAGTCCACCGACCACTGGCTGCGGTTGATCGAACGCAGGCGCCCAGTGTTCTCCACCCGCTCGTGGTCGTTCTCGGTAGCCAGCAGACTGTGGATGTAGAACGCCGGAATGCCCTCCAGCGCCAGCATCACCGTATGGGCGCAGAGGAAGCGCTGCAACTGGAAGTGGTCTGCGCCGGCCTGGGCCGTGCCCTTGAGCGCGTCGAACAGGGCAATGTTGATCTCATACGGCTGGTCCCGGCCGTCCGAGGTGCGCCGATAGGACACCTTGCCGCCGAACGAATCCATGGTGTTGATCAGCCGCTGCTTTTCGTCCTCACTCAGCAGGCCATCGGTGGGGCGCATACCGACGCCATCGTGGGACGCGATGAAGTTCAGGTAGGTGGTGCCCATCTGCGCCGGCGGCATGCTCATCAGCCAGGTTTTCAGGTGCCGGCAGTCGCCGGTGACCAGGGTATTGATCAGCAGCGGCGGCAGCGAGAAGTTGTAGATGACGTGGGCTTCGTTGGCGTTGCCGAAATAGGTCAGGTTTTCCCGGTTGGGCACGTTGGTTTCGGTGATCACCACGGCGTCGGGGCTATGGTGTTCGATCAGCAGCCGCAGGATCTTGATCAGTTCGTGGGTCTGTTGCAGGTGGATGCACGGGGTGCCCGGCTCTTTCCAGAGGAAGGCAACCGCATCCAGCCGGAACAGGCTCACGCCCCGCTCCAGGTAATAGCGGATGATCCCGGCAAATTCGATCAGTACCTGCGGGTTGGCGAAGTTCAAGTCCACCTGATCCTCGCTGAACGTGCACCACACGTGGCGCTCGCCATCGTCGGTCTGGACCGGCGTCAACAGCGGCGAGGTACGCGGCCGCACCACGGCGCTCAGGTCATCCCTGGGGTTGCCCTCAAAAAAATAGTCCCGGCCCGGATCGATACGCTTGCGGAAATTCTCGAACCAGCGGCTGCGGGCCGACATGTGGTTGATCACCAGGTCCGCCATCAGCTTGAAGTCGCCGGCGATGGCTTCGATGTCCTCCCAGTCGCCGTGGGACTCGTTGACCGCCAGATAGTCCATGACCGAAAAGCCGTCGTCCGAGCTGTAGGGAAAAAACGGCAGTATGTGCACCGCCGACACCGTCTCGGACAGCCGCTGGTTGAGAAATTCCCGCAGGGTCACCAGCGGTTTCTGCCCGGCCTTCTGCAGCGAGTCGGCGTAGGTGATGAGAATCACATCGGACTGGTCCCAATTGTTCTGGTGCGCCGGCGGCGACGGGTGATCCGCGTCCAGACCCATGGTCGTGAGCAATTGGTCGGCGAGCGGCTCACACTCCCGTTCCGGGTAGACCACCGCGAGCATGGCAACCAGCTTGGCCTTCAGCGGCTCAGTCATGGACGGAACTCCTCGTTGTCCCGTTCGACGGCCTCAAACAGCTGTTCCTTGATGTCAGGAATGGCGCTGGTGACCCGGTTCCAGCTGGGGATGAACGGCGTGTCCATGGGGTTGTCGAGGAAGTAGGCGCCAGCGCGCATCACGTTCTGGGCAAACAGCTCCACCGCTTTCTCTTCCTTGTGCCGGTCGAAACTCAGACCGTTGATGATGGCGTCGTTCTGGTAGGTTTCGATGAAGTCCAGCGCGATGCGGAAATAGGACGCCTTGATGGTCCGGAACTTCTCGCTGGAAAAAATTTCCCCGTTGGTGGCCAGCTTGCGGAACAGCGCCTTGGAAATGTCCATGCTCATTTTCGACAGCCCCCGGCTGGCGTCTTCTGGCGACAGCTCCTGGTGCTTGTGGTCGTAGACGTCGGCGATGTCCACCTGGCACAGGCGATTGGTGGCGTAGTTGCGCTTCATCTCCGACAGCACCCCGATCTCCAGGCCCCAGTCGCTGGGAATCCGCAGGTCGTTGATGACGTCGGTGCGGAAGGAAAACTCGCCGGCCAGCGGGTAACGGTAGCTGTCCAGGTAGTCGAGGAAATCGCTCGGGCCGCAGACCTTTTTCAGGGCGCGAATCAGCGGTGTCACCAGCAGGCGGGAGACCCGACCGTTCATCTTGCTGTCCGCGACCCGGGCGTAATAGCCCTTGCAGAACATGTAATTGAACCCGGGGTGCGCGACCGGGTAGATCAGGCGGGCCACCAGGTCTCGGGAATAGGTGAGGATGTCGCAGTCGTGCAGCGCCACCGACTTGCTCAGGCCCGAGGCCAGCACGTAACCGAAGCAATACCAGACGTTGCGCCCCTTGCCCATTTCCGTGGGTGCCAGCCCCTGCTCCCGCAGCTTCAGGTCGATGTCCCGAAGCCGGGGGCCGTCGTTCCACAGCACCTTGAAGTTCTGCGGCAGGTCGGAGAAGTATTCCAGGGCGTGGCGGTACTGGGCTTCATTGGCCCGATCCAGTCCGATCACAATCTGGTCCAGATAGGGAACCTGGGTGAGTTCCTGGACGATGTTTTTCAGGGCCGGCCCCTCCAGCTCCGAATACAGCGAGGGCAGCACGAGCGACATGGGGCGGGCCTTTCGAAACTGCATCAACTCCGCTTCGATGTCTTCAACCGGTCGGCGAACCAGGTTATGGAGGGTGGTGACAATGCCATTCTGGTAAAAGTCGCCCATGGCGGCTCTCCTTGTTCAGTACCCGTACTCGAACAGAAGGTTGAGTACGCACTCATTCCAGCCGTCGGGGCCGGGCTTGAGGGAGCGCATGGCGTGCTTGGCCGAGGGCAACTGCACCTCGTCGCTGTGGACCCCGCGGATGACCACCGGGATGTCCGCCGACTCCAGCATCTGCTGGTCGTTGGGGCTATCGCCGAGGGCAATGGCAATCACCGGCTGCTCGCCATACTGCTCCCGGTATTTCTCCAGCAAAAAGCGGGCCCCATCCGCTTTATCGAACACGCCCATGGCGTGATAGAACCGCCCGCCCTGCACCAGGCGCAGGTTTTCCGCCTGCAAGGCGGTCTGGAATTCGGCCAACTCCGCCTCGCTGCCCTGCCACAGCAGTGGCTCGGTGCCGAGCCGATCCCGGGCCATGGCGGCGGCCGACCGGTCCAACCCGGTCAGGTCCGCCAGCTCCTGGTCGGTCATGTCCTCGAAGCCACGAAACCGGGCGCCGTTCTTGCGCTGGGCCGCCAGCACCTTGAGCACCTCCGGGCGGGATGCCCCAAAAGTCACCACCTGCTCCTTGGGGTTGCCGAAAACCCCGGACGGGATCACCACCGCTGCACCGTTTTCGACAATGAACGGCGCCAGATTGCCCAGCTCTTCGCGGACCTTGCGGATTTCCGGCGCGGTCTTGCTGGAATTGAGGATCAACGGAATGCCCGCGCCATCGAGCTTGGCCAGAGCCGGAGCGGCCGCCTCCCAGCGGTAGTTGTCGTGGTTCAGCAGCGTGCCGTCCAGATCGGAAATGATCAGGAGCCGGGGTTTGCTAGTGGGATTGCTAGTGGGCTTGGTCGTGGGTTCGGTCATGAACACCCTCCATCGCGGGCGGTTACAGGGATCGGAAGCGGGGCAAACCCAGGGAATGGTCCTCAGCCACCTCAATGACTGCATCCGCCCGGTCCGGCATTTCCGCCAGGCAGGATCGGGTCACTCGCTCGTAATGCATGATGAATCGATGTACCTCATCGTCGCTCATGATGCGCAATGGTGGTGCGGATGGTTCGGAGCCGCCCGCTTCTGGTGCACGCTTCAACCGGTTCGCCAACTTGTGCTCCTGCAGGGTTCGCCATTCCAGCACGCTGTCCATGGACGGCGCCTTGAGCATCACCAGGCTGTCGAACCGGTCGAACAGCGGCCGGTAGGCGTCTTGCAGGCAGGCGTTCACATAACGGCGCCATTCCCCGCTCGGGTCTTCGTCCGCCTCCAGGGCATTGATCGGCCGGTCCAGGGCGGCATCCGGTTCGGCGCGCGCGCCGACGCACCAGCCCTCCAGCAGGATGACCTGGGCCGGCCCGGTGAACACCTGCCAGCGCTCGGCCGGAACCCGGTCGTCGATGGTCTTGTCAAAAGCGGGGATCGAAGTCTGATCGTCGGCCCCCGCGGTCTTTAAGTGCTCAATCACCTGTAGGCCCAGCGCCACATCGTGGGTGCCCGGCACGCCCCGGGTCATCAGCAATGGATGCACAGTGCGGGCAAGTTCCTGACGCTCGGCTCTGGTAAGGTAGAGGTCATCGAGCGAGAAGCTGGCCGAGGGACAGCCCCGGTGCTGGCTCAGGATGGTTTGCAGGAATAGCGTCAGGGTGGATTTGCCGGTGCCCTGGGCGCCATGGATGCCAATCAGCACGGGGCCATCGGCCCGGTCCCGGACGGCTTCGATGTGCGCCACCAGCGGCAGAATGGTCTGTTCGACGGTGGTGGCGTAGGTGTCAGGAAGGGATTCCCGTTCAATCAGGTCGGCGATGGTTTGCTTGAGTTCTGGTTCAGACACGTTCAGGTTCCTGTGACACGGCGCAAGAAATGAGGCAGGTCGAGGGAATAGCGTTCTCTCAACCACAGCGCCCAATAAAAGAGTTAGCAGCATTCATACCAGTGGGAGTATAGGCATTATATGAGCAGCAACGAGTTTCGAGTGGAACACCGCTACCTGGAACTCCCCGACAGTTTCTACACCCGCGTGCAGCCCAGCCCGCTGACCGGGGCCCGACTGGTGTGCTTCAACCACCGGCTGGCCGAGGAGATGGGCTTTCACACCAGCAACCCGGAGGAATGGACCCAGGTTGGTGCCGGTGCCGAGCTGCTCGAGGGCATGGACCCGGTGGCCATGAAGTACACCGGCCACCAGTTTGGCATGTACAACCCGGAGCTGGGCGATGGCCGGGGGTTGTTACTGTGGGAGACTGTAGGCCCGGACGACCGGCGCTGGGACTGGCACCTCAAGGGCGCCGGTACCACGCCCTACTCCCGTTTCGGCGACGGCCGGGCGGTGCTGCGTTCAACCATTCGCGAGTACCTGTGCAGTGAAGCCATGGAAGGGTTGGGCATTCCCACCACCCGCGCCCTGTTCATGGTGAGCGCGAAGGACCCGGTCCGGCGCGAATCCATCGAAACCGCCGCGGCCCTGGTCCGGGTCGCCCAGAGCCACATCCGGTTTGGCCACTTCGAGTTCGCCGCCCATCACGAGGGCCCGGAGACGGTGAAAACCCTGCTGGAGCATGTGATCGCCCTGCACTTCCCGCATTTGATCTCACTGCCCGAGGACGAGCGACACGAACGCTGGTTTGAGGAGGTGGTGGAGCGCACCGCGCGATTGATTGCCGACTGGCAGGCGGTCGGGTTCTGCCATGGGGTGATGAACAGCGACAACATGTCGATCATCGGTGACACCTTCGACTATGGCCCCTACGCCTTCCTGGACGACTTCGACGCCGGCTACATCTGCAACCACACCGACCAGGGCGGGCGCTACGCCTACAACCGCCAGCCCCAGGTCGGCTTCACCAATTGCCAGTACCTGGCCAACGCGCTGCTGCCGGTGATGGACGAGGACGCAGTGCGCCGGGGTCTGCGCCGTTACGAGGTGGCCTACAACGCGCGCTTCCTGCAGAATATGCGGGACAAACTCGGCCTGCAGCAGACCCAGGAGTCCGATCTCGGCCTGATCATGGACACCTTCAGCATGCTCCACGAACACCATGTGGACTACACCTCGTTTTTCCGCGGCCTGTCGAACCTTGCCAGCCGGGGCCAAAGCCCGGTGCGCGATCTGTTTGTGGACCGAAGCGTGGCGGACCAGTGGTTGGAGCGCTACGAAGGGCGACTGGCCGAGGAAAGCCGCTCGGCGGAAGAGCGGGAGCAGGCCATGCGCGCGGTCAATCCCAAGTACGTGCTGAGAAACTACCTGGCCCAGCAGGTGATTCAGGAAGCCCAGAACGGGGATTACGAGCCCATGCACGACTTGTTGGAGGTGCTGGCACGGCCCTTCGACGAACAGCCGGAAAACGAGCACTACGCCGCCCTGCCCCCGGACTGGGGCAAGCACCTGAATATCAGTTGCTCGTCGTGATTCGTCAGCGGCTACAACAACGCGGCTAGGCTCGCCGCCATGCACACCGACACAAAAAAGGGGTGAAGCCCATGCTTCACCCCTTTTTTTACCAACCGTTCGGTCGGCTGATCAGACCGCCTTGGCGGCGATGATCTTCTCGTGCCACTCGGCCGGGCCGGTCTGATGCACGGACGAGCCGCGGGAGTCGACCGCGACGGTGACCGGCATGTCCTCCACCTCGAACTCGTAGATGGCTTCCATACCCAGTTCCGGGAAGGCCACCACTTCGGCGTTCTTGATGGCCTTGGACACCAGGTAGGCAGAACCGCCCACCGCCATCAGGTACACCGCGCCAAACTCGCGGATGGCGTCGATGGCCACCTGGCCGCGCTCGGCCTTGCCGATCATGCCGGTAAGGCCGGTCTTCTCGAGCATGGTGTGGGTGAACTTGTCCATCCGGGTGGCGGTCGTTGGGCCAGCCGGCCCCACCACTTCTTCCCGCACCGGATCCACCGGGCCCACGTAATAGATGAAGCGGCCCTTCAGATCCACCGGCAGTTCCTCGCCCTTCTCGATCATGTCGACCATCTTCTTGTGGGCTGCGTCACGGCCGGTCAGCATCTTGCCGGACAGCAGCACGGTTTCACCCGGCTGCCAGTCCTTGACGTCTTCTGGAGTGACGGTATCCAGGTTCACCCGACGCACGTTCTCACCCACTTCCCAGGTGATTTCCGGCCAGTCGTCCAGGCTCGGCGGGGTCTGCAGGGACGGGCCGGTGCCATCCAGGGTGAAATGGGCGTGGCGAGTCGCGGCACAGTTCGGGATGATGGCGACCGGCTTGTTTGCGGCGTGGGTCGGGTAATCCTTGACCTTCACGTCCAGCACCGTGGTCAGGCCACCGAGACCCTGGGCGCCGATGCCCAGGTCGTTGACCTTGTCGAACAGCTCCAGACGCAGTTCCTCAGAACGGTTGGACGCGCCCCGCTCCTTCAGGTCGTGGATGTCGATCGGGTCGAGCAGGGATTCCTTGGCCAGCTCCATCGCCTTCTCGGCGGTACCGCCGATGCCAATACCCAGCATACCCGGCGGGCACCAGCCGGCACCCATCTGCGGCACCATCTTCAGCACCCAGTCGACAACCGAGTCGGACGGGTTCAGCATGGCAAACTTGGACTTGGCCTCAGAACCACCGCCCTTGGCGGCCACGTGCACTTCCACGGTGTCGCCCGGCACCAGCTTGTAGTGAATGATGGCCGGGGTGTTGTCCTTGGTGTTCTGGCGCTTGCCGTCCGGGTCAGACAGCACCGAGGCGCGCAGCACATTATCCGGATGGGTGTAGGCCCGACGCACGCCTTCGTTGATCACATCGTCCAGCGGCATGTCGCAATCCCACTGCACGTTCATGCCCACGTTCACGAATACGGTAACAATGCCGGTGTCCTGACAGATCGGACGGTGCCCCTGGGCACACATACGCGAGTTGATCAGGATCTGGGCCATGGCGTCCTTGGCCGCCTGGGACTCTTCCTTCTGGTAAGCCTCATACACCCCCTGAATAAAATCTTTCGGGTGATAGTAGGAAATGAACTGCAGCGCGTCCGCTACGCTTTCAATCAGGTCATCCTGGCGGATTACGGTGGTCATAGGCGCCTCATCAGCTTGCTATCGTTATTTCGGGTCATCGAAAAATGTAGAGGCGAGAGTTTACCAGAAAAACCACCGGGCGAGTGACCGGCGCTTTGGTGAGTTCGTGTTGAAGCCGTGTAACAGAGAGGCGCCTGAATCCGGAATTTTGTCCTGACTCTCCGACGCTTACGGCTCGACAAACCCGGCAGCGCCAACTATTTTGCAGTATGTCCAATATCCATTCGTGCGGAGGGTATTGAAAGGGTCAGAATCACACTTTCGGCTGATCAACACTTGCCATACTGTCGCTATAGTCGAAGCTACAGAAATTGGCTCAAAGCGCTGGCTACAATTTCAGATAAAAGATAATGCAGGACAGGCCACTGACAACGGGCTTACCGGATCAGACCGGCCCCGTCAGCTGCCGAACATAACGACACAACAACAGGAAAAGGTTCCACCCATGTTCAAGAAAACTCTAATAAGCGTTGCCGTGGCGTCTTCCCTTGGACTAACAGGCTGCTTTGATAGTGGCAGTTCGGGCAAGAACGCGAACCCGAATTACAAGATCAGCAACCCCAACTTCACGGGTAAGACTTGGCCGGTGTTTAACCCCATCACAAGCGCACTCCCCGTACCAAGCGACCTTCAGTTCGAGCAGGGTGCAAATGCGGATGGCACTTTGAGCGGGTCCGATGACAACGCCATTACGAACGCCCTTGATTTCATGGACGGCTCGTCGACGACCGCACAGTTCGACATCAAACTGTCCGGCTCCATAGATCCTGACACCGTAAACGCTACTCCTGTTATTGATGCCGGAGGTGGATCTCCAGCGCCTAACCCTCAGCAAAACGTATTTTTGCTCTCTTTGGACTTCCCGGGCGGTGACCCCCTGCTTAACAACAGCTCCCATTACACCGATCTAATCGCAGAGCTCGTCGAGAATGGGGACATTCCTGAACCCGAGCGGTCGACTTTCCCCGGTGAAACACCAACATTTGATCTAGGGATTGCATTCGCTACAGCCCAGGCAGCCCCAAGCGCAGAAACCGTTGGAGCAGTTTTCGACTTCAACAACGAGTTCCGCGCGGAGGTCGTGTCATTAGATGGCGGCGTTAACAACACGCTGCGCATTACACCACTTCGACCACTTGACCCGAAGAAGAAGTACTTGGTGGTTGTAACAGATGAAGTGAAGGACTCCGTGGGGCAAAGCCTGGTTGGCTCACCTGCTTACCAAAACATCAGCAATCCCGAAGAGCCACTCGGTAATGCCGCGCTGGCGCCAGTGCGGTCCGCCATTCAAAGCTGGGAGGCGTTGGCAGAGGGCTATTTCAATGCCTTGACCAACACCAGTCGCGCCTCAGCCTCTCTTCCGGCTTTGACGGCTGACGATATTGCTCTCTCCCTGACTTTCACAACCGGGGGTACAACAGACGTTCTTGAGGCCGCCACTTCGCCCGCGCAGTTCTTCTACAAGAATTCTGTCACCACGGTACGGCAAGAGGCCATTGCAAAATACTTGGCCGCAAATGCAGATGCCTTCGAAGCTCTGGACGCCAGCACCCAGTACGGCACTCTCGACGCCGTAGCAGATGCTGCGATTGCCGACGCAGGCGACGCTAATCTTCGAGCCAGTGCGGCAGGCACCGCAAGTGCACTTTCAGGTGCGGGCGCTGACTTCAGTAACCCGGAGCCAAGAACAATTGGAACCACTTTTATTGAAGCCACTCGAGTATCATCCGCTACCCTCGGGCTCCCTGAGAGTGGATCAGTGTTCCAAACAAGCTTGGAACTGCCCTACTACTTGGGCATCCCAACCAAGACCAACCCAGCTAATCTGAACTCCAATTGGACAGCGTCGACTACCGTAGGAGGCCTAATTGACCCTTCCGGCGACACTCCTCCCTCGGACAAGGTCACTTACCGGTTCCCGTTTGCCGCTGAAAACGAAACCATGGTGAACATACCGATGCTGGTATCGGTTCCCAACCCAACAGCACAAGTACCGGATCAGCCGCCAGGAACGACGTGTAGTCTGGCCAAACCATATGATGTTGTTATTTATCAGCATGGAATTTTTGGGAATAGATCGCACAGCCTGGCTCTTGGCAACCAACTTGGGGCGCGCTGTTTCGTCACTGTCGCAATTGATCTGCCGTTGCACGGCATCGCACCGAAACTCGCCACTGGCGATGTAGATCCTTCCTTAGGCTTGAGCGTTGATAAAACGCTGAGTGGAGGTTCGTATGTAGACAGCCCGCTGCCAATGAACGAGCGTCATTTCGGCTGGGCGCAGAACGCGAATGGAAACCCAACCCGGATGGTGTACAGCACCGATCCCGAGAAAGCACTGGGGTCGTCTGCTCAGTTCTTCCTGAATCTGAGCAACTTGCCTGCCGCTCGAGATAATAATCGTCAAGGGGTAGTAGACCTGCTCAACCTCAATGCAAGCCTGGTTAATCTGAACGCCATTGACCTGGACAACGCAGATGGCGACAGCAACCCCAACACGAACGCAATTGCCGACGTAAACGTTCAGGCGGATGGAAGCGGCTCAAGCGTTTATTTCGTGGGGCATTCTCTTGGTGGCATCTTGGGAACGTCCACGGTGGCACTAGTAAATGGGGCGGCCCAAGCTGACACTATCGGAAACGACAACATTGTGCCGTTCAGCGCAGCGGCGTTCGTAACTCCCGGCGCAGGCATTGCCAAGCTCCTGGAAAACTCCCCATCAATTGGTGCGAGAGTGCTTGAGGGCCTGGCTGGATCTGGCCTTACACAAGGCACCTCTAACCTCGAACTGTACTTCAACGTTGCTCAAGCCTCCCTTGACAGCGCTGAACCCCATAACTTCGTATCCTCTTTGCTGGACAGCAACAGCAAAGTCTACCTAAACGAAATTTACGGGGACGGTTCAGATCGGAGTACGCAGGATCAGACCATTCCGGTTGCCGCAGACACTGCCTACGCCGGCACCTACACTCGACCACTGGGTGATGCTCTGCCAGCGCCTCTCGCGGGTACAGAGCCCCTGATCATGCAACTGGAAGCAGATACCGTCTCAGCAACCGGCGCACTGAGTGCAGACGCAAACGCCGTGCGTTTCACTGCCGGCACACACACAACTATCATCAGACCTGAAACGACTACTCAGGAGGCGGTTTTTGCTGACATGGCTGCCAACATCATTTCCTTCTTTGCGAATGATGGCGGCGCCATTCAGTTCAACAACGCTGCGTTCGTGAAGACAGAGGCTCCAACTCCTGAAAACCCGTAATACTAATCATTAAGACGAACAAGCCCCGGCTCTTGCCGGGGCTTTTTTTGCCGCTCAAATCAGTTTTAAGTCTTAACGCCAAAGATAATGGGGTTACCAATCTGCCTCTGCATCACCCCATCCCCCCGATCCACCTCAATCACCATACCCCTCGCCTTCAACTGCGGATGCTCCGCCGCCTCGGTAATGGTCAGCACCGGCTCCACACAGGCATCCTGATCGGCAAAGATCTCCTGCCACTCGACCAGGGTCTTTTCCGCCACCTTGTCCTTCAGGGCGGTTTTTAACCGCTGCTGATCTTCCGGCTTCTGGCTGAGCGCAAGGGACTTCAGTTCGCTCAAACCCAGGGTATCGCAGAGTCTGGCTGAGAATTGCGGTTCGAGGCTGCCGATGGACAGCCAGCGCTGGTCCCGGGTCTGGTAGTAATCGTAGAAGGAGCCGCCGTTCAGCAGCGCGCTTTCCGGTTGCTGCTCCTGGCCGCCAGCCAGGCTGGCAGCGCCGGCCATGGCGTTCAGGGCGAAGGCGGCGTCGGTCATGCTGATGTCGACGAACTGCCCTGCGCCGGTCTGCTGGCGCTCGATCACTGCGGCCAGAATGCCCATGACCGCGTGGTGCGAGCCGCCCGCGACGTCGGCCACCTGAATGCCCAGGGGTGGCGGGCCGCTGTCTGCGCGGCCACAGTGACTGCTGACGCCGGCAATGGACAGGTAGTTGATGTCGTGTCCGGCGCGGTCACGATAAGGGCCGGTCTGGCCGTAACCGGTGATGGCGCAATAGATCAGGCGGGGATTGATCGCCTTCAGGGTCTCATAGCCGATGCCGAGACGGTCCATCACTCCGGGTCGGAACTGTTCGACCACGATGTCGTAGTCACGCACCAGCTCCTTAACCTTGTCCACGGCTTCCGCCTGTTTCAGGTTCAAAGCCAGAGTGCGCTTGCTGCGGGTCAGGTAGGAAAAGGCCGTGCTGATCTTGCCGTCAAAGGGCGGCATCACCTTGGTCAGGTCGACCCGGTCCGGTGCCTCGACCCGGAGCACTTCCGCCCCCATGTCCGCCAACATCATGGTGGCGTAGGGCCCCGGTAACAGGGTGCTGAAGTCCAATACTTTCAATGAGGTCAGGGGACCTGCCATGGCGTTCTCCTTCGCGGCTCGCGAGTGTGTTGTTGGATTGCAGATTCGCCTCATCCTGCCCGCTTTTGCCAACTGGGCCAACTACCGGTTCCCCCAATCCAATTGACCAATTCTTCCAACCCGGGGCAGCCGGGCCAGTTGCATTGTGGCCGCGGGCACTTATGATGGGCTTCGTTTCCCTGTATTCACGAGTGCTATGTCCAACCTGACGGTTTCAAGACATTTTGTGCAGGCCGCCTTGGGCGGCGCTGAACGGCTGGGGGTCGACACCCGGCCGCTGCTGCTGGAGGCGGGTATTTCGCCGGATCTGCTGCGTATCGAGATGGCTCGGGTCAGCAGCGACCAGTTCAGCCATCTGCTGCAGCTGCTCTGGCACCGGCTGGACGACGAGTTCATGGGATTCGGGCCCCGACGCGCCCGCAGTGGCACCTTCGCCACCATGTGTGCGCTGGCCATCGACTGCCCGACCCTGGAGGCGGTCTACAAGCAGGCATTCCAGTTCTCCCGGCTGTTCGAGCCCATGGTCACCATGGAACTGGAAACCAGGGGTCCCAAGCCCCAATTGGTCACCCGCATTGAGGGTGAGATCGACGATCCGGATTATTTCCTGCGGGAAAGCATGCTGGTGATCTGGCATCGACTCGGCAGCTGGCTGATCGGCCAGCCGGTGGAGCTGGACAAGGCGGAATTTGACTACCCCCGCCCCGCCCACGCGGACGAGTACCGGCACATCTTCCACTGCGCCTTGGCGTTTGACTCCGATCGCACCGCGCTGACCTTCGACCGGCGCTTTCTGTCCGCGCCGGTCATTCGCGACCGTTCGGAAATGAAGCAGTTCCTGAAGACCTCACCGGCGGATCTGCTGTCCCGCCCGGACGAGAGCAACACCTTCACCGGCAAGATCCGGGCGCTGATTGGCCGGGACTTTTCCAAGCCCCTCCCCGATTTCGAGTGGATTGCGGCAGAACTGCACACCAGCCCGCAAACCCTCAGGCGACGACTGAAGCAGGAAAATACCTCGTTTCAGGAGATCAAGGATCTGTTGCGGCGGGACATGGCCATCTACTACCTGGGCCGCCCGGAGCTGCCCATCAACGACATCGCCAGCAAGGTCGGGTTCACCGAACCCTCAACCTTCCACCGCGCGTTCAAGAAATGGACCGGGGTCACCCCCGGGGCCTACCGCGAGGGCGAGCGGGGCACCCTCGCGAACTGAGGGCCTCAGGACCCCGACGGGGTCTGCAGGTTGCGAATCAGGCGCCCGAGGGTTCGGGCAATTTCCCGGGTCTGATCCCGATCCATCGACAGTTGCAGCAAGCGCGAGCCATCCCTCGGATCGTAAACCCAGCAGGCGGTTGCCGCCGACTCACACCCCCACTCCACCTGGGGATTAACGCCGAACACCGACAGCGCTTCGGTCGTCCTGACCACGCGGCCGCTGGCGTCCCGGCGAATTTCCTGCACATTGAGGATGTCGTCGGTGGTGCTGACCTGGTAACTGACGTCGGCCGGCTTGTCGACCCGCACAATGGTCTGGTCGGCGCGCCAGCCGGCCACCTCCAAGAGGCTGTTCAGGTGCATGGCCAGGGCCTGACGATCCGAGTTGGCCAGGTAGAGCTTACGCAGGGAGGCCACTTCCTGGTCTCCCGCCGGCTCGATCACCGCGACCTTGCCTGACTCGCCGTTGCCGTTCTGGGGCGCCACCGCCCGTTCCTTCCGGGCCTTTTCCACCTCGGTGATCAGTTTCAACGCCTGCTGATAATGACGGCCGTCGGTGCCGGCCGCGGTCACGTAAGCCTCAAGCGCGGACTGGGCCTCGTTCAGGTGGGCAGCCTGGTACATGACCCGCCCGCGGTAATAGAAGTACTCCGGCGGTTTGTTGCCTTCGAGCTGCTGCAGACGGTTCAGGTATTCCCCGGCCTCACCCCAGCTTTCCGAAGCAACCGCTTCCTCGGTGGCCAGCATCAGCCGGCGCATTTCATGTTCGGGCGCCAAGGCCAGCGCCTGCCCCGCCGTCAGTGCCGATGCCAGAGCCATCACCTGCAACAGCCGACGAGCCTTGTTCTTGGATACTGCCATGACCTTTACTCCTGCTGATGTTCTGCGCCCACGGCCTGGGTTTCGGTTTCGGCCTCGGACTCGTCGGAATCCCGCCGGGGGGCGGAATCGGTGTCCCGGTCGGGATCGTCTCCGGCGTCCACTTCCGCTTGATCCATAATGCCCTTGGGCAGCTCTTTTTTCACCCGCACCCCCAGCTCCACGAACCGGTTGGCCTGGGAAATCAGGTTGCCCCGCCCCCGGGTCAGGGTGTTCATGGCCGAGTCGTAAGTCCCCTGGGCGGTGTGAAGCTGGCCGCCCAGGCGCTCCATGGCTTCGACAAACACCCTCAATTTATCGTAGACCGCCCCGGCGCGCTCCGCGATCCGGCGCGCGTTCTGGCTCTGCCGCTCATAGCGCCAGATGTTCTCGATGGTGCGCAGGGTCGCCAGCAAGGTGGTGGGTGTTACCACGATAATCTTTCTCTCGAATGCTTCTGCGAAGAGGTTCTCGTCCTGCTGAAAGGCCGCCACGAAGGCCGGCTCGATGGGCATGAACAGCAGCACGAAATCCGGTGAATGCAGGCCATTCAGCTGACTGTAATCTTTCTCGCTCAAGGTCCGGATGTGATTGCGCACCGCCTCCACGTGATCCTTGAGAGCGGTTTCCCGAACGGTCTCGTCCTCCTCGGTCACCCACTGCTGGTAGGCCAGCAGGGACACCTTGGAGTCGATAATCAGATTGCGACTGTCCGGCAGATGCACCACCACGTCCGGACGCAACAGTTGGTTTTCGCCATCCCGGTAGCTGCCCTGAGTCTCGTATTCCACGCCTTTGCGCAGCCCGGACTTTTCCAGCACCCGCTCCAGGATCAATTCGCCCCAGTTGCCCTGGATCTTCTTGTCGCCCTTGAGCGCGCGGGTCAGGTTGGACGCCTCCTCGGTTATCTGGCGGTTCAGATCCTGCAACGACTTGATCTCGCTGCGCAGCGCCTGCCGGTCCCGGGTTTCGGTGGTGTAGACATCCTCCACCCGCTTGCGGAAATCCTGCAACTGGTCGCGGAACGGATTGAGCAGGGTATCCAGACTGGTGCGGGTCTGCTGGCTGAACCGTTCGCTCTTCTGCTCGAAGATCTTATTGGCCAGGTTCTCGAATTCCTGCTTCAAGGCGTCCCGGTTGCGTTCCAGCAGCTCCAGTTTCTCGGTCGTGGCGCGGCGTTCCTTATCGAGGGTGACCTCCTGCTCCCGCAGCGCAACCTGGGCCTCGTGCAGCTCCCGTGACAACTGTTCAGCGCGTTCCTGCTGGGCCTCCCGCTCCCGCTCCAGCTGGCCCAGCCGACTGCGGCGGGCCTCCAGGTCGGATTCCAGCCCGGCCACCCGATTTTCCAGGCCCGTGGCTTTCTGGCGCCACTGTTCCAGGTCCTGCTCGTGCCGGTTCAGGCGCTGCTTCTGCTCGTCCAGCGCCCGTTTCAGGTGCTCGGCCTGCTGCCGGTCCAGGGCATTTTCGTGCTGGGTCTCGCGCAACAGTCGCTCGGCGTCGGTGCGCTCGCCCTCGAGGGCTGCCTTTTCGGCCACCAGAGCGCGTTTTTCGGAGCTGGCGCGAATCAGCAGCCCGGCCATTACGCACAGGGCGATCACCAACATACCCATCCAGCCTGCCATGGCCTCCGGCCGCGACAACATCAATTCGGTGACAGCCTCTGGCACTGCGTTTTCTCCTGTTTTACTTAGGTTTGGCTTTAACGCGGGAACACGTTGTTCGGGCTAGTCTACCTCATCCATGGAACCTTTTTCGCTCAACCACGTGACAGTAAACTGGAGGCGCCATGGGAGTTCGACCACTTGGCAATTCCGGGAAACGAGCGCATCTGTTTATAGACGCGCCTCGTAATATCGTCTAAAAGGGTAAAATGTTCCTGCGTTTTCAGGCATTACGTTTTCTTAATCGCCTGAGCGACGATCAAGGACCGATAACGGACTACGGATCATGCTGAAAGAACTCTGGCGAAAACTGGGCAACGACTTCATGCAATCGGGCTTTTCCGACCCCGAGCAGGTCGGGCTGTTCCGTACCCGCGGTGGTAGTCGCTCACCTCGGCAATTCCGCATCCTTCCGCACATCACCCACACCGGTGAGTTTCACCTTGAACGCCTCACCAACCTCCTGAAAGCCCGCTATGGCAAGGGTTTCGAACCGGCCAAGCATGACGCTGGCAGCGATGAAGCCATCCGCGACCTGATCACCTACGCCGCCCGCATCCAGGATCAGGACGTCCAGCGGGAGCTGCTGCTGTTCTACCTCAACTGCTCGCCGGTCATTCAGGAGTTCCTCCGGTCCGAGACCAGCCTGGGTGATGGTAACCTGTTGTTCCGGTGAGCACTTAGGTTTCAAACCTGAGATCCAGTCGAAAAAAAGAGCTCTTAACCAACTGTAAAGTAACTACACAGTTTGGTTGTTGTATACTGCTGCGCCTACTATCTTCTTAAACATTCACAGTGGCCGTCGTGAGCCATTTTCTCGGGCGAGAAACGACTGCCGGCGCAGGGGTAATTGATGGGTTTTAAACGGATGCGGACTGGGTTTCCCCTCTCAAAGGTCGTGCTCGCTTCAGGGTTTCTGGTGGCGCTGGCCGGTTGCTCGTCGGACCGCTACCTCATGGTCCCGAAAGAGAACCTGGACGGACTGAGCACCTCGGTGCAAACCCAGCGGGCCACCCTGGTGACCATGGAGAGCAACGCGACCGTCCGCCACGAGCAGTTGCTGGCCAAGCACGAGCAATCCACCGAGTCCATCATTGAAACCATCAAGAGTCAGGTGGAAAAACCCAGCTGTCCGCCCATGCCGCCCAAAACCGTCTGCCCGACCCTGGATCTGTCCAAAGGCATGGCCCAGCGATTGAAAGGCAAACTGATCGTGGGCGAAGTAGAACGGATTTACCTGGCCGCCACGGATCACATCTACACCGCCCGGATCGACTCTGGCGCCGAAACCTCTTCCATCGACGCCCGCAACATCACCCGGTTTGAACGCGACGGCAACAATTGGGTCCGCTTCGATGTGCCGATACCGGGTTCGGACGAACTGGTCACCCTCGAGAAAGAGATTTCCCGTCGAGTCAAGGTCACCCAGGCGGCCGCCGAGGACCCGGAGCGGCGCATCGTGGTTGAACTCCAGTTTGCCATCGGAGACCATCGCCAGGTCGCCGAATTCACCCTCACGGACCGGTACGATCTCTCGTTCGAAGTCCTCATCGGCCGCAATGTCCTCCGCGACGTCATGTTGATCGACGTCGGTCGTGAATTCGCCACCAAGCTGCCCGACTCCATCGTCAAGAACAGGAACGATTCGTGAAACCCCGCTCCCGCCTGCCCTTTTACATCGGTGTCTTTTTGTTGATCGCGGCCGGTATTTCACTGGCCGTATGGCGTCACGTTGAACTCGGCATTCCCTGGCTCACCGGCGAACAGCGGCCGGTCTGGATGATCGAGGCCCGCATCGATTTCGACGCCGCCAACAGCGCCGTCCAGGCCAGCCTGAACGTGCCGGAGGATCCGCCCGGCTTCCGCATCCTGATGGAGCAGGCCGCCTCGCCCGGCTACGGTTTCTCCATCCTCGACAAGTCCGGCAACCGGACGGCCGAGTGGACCAAACGGGACGTCTCAGGCCCGCAAACCCTGTACTTCAAGGCGCAGTTTGTGCCGGCCGAAACTGTCAGCAAAAACATCCCGAGCCGGGAACCCAGCGCCCGCAACGTATTCTGGGAAGAGCCCCAGGCCACGGCGGTACGCGAAGTCCTCGCCCAGGCGTCCGAACGTTCCAGCACCCCCGAAAGCATGACCCGGGAGCTGATTCGCCTGATGCAGCCGGATGCCCGAACCCAGAACACCACCCTGCTGGTGTCCGAGGAGAACTACCTGGACCTGCTGGTGGACATGCTGAACCACTCCGGCATTCCGGCCCGCACCGCCGACGGCCTAAAGCTGGAAGACGCTCGACGCCGCCAATCTCTCAAACCCTTCCTGCAAATCTACAACGGCGAGCAGTGGCTGACTTTCGACCCGAACACCGGCGAACAGGGCGTGCCGGACAGCCTGCTGCTCTGGCGCCAGGGCTCGGCGTCGCTGCTCGATGTGGTCGGCGGCGACAACTCCGAAGTCAGCTTTTCCATGCTCAGACAAACCGTGCCGGCGCTCCAGCTGGCAACTATGGAGGTGGATTCCAACGGCCTTGGCTTCCTGAGCTTCTACGCGCTGCCCATCGAGGAGCAAAGCATGTTCCGCATGCTGTTGCTGCTGCCCCTGGGTGCCTTGATGGTGGCCTTCATGCGCATCGTCATTGGTATTCGCACCTCGGGCACCTTCATGCCCGTGCTGATCGCCGTAGCATTCGTCCAGACCACGCTGGTGCCGGGGCTGATCGCCTTCCTGTCGGTGGTGTCCATTGGCCTGATGATGCGCGGCTACCTCTCCAGTCTGAACCTGCTGCTGGTGTCTCGGATTTCGGCGTTGATCATCCTGGTGATCTTCATCACCGCCGGGCTCAGTATTTTTGGCTACCAAATGGGCTTCAACACCGGCATGACCGTAACCTTCTTCCCCATGGTCATCATTGCCTGGACCATCGAGCGCATGTCCATCCTCTGGGAGGAAGAAGGAGCCCACGAGGTCATAGTACAGGGCGCCGGCAGCATGTTTGTGGCCATCTGCGCCTACTTGCTGATGAGCGCCCCCCTGGCCGGGCACCTGACCTTCAACTTCCCCGAGCTGCACTTTGTGATCCTCGGCCTGATCCTGCTGATGGGCCAGTACACCGGTTACAAGCTGAGCGAGCTAAAACGGTTCACACCGATGAAGGCCTACGACTGATATGGGCTGGATTTCACCGCGAACCCTCAACCGGCTCGGCATGCTGAACATGAACCGGCGCAATGTGGACTACATAGCCCGGTACAACGAGCGATCGTCCTACCCGCTGGTGGACAACAAGCTGAAGACCAAACTGGCGGTCGCTGAGTACGGGGTGAAAACGCCCCGGCTGCTGCAGGTGGTGCGCCAGCAACACGAGATTTCCGGCTTCCGGGAAATGGCGGAAGACCTGGGCGGATTTGCCATCAAACCCGCCAAGGGTTCCGGCGGCAAGGGCATTACCGTGATCACCGGGCGCGACGGCGACGACTACATCAAGGCCTCAGGCTCCCGCCTGGCGGCCGGTGATCTGGAGCGCCACCTCACCAACATCCTGGCCGGCCTCTATTCCCTGGCCGGCACACCGGACGTCGCCATTGTCGAAAGCCTGGTCGAGTCCGAACCCACCCTCGCCCGTTTCTCGTTCCAGGGCGTGCCCGACATCCGCATCGTGGTGTTCCGGGGTTACCCGGTGATGGCCATGCTCCGGCTCGCCACCAAGGCCTCAGACGGCAAAGCCAACCTGCACCAGGGCGCTGTCGGGGTCGGCCTCGACATCGGCACTGGCCGCAGCCTGAACGCGGTGCAGTTCAACCGCCCCATTGTCCTGCACCCAGACACCGGCCACGCCCTGGAAAACATCGATATCGATGCCTGGGACGAGATGCTGGAAATGGCCGCCCGCTGCTACGAAGCCACCGGGCTTGGCTACATGGGGGTCGATCTGGTGGTGGACGCCAAGGAAGGCCCTCTGCTGCTGGAACTGAACGCCCGCCCTGGCCTCGCTATCCAGATGGCCAATGGCCGCGGACTGCTGCCCAGATTGCGGACCATCGAACGCCTGAAGCGCCCGCATTTCACGCCCCGGGATCGGGCCAATTACGCCATGGAAGTCTTCGCGGCACTCTGAGGAGGCTACAAACAGGCACAAAAAAACCGGGGCTTTGGCCCCGGTTTTTTTGTGTGCCCAGTACGCTGTTACAGCTCGCCTTTGGCCAACAGCAACTTGCGCTCATGGGTCAGGCCCTTCAGCAGGCCCCAGGTCATGATCAGCAGGATAGCAGTAAAGGGCAGACCGGCACTGATCGCCGCCGCCTGGATGGCACCAAGGGCATCCTCACCGCCACCGAAGATCAGCGCTGCGGCAATGGCACCTTCCATCACCACCCAGAACACTCGCTGGGCAGTCGGCGCGTCGGTCTTGCCGCCGGCGGTGATGCTGTCAATCACCAGTGAACCGGAGTCTGATGAGGTCACAAAGAACACCAGCACCAAGATGATACCCACGAAGGAGATGATCCCTGTCCACGGCAGGTTGGCAAACATCTGGAACATGGCCAGCGACACATCGGTCAAGCCATCAGCAGCCAAGGCACCAATGCCGTTCTGGATCTGCTCCAGGGCGGTACCACCGAAGGCACTCATCCAGACAACGGTAATGACAGTCGGCACGATCAGAACCGCGGTCACGAACTCGCGGACGGTGCGGCCACGGGAAACGCGAGCGATGAACATACCCACGAACGGTGACCAGGAGATCCACCACGCCCAGTAGAACACGGTCCAACCCTGGAACCAGGCTTCGTCTTCACGACCGAACGGGTTACTCAGCTGCAGGACATTGCCGACATAGTTGGAAGACGTTACCCACAGCGTTTCCAGCACGGTCATGGTGGGACCGGCAAAGATGATGAAGAACAACAACAGGCCTGCAAGCGCCATGTTGATATTACTCAGAATCTTTACACCGCCGTCCAGGCCGCGCAGTACGGAAACCAGAGCAACCGCGGTCACGCCGACGATGATCGCCATCTGAACGTTGATGCCAGAGGACGTACCGAAGAGATAATCCAAGCCCGAGGCGGCTTGTTGCGCGCCAAAGCCAAGGGATGTCGCGAGACCGAAAATGGTCGCGACCACGGCCAACACATCGATGATGTGACCCGGCCAACCCCACACCTTGTCTTTCAGAAGCGGGAAGAAGGCCGAGCGGATGGTCAGGGGCATGTTCTTGTTGAACGCAAAGAACGCCAGGGAGAGCGCAACCACCGAGTAGACCGCCCAGGGATGGAGGCCCCAATGGAACATGGTGGCACCCATGGCCAGATCCACGGCTTCCGGAGTGTTCGGTTCCACGTTAAATGGGGTCTCGTACCAACCGGTGTAATAGGCCGTCGGTTCAGCCACCGCCCAGAACATCAGGCCAATGCCCATGCCCGCTGCGAACAGCATGGCGAACCAGGACAGGGTGGAAAATTCGGGCTTGGCGTCCATTCCGCCCAAGCGGATCTTACCGACTGGCATGAAAATCAACGCCAGGCACACCACCACGAAGATGTTCGCGCTGATCAGGAAGAACCAGTCAAATGTCGCGATGATGTCCCACTTCGCGCCGTCCAGAAGCGACTTGGCTTCGGACGGGAAAATCAGGGTACCCACCACAAACAGCACGACCAGTATCGCCGTGATTGGAAATACCGGAGCATGAAGGTCGAGGCCGAACGGATTGATATTATCCTGGCCCGCGACGTAGTCCGTCTGATATTCGTCTTTCACTACCTCGCCCACGTTTGGAGCCTCCTAGTCTGGAAAGTCTTGTCAGGATTAGGTATTCGAACGTTACAAGCGCGACATACTAATATTTTGAACTCAAAACATCAAAAATCGAGATACTGGCTGCGCCTCATTCCAGCATAGACCAAAATCGCTGCACTGATAGCAAGATAGCTGGCGATCGGCTGCCGTTCCCGGCGCGTATCTTTATACTGAACAGCAAACAATCCGCCCACTGGCCAATAGAGTCACCCGAGGTCTCAATGGAGAAAACCACCACGTTTCCGGTTCGCTACACCGTCTACGCGCTCAGCATCGTCGGTTTCATCGTGTCCACGGCCATCGCCCTGCTCACCGACAGCGGTTACCTGTTCGCGCTCATCTTTGCCGCGTTGACCGCGCTGGGCACTTACGACCTGCTGCAGCGAAAGCACACCATCAGCCGGAACTACCCGATTCTTGCCAACATCCGCTATTTCCTTGAGTCCATCGGTCCCGAGATCCGCCAGTACTTTATCCAGTCCGATACCGAAGAGCGTCCGTTTTCCCGGGAGCAGCGACGCATCGTCTACCAACGCGCCAAAAACGTCCTGGACAAGCGACCGTTCGGGTCACAGTTAAACATGTACGAAGAGGGCTTCGAATGGATGAATCATTCCCTGACGCCCACTCACATCCAGGACAGTGATTTTCGCATTTTGATCGGCAAACACTGCGCCCAGCCCTACAGCGCCAGCGTGTTCAACATCTCGGCCATGAGCTTCGGGTCGCTGTCGGCGAACGCCATCCTCAGCCTGAACACCGGCGCAAAGATGGGCGGTTTTTACCACGATACCGGGGAAGGCTCCATTTCCCGCTACCATCGCCAGCCCGGCGGCGACCTGGTTTGGGAAATCGGGTCCGGCTATTTTGGCTGCCGGCACAAGGACGGCAGCTTTAACGAAGATATGTTTCGGGACAACGCGCGCCTGGACCAGGTGAAAATGATTGAGATCAAGCTGTCCCAGGGCGCCAAACCCGGCCACGGGGGCATCCTGCCCGGCGCCAAGGTGACCCCGGAGATCGCCGAAGCGCGAGGCGTCGCCGTGGGAGAGGATTGCGTGTCGCCGGCGAGCCACTCAGCCTTCACCACACCGGTGGAGTTGCTCGAGTTCGTCGATCACCTCCGGGAGCTGTCCGGTGGCAAGCCGGTGGGCTTCAAACTGGCCATCGGGCACCCCTGGGAGTGGTTCGCAATTGTGAAGGCGATGCTGGAAACCCGGCGCAAACCCGACTTCATCGTGGTGGACGGCGGCGAAGGCGGCACCGGTGCGGCGCCCCTGGAGTTCATCAACCGGCTCGGCATGCCGATGAACGAGGCCCTGCTGCTGGTTCACAACACCCTGGTCGGCACCAACCTGCGCGATGACATCGCCATCGGCGCCGCCGGCAAGATCACCTCGGCGTTCAACATCGCCCGCACCCTGGCCCTCGGCGCCGACTGGTGCAACTCCGCTCGCGGTTACATGTTCTCCCTGGGTTGCATCCAGGCCCTGAACTGCCACACCGGACGCTGCCCGAGCGGAGTCGCCACCCAGGACCCTCGCCGCAGCGGCAAGCTGGATGTGGAGCTGAAAAGCCAGCGGGTCTTCAACTACCACAAGAACACCCTGGACGCCCTGCAACACCTGCTTGAGGCCTCCGGACTCAGGCACCCCTCGGAGCTCGGCCCGGAGCACATTGTCCGGCGCACGTCGAAAACCGAGGTGCACTCCTACATGGACCTGTTCCACTTCCTGGAACCCGGCGCCCTGCTCGACGGCGAAACCGGCATGACCGTCTTCGACAAGTACTGGCCCCACGCTACGGCCAACACCTTTGAGCCGCCAGAATTCATCCTCAAGCTGAGAGAGACCAAGTTGCGCTGAGGCGCCGACGGGAATATCGCCCGGGGGCATTTTTTATGGCGCGCGGCTGTTTATTTTTCTGGTGGCCTGGTGTAGACTTCGCTCCCGCTAAGCCACTGAGATAACTCTCAAGTTTCTCACTGGCGTCAGCGTCTCGGGGCGTAGCGCAGCTTGGTAGCGCACCTGCATGGGGTGCAGGGGGTCGCAGGTTCAAATCCTGCCGTCCCGACCAGAATTATCAAAACTTAGCCCGGTATCGAAAGAACCGGGCTAAGTTTTGTTTGGAAAACAGCCTTTACCGTCACCGTTTCTCGAACGTTTAGATCTCCTGCCACCAATCAGTCACCCTTATTTGCGTGTCGTTCAAACAAATCTTTTGTAAGATACGGCTCCACCAAAAACATGATACTTCACTTACCCGAATTCTCTCCCAAGCAGCCTCCATACCTCCCTAGCACCCGCCTCTTCCCACTTTGAGCTCTGCCCGACCTCAATCATCAAACAACTCCTTGGCGTATTCCCGTATGCTCTGAATCAATGCCTTTCCGGCAAGAGAAGTGCGTTCGCCTATGCGAAAAAGCAGATAGAGAGGCACCGTCAACCTAGGCTCTATACAACGCGCCTGCACTTTGCCCCCGGCTCCTGTTTGGGCGGCGGTCAAGGGATCAACCAAGGCAAGCCCCTGGCCGACCTCAACCAAGCCTTTTGCTAATTGGTAAGTCTGCACCCAAGTATTGATCTTAGGACGCGGGCTAAGATCCTGAATGTGAGTCCGAAGCAGTCCTCCCAATCCATCTTGCGCATCGATACCGATCAGCGGCTTATCTGCCAGATATTGAAGATTGACAGACTGCCTTAAGTCCTCTTCAGACCACCACCCAGGAGGGGCAATTACCCGTATGCCCCCTAAGCACAAGCACTCAGTTTGTAAACCAGAATGCTCAACGTGTTGCAAGGTTAGGCCTATATCTGCTTCACGTAAAAGCAACGCCTGAATGATCTCAGAAGTATGCTGCGTGGCCAGCTCACAGTGAACGTGAGGATAGGCTTCTCTCCATTTACATATAGCCGCGGGCAATACGTCTTGGGCCAGAGCTGGCGTACAAACAAGACGCAAAGAACTCTCTTCACCACGACGCAAGCTCTGAGCTAGGCGGCGCAGGCTCTGTAAGTCAAAAAACAGACTCTCGGTTTTCTGCTGGAGGATACGTGCCTCAGCGGTTGCTTGAAGCTTACCACGTACGCGATCAAATAAAGAAAACCCTAGCTGTTGCTCAGCATGCTGAAGCATTTTACTGGCGGCAGGCTGCGAAATATTTAATAACTCAGCAGCAGCGGTCAGTGTACCCGTTTGCAATATAGCTTGAAACAACTCTATATGCCGCACATTCATAATTAAAACTTATCCCCAACAAAAGAAATAAAAAATTAAACTAATTATTTAAATATAAACCCAAACACTTAAAACAAAAAAACACAATCCAGCAACTTTATATCAACATTGAAATCAATTTAACAAACAAAAATATTGTTAATCCAAATTATATTTATTGAAGAAACATAATTCGATTATAGACCATCCAACACATAACCAGAGATTATCACAACCAATCGAATTTTCATTAGAAGTCAAGCTAGTGATCCTCATATCCTCAATCTATCGATCTTCGGAGGGTTGGATATGCGAATAGCGGTAATTGGTGGTGGCGTGATCGGCCTAACTACAGCCTATGCACTGGTGCGCAATGGGCATGAAGTCGACCTTATCGAGCAACGTGACAACGTTGCACTTGAAACCAGTTTTGCCAATGGAGGGCAACTAAGTTACCGGTACGTCGCTCCGTTGGCAGATTCTGGTGTGCCTTTTCAGGCGCTAGGCTGGATGCTTCGGAGTAGTTCCCCTCTGCGCTTTCGACCTAAATTCTGCCCAAAGCAGTGGCGCTGGTGCATGGCTTTTTTGCTTGCCTGCAGGCAATCGGTAAACAAACGCAACTCAGCTCATCTTCTGCGCTTGGCACTACTCAGTCAAAGGGTTTTGCGCAAATGGCGCGAACAAGATTGTTTGGATGGTTTTGCCTGGCGCGCCAACGGCAAGCTTGTGGTTTACCGTCACCGCAGTAGCTGGCGCAAAGCAAGTGATGCGCAATCAAGGGATGAATATCAAGTCCTAAGTCCGAACCAGTGCCTGGAGACTGAACCTGCGTTACGTCATTTGTACGCAAAGCTGCAAGGTGGAATTTATGCGCCTGGAGATGAGGTGGCAGACTGCCACCGTTTCTGCAAGCAGCTGCTTGACCGTCTTCGACTATCCAGTGGCTTCCATCTACATACCGGCAGGAAGGTGTCAACGCTGCAGTTGGATCGAAGTAAAGCCAAAGCATTATGTATGGGTATTGATGAGTTGGAGTTTGATCATGTCGTGATTGCTGCGGGAATTGGTAGCGTTTCGCTTTTGGATTCTCTTGGAATAAAAGTGCCTGTTTATCCGTTAAAAGGTTACAGCCTTAGCCTTTCACTGCAAGGTCGTGAGGGCGTGCCAGAAACTAACGTCACCGATTATGACAATAAGGTGGTGTATGCCCGTCTAGATGACCAATTGAGAGTAGCTGCCATGGTCGATATTGGTGGATGGGATTCTGGCATAAGTACAGGACGTGTTGCTGACCTCCGGAAGATTGCACAAAACAGCTTTCCGTATGCAGGGGATTTCCAGCATGCGGATGCTTGGGCAGGTATGCGACCAGCAACACCTGAAGGAACGCCGGTTCTAGGCGCATCTAGCATAGATAATCTTTGGCTGAACATTGGGCATGGCAGTCTTGGCTTCACACTCGCCTGTGGCAGTGCCGAGATAGTAAGCAGCTTAATTGAAGGGCGGTCGCCAACGATCAAGCTGGATGGACTTAGTCGTCAATAAAAATTTAAAAACAGTTAAAACTAACAAATGGAGCCTTTGATGAACATTGGTCGTATAAATAAATCACCCCGTCTCTCAGGAGCGGTAATTTACAACGGAACGATATTTTTTTCTGGACAGGTATCTACCAACCGTAAATTAGACATAAGAGGTCAAACCCTGGAAGTTTTATCAAAAATTGATGAACTACTTATGGCTTCGGGCTCTGACCGTAGCCGCCTATTAAGCGCTCAGATATGGCTAAAAGACATCGATCGAGATTTCACAGCGATGAATGATGTTTGGACTAACTGGTTGCCAGAAGGTGCTGCGCCGGCGAGAGCAACTGTCGAAGCGCGCCTGGCATCCAAAGATGTATTAGTAGAAATCATGGTAATCGCGGCCACAAGCGCTTGATCTTGTCCCTGCAAAAAGTTGCTAACCAGTCTCAGGGCAGTGTTGATCGCAATTGGAGTAATGATGCTTCTTTAAACTCACTGAGCCCGAAGGTGATCGCCTCCTCTACATACCTGTAGATTCAGCCGCCACCCTAAGTCTCAATTGGCGCTAATGAAAACGTCGAACATAAATAAAAACAAGGAATACACCGAAAATGCTGAACCTAAAAAAAGCCTTTGTCGCTCCTTTCTTCTTGACCACTACACTCCGTTAGCCAATCTGATTTGTCTGGCTTTGTGTTCATCTGCTTATCTGGAATAGCCTCCATCACCCAGTCCGTACTAACCTGAGCCCTCGTCACCGTTTGGCCACCGTTACTCGTTCACTTAAACTGGGTGCCAACGGATTTCCTTAGATAGAGAACATAAAATATTCTTTTAATATAAATTGCATAAAATTACGTCTGATTTTGCTTAGATTGGGCTGGATGGAAAGTTATCTTTATGAAGTGCTGGGAGTAGCAGGTTCAAATCCTACCGTCCCGACCAAACTCCCCTAACAAGACAGCCAATTTGGCTGCCTTTTTTGTGCCCGCTTGCCTGACCCGCCCAGCCTTCGCAGAGGCATCAAAAAAGCCGAAACCAGAATCTGGCTTCGGCTTTTCAGTGTTCGTCGCAAAAACTGCCTTCACTTCGCCGGTGCGTTCAGCACCTCCAGCACGTCTTCAAGCTCGGTGATCATCTGCCGGATCAGCTGCTTGTACTGGGAGGTATCGTCCTTCACCTCGTGACTGCTGAGCTTCTGCTTGGCACCGCCAATGGTGTAGCCCTGATCGTACAGCAGGCTGCGGATCTGACGGATGGTGATGACGTCTGCGCGCTGATAGTAGCGACGATTGCCCCGGCGCTTGACCGGCGACAGCTGGGGGAACTCCTGCTCCCAATACCGCAACACGTGGGCTTTGACCGCACACAGGTCGGCGACCTCACCGATGGTGAAGTAGCGTTTGCCCGGGATGGTGGGCAGTTCGTTGTTATGACTGGGTTCCAGCATAGGCTTCTACTTTTTGCTTTAGTTTTTGTCCGGGACGGAAGGTCACCACACGCCGGGCGCTGATGGGGATCTCTTCCCCAGTCTTCGGATTTCGGCCGGGCCGCTGCTTCTTGTCGCGCAGGTCAAAGTTGCCGAAGCCCGACAATTTGACCTGCTCGTTGTGACTGAGGGCGCCCCTGATTTCGTCGAAAAAGGCTTCTACCATTTCCTTTGCTTCGCGCTTGTTGAGGCCCAACTCCTCGTACAACCGCTCTGCCATTTCCGCTTTCGTCAAAGCCGCCATGTCTCTTAACTCCTCAGTGTTGCCCCCAACTCTTCTTTCAGGGCGTCGATCACGCCGTTGAAGAGTGTGTGAACCTCATCTTCATTCAACGTGCGTTCGGGGTGCTGCCAGAACAGGCTCAGAGCCAGGCTGCGGTTGCCTTCACCCAGACTCTCCCCTTCGTACACGTCAAATGCACGCAAGGCCGTCAGCCGCTCGCCAGCGTGCTTTCGGGCGACACGCTCGACGTCGGCAAACGCCACATCGCTCCCGATAATGATAGCCAAATCCCGGCGAACTTCCGGGAATTTCGAAATTTCTTTGAAATTAGGCACATAACCGGTAACGATTGAGTTCAAGAATAGCTCAAACATCAGGATCGTGCCATTAAGTTCCAGATTTTTCTGAACTTGTGGGTGCAATGTGCCCAGCCAGCCGACATGTTCGCCGTCGCGAAGCAGCTCGGCGGTCTGGCCCGGATGCAGGGCTGGATGCTGGCTGCCGACAAACTGGATCTCGACGCCCAGCAAGCGGAACAGGCTTTCCAATTCCCCTTTTACATCAAAGAAGTCGGCGGTTCTGCGACCGTTTGCCCAGTTTTCGGGGTACTGCCCTCCAACCACGACGCCCGCCAGCATTTGCTGCTGGTCGATGCGCTGGTCCGACTGCTCAAAGCGCAGACCGGTCTCGAACAGTCGAATGCGACCCTGCTGGCGATTCTGATTGTAGGCCACGGTTTTCAGCAGCCCGCTCCACAGGGTGGTGCGCATCACCGACAGATCGGATGAAATCGGGTTGGCCAGGGCAATGCCCTCACGCTCCGGGTCAATCAGCTGCTGGACCTTCGGGTCCACGAAGCTATAGGTCACCGCCTCCTGGTAGCCGTGACCGACAAAGAAGTTGCGAATGGCCGACACCGGGCGGGTCGCCTCGTCCTGCTGACGCAGGCCAAGGGAGCCAATGGGCTCGGTCACCGGCAGGTTGTTGTAGCCAAAGATGCGCCCGACTTCCTCGATCAGGTCCTCTTCGATGGCAATGTCCGGACGGAAGCTCGGCACGCTCACGCGCCAGCCGTCCTTCAGCAGTTTCTCGATGTGCAGGCCCAGACGGGTCAGAATCTCTTCCACCGTGGTGCGATCGATCTCCAGACCCAGCACGTCGTAAAGTCGCTGGGAGCGCAGGTCCACCAGGCGATCCTTGGGCAGATGCTCGTCGCTCACCACCTCGACAATTTCACCCGGCTCACCGCCGACTATGTCCAGCAGCAACTGGGTGGCACGCTCCATGGCCTGGCGCGCGAGCTTGTAGTCCACGCCGCGCTCGAACCGGTGCGAAGCGTCGGTGTGCAGGCCGTAGTGACGTGCCTTGCCGGCCAAGGTAATCGGATCGAAATAAGCGGACTCCAGCACCAGGTCACCGGTGTTGCCGCTGACCCCGGAATGCTCGCCACCCATGACGCCGGCAATGGCAATGGGCTTCTCATGGTCGGCGATGATCAGGGTCTGATCGGTTAGCTCCACTTCCTGGCCGTCGAGCAGCACCAGCTTTTCACCGGTTTCGGCCATGCGCACCACGATGCCACCCTGGATTTCGGAGCGGTCGAACGCGTGCATGGGCTGGCCCAACTCCAGCAGGACGTAGTTGGTAACATCCACGGCCGCGTCGATGGACCGGATGCCTGAGCGGCGCAGCTTTTCCTGCATCCACAACGGCGATTCCGCCTTGAGATTGACGTTGCGCAGAACGCGGCCCAGATACCGCGGGCAGCCCGCCGGCGCCTCGACGCGGATGTCCGGAACCTCGGAATGCACGGCATGCACCGCCGGAATTTCCGGCTCTTCCACCACCAGGCTGTTCAGCACGCCAACCTCGCGCGCGATGCCCTTGATAGACAGGCAGTCGGCGCGGTTCGGCGTCAGGTCGACGTCGATGGTCACGTCATTGAGCTTCAGGAATTCGGCAATGTCCTGCCCGACCGGGGCATCCGCCGGCAACTCCATCAGGCCGTCATGACTGTCGGACAGACCCAGCTCGGATTCGGAGCAGAGCATACCTTCGGAGGGCTGGCCACGAAGCTTGGCCTTCTTGATCTTGAAGTCGCCCGGCAGTACCGCACCCACCACGGCGAAGGGGACTTTCAGGCCGTCCCGAACGTTGGGCGCGCCACAGACCACCTGCACCGTCTGCTGGCCGTCACTGACCTGGCAGACCCGCAACTTGTCGGCGTCCGGGTGCGGCTCGACCGATTGCACTTGTCCGACGACCACGCCGGTAAACTGGCCGGCAACGGGTTCGAAGCCATCCACTTCCAGACCGGCCATGGTGATCTGGTCCATCAATTCCTGGGTTCCGATTGCCGGGTTAACCCACTCGCGCAGCCACTGTTCACTGAATTTCATGGTTTATGCCTTGTCCTGATGCGGTTTCGACTGGTGATTTGAATGCCGTAGACAACGTCGGATTAACGGAACTGGCGCAGGAAGCGCAAATCGTTCTCGAAAAACATCCGCAGATCGTTCACGCCGTAGCGCAGCATGGCCAGGCGCTCCACCCCCAGGCCAAACGCGAAACCACGGTACTCTTCGGCATCAATACCGCAATGCTCAAACACTTTGGGGTGGACCATGCCACAGCCCATCACTTCCAGCCATTTGATGCTGCCGTCCGCTTCCCGGCCCCACTCGATATCCACCTCGGCGGAAGGCTCGGTGAACGGAAAATACGACGGACGGAACCGCACTTTCAGATCCCGCTCGAAGAACACCCGAAGGAACTCCTCCACCGTGCTTTTCAGATCGGCAAAACTGACGTCTTTCTCGACCAACAGCCCCTCAACCTGGTGGAACATGGGGGTGTGGGTCATGTCGGAGTCGCAACGATAGACCCGGCCCGGGCAAATCATCCGGAACGGCGGCTTGTCGGTCTCCATGGTGCGGATCTGCACCGGCGAGGTGTGAGTGCGCAGCAGCGTGCCCGGATTGAAATAGAAGGTGTCGTGCATGGCACGCGCCGGGTGGTGACCGGGAATATTCAGGGCCTCGAAGTTGTGGTAATCGTCTTCGATTTCCGGGCCCTGCTCCACGGTGTAGCCAGCCCGGGCGAAGAACTGTTCAATGCGTTCGAGGGTGCGGGTCACCGGATGCAGGCCGCCCAGGTCCTGGCCCCGGCCCGGCAGGGTCACATCGATGGATTCGCTGGCCAGCTTCTGCTCAATGGCGGCGCGCTCGAGGTCGGCGCGGCGGGCGTTGATGGCCTGTTCGACCTGGCCCTTGGCCTCGTTGATTTTCTGGCCGGCCGCAGGGCGCTCTTCTGCCGACAGCTTGCCCAGGGTCTTTGCCTGCTGGGTGATCACACCTTTTTTACCGAGGTATTCGACACGAATTTGATCAAGCGCCTGCAGGCTGTCGGCCTTGTCCACCGCAGCCAGACCGTCCTGAACCAGTTGCTCCAGGTTTTCCATTGACCCTGCTCCAAACCAGAAATGGGAGTACGAAAACGAATTCTATAAACAAAAATAGGGGAAGAGCGTGCCCTTCCCCTATCAGTGGGCGTCTTCATGATGCCATGAGACGCCCGTATCGATCAGCAATCGATGAAGAGCTTAAGCGATCACAGGGACGCTTTGGCTTTCTCGACTACAGCGGCAAACGCCTGCTGCTCGTTCATGGCCAGGTCGGCCAGAACCTTACGATCGATTTCAACGTTTGCCTTCTTCAGGCCAGCGATCAGACGGCTGTAGGACAGACCGTTCGCGCGGGCACCCGCGTTGATACGGGCAATCCACAGCGCGCGGAACGCACGCTTGCGGTTACGACGGTCGCGGTAAGCGTACTGACCGGCCTTGATAACCGCCTGCTTGGCAACGCGGAATACACGGCTACGGGCACCGTAGTAACCTTTGGCCTGATTGAGAATCTTTTTGTGACGACGGCGTGCGACCACACCACGTTTTACACGAGCCATACTTTAATCCTTCTACCTTGATAAACCTGTTCCGGAATGATCAGCGTGCACTTAGCACGAGGTCATACGCTTGATGGAAGCCACATCAGACTTGGCGATCAGCTTGGTACCGCGGAGCTGACGCTTACGCTTAGGGCTCTTCTTGGTCAGGATATGACTGGTGAAGGACTGCTTGTGCTTGAAGCCAGTGGCGGTTTTCTTGAACCGTTTCGTGGCTCCACTTTTGGTTTTCATCTTAGGCATTTTTTAAAACTCCGCATTCTATTTTCAGTAAACGCATGTGTCCCTGAACGACAAATCCCCCGCAACCGCGGGGGACTGTGACCCGATCAGGTTCACTTCTTCTTGCGGGGCGCCACTACCATGGTCATCTGCCGGCCTTCCATTTTCGGCCGCATCTCTACCGTGGCCAGCTCCTCAACATCCGCCTCAATGCGGGCCATGAGCTTCATACCAATTTCTTGGTGTGCCATCTCACGGCCGCGGAAACGAATGGTGATCTTGCCGCGGTCCCCGTTCTCAAGGAAACGTACCAGGTTGCGTAGTTTGACCTGATAATCCCCTTCTTCAGTTCCTGGACGGAACTTCAGCTCTTTGACCTGCGTCTGCTTCTGCTTTTTCTTGGCAGCCGCCTTGGCCTTTTTCTCGTCGAAGATCTTCTTGCCGTAGTCCATTATCTTACAGACGATCGGATCGGAATCCGTAACCTGGACCAGGTCAAGAGATGCCTCTTCAGCGTGCTTCAGAGCATCCTCAATTGGTACTACCCCTACCTGATTGCCTTCTGCGTCAATCAGGCGGACTTCGGTTGCGTCAATATTCTCATTGATCGGCGCCTTTGGTGTGCGCCCACCCCGATTCGTTCGCTGTTTAATAATTAGATCTCCGTCTTGGTTCTGCCCTTGCGCTCGACTTCCTCAGCCAGCAGCTGTTCGAACGCTTCAAGCGATAAGGTTCCCAGGTCCTCGCCCTTGCGGGTGCGTACCGCCACCGCATTGTTCTCGATTTCCTTGTCGCCGACGACGACAAGATAGGGAACCTTGTTAAGAGTATGCTCGCGGATTTTAAAGCCGATCTTCTCGTTTCTCAAGTCAGCATTAACCCTATAGCCCAAAGAATCCAGCTTTTTGGCCAGATTCTGGCAATATTCCCGCTGGTTGTCGGTGATATTCAGCACCGCCACCTGGGTTGGCGCCAGCCAGGTCGGGAATGCGCCCTCGTACTCTTCGATCAGGATACCGATGAAGCGCTCGAACGAACCCAGCACTGCCCGGTGCAGCATGACCGGGGTCTTGCGCTCGGAGTTGTCCGCCACGTACTGGGCACCGAGACGACCCGGCATGGAGAAGTCCACCTGGATGGTGCCACACTGCCAGACCCGGCCAATGCAGTCCTTCAGGGAGAATTCGATCTTCGGACCGTAGAACGCGCCCTCACCCGGCAGCAGTTCCCAATCCACGCCCTCGCGATTGAGCGCCTCCTCCAGAGCGGCCTCCGACTTGTCCCAGACCTCGTCCGAGCCGACCCGCTTCTCGGGACGAGTGGACAGCTTGTACAGGATCTGATCGAAGCCGAAGTCCTTGTAGACTTCGTGCAGCAGGTCGATGAAACGAGACACCTCTTCCTGAATGGCGTCTTCTTCGCAGAAGATGTGGGCGTCGTCCTGGGTAAAGCCACGCACCCGCATCAGGCCGTGCAGTGCGCCGGAGGCCTCGTTCCGGTGACAGGAGCCGAACTCCGCCAGTCGCAGCGGCAGGTCCTTGTAACTCTTCAGACCCTGGTTGAACACCTGGATGTGGCACGGACAGTTCATCGGCTTGATAGCGAAGTCGTGCTTCTCCGACTCGGTGGTGAACATGTCGTCGTGGAACTTGTCCCAGTGCCCGGACTTCTCCCACAGGGTGCGCGAGACCACCTGCGGGGTCTTGATCTCCTGGTAGCCGTGGCGATGCAGGGTGTCGCGCATGTACTGCTCGATTTCCTGGTACACCGACCAGCCCGCCGGGTGCCAGAACACCATGCCCGGCGCTTCTTCCTGCATGTGGAACAGACCCAGCTTCTTGCCCACCTTGCGGTGATCGCGCTTCTCGGCCTCTTCCAGGCGATGCAGGTACGCCTTCAGATCTTTCTTGTTGCCCCAGGCGGTGCCATACACCCGCTGCAGCTGCTCGTTGCCGGTGTCGCCACGCCAGTAGGCACCCGCCACCTTGGTCAGCTTGAACGCCTTGAGCTTGCCGGTGCTGGGCACGTGCGGGCCACGACACAGGTCGATGAACTCGCCCTGACGGTAGAAGGACAGATCCTCATCACCGGGAATGTCCTCGATGATCCGGACCTTGTACTCCTCGCCCATCTCATCGAACAGCTTGACCGCCTCATCCCGCGACAGAACCGAACGGGAAACCGGAATGTCCTGCTTGGACAGCTCTTCCATGCGCTTCTCGATCCGCGCCAGGTCTTCGTTGGTAAACGGGCGGTCGAATTTGAAATCGTAATAGAAGCCATTGTCGATCACCGGGCCGATGGTGACCTGGGCCGAGGGAAACAGCTCTTTCACGGCCATGGCCAGCAGGTGCGCGGTGGAGTGACGGATGATGTCGACACCGTCCTCGTCACGATCGGTGATGATCGCCAGTTCGGCATCGTCTTCGATGCGATGACTGGTGTCGACCAGCTTGCCGTCAACGCGGCCCGCCAGGGCAGCCTTGGCCAGGCCGGCGCCGATGTCAGCGGCGACGTCATGTACGGTTACGGGTTCTGCAAAACTACGATGGCTGCCGTCCGGCAGGGTAACGACGGGCATGAATACACTCCAGTTGGTTGCTCAGCGGTGATCTATACCAGAGACCACGTGATAACGGGCGTCCACGACACAAACCGCGGGCCGATTCGACCGCGAGTCTAACAGAAAAAAACCCGGCAGGTTAATGCCGGGTTTTTACGGACCGAGGGCCGGTTACAGCCCGTCAGGCGGGTTGGGCGCTGGCGCGCTCCCGGGCCCGTCGTCGCAGCTGGCCAAAGGCCATGATGGCCAGCAGGATCAGGGCCGGGATGAACATCAGCTCTTTCGGCGGACGCTCCAACGGCACCTGCACCGCGTCGATGGTCCAGCCGAAGCTGATCCCGGCCTGCTCGGCAATGCTGCCAAAGTTCACGAAATCAACCACCATCTGCTCGCCCTGAGGCGACACTTCCAGGCCGGCCGCGGCCAGGCGCTGGGCCGGTGTCTCGGCCTCCGGCAATGGCAGGCGCAGGTACTTGGAGACCTCCTCGCCATCGATCGACATGCCAGAGGCCTGGATGATGATCGGATCGTCCGCAGGCACTTCCTCAACGTACTGCAACACCTCGGCACCCGGCCGGTTTTCCGTGGGCGGGTACACCATGTCCCACCAGAAACCGGGACGGAACAGGGTGAAGGTGATCAGCAGCAACAGCACGGTTTCCCACCAACGGGTTTTGGTGAACCAGAAGCCCTGGGTCGCGGCCGAGAACACCAGCATGGCCGTGACCGCACTGAAGATGGTGACCAGCAGATCGATCCACCCGGTCAGCCCGATCAACAGCAGCTGGGTGTTGAAGATGAACATGAACGGCAGGATCGCGGTCCGGATGTCGTAGGTGAAGCCCTGCACACCCGTTCGTATAGGATCGGCCCCGGATATGGCGGCCGCAGCGTAGGCCGCCAACCCCACCGGCGGCGTGTCGTCCGCCAGGATGCCGAAGTAGAACACGAACAGGTGCACGGCAATCAGCGGCACCAACAGGCCATTGGCAGCCCCGAGGGTGACGATAACCGGCGCCATAAGGGTCGACACCACGATGTAATTCGCGGTGGTCGGCAGCCCCATGCCCAGGATCAAGCTGATAATGGCGGTGAAGATCAGCATCAGCAGCAGGTTGCCGCCGGAGATGAACTCCACGAACTGGGTCATGACCAGGCCGATGCCGGTCAGGGTCACGGTCCCGACCACAATGCCGGCGGTCGCGGTGGCCACACCAATACCCACCATGTTGCGGGCGCCGGTAACCAGGGAATGGGCCAGATCAACCATGCCCTGCTTGAACTGATGCCCGTAGTGGCCCTGCTTGTGGAAGAAGGCCTTCAGCGGCCCCTGGGTAACCACGATGAAGATCATGAACACGGTGGCCCAGAACGCCGACAGCTGCGGCGAGAACCGCTCCACGGTCAGACACCAGACCAGCACCACCACCGGCAACAGGAAGTACAACCCGGTCTTGACCGTGGGACCGACCGGAGGCAGCTCGTCCATCGACGTTTCGGGGTCGTCCTCCTCCAGCGCCGGGAACCGGGTGGCGTAGGCCACCAGACCGACGTACACCGCCACCAGCAGCGGCGTCAGGACCCAGAGCGCGGCGGCGCCGAGCCAGGCCTTCATCCAGCCAATGCCGTAGTAGACCACCAGGGTCAGCACGATCAGCCCCAGCAGGATCACCACCCAGTTGAGCATGCGCTGGGCCAGCGTCGGGCGGTCCAGGCGCTCGATGCCCTTCATGTTCAGCTTGCAGGCTTCCAGGTGCACGATGTAGATCAGCGCCACGTAGGAAATCATCGCCGGCAGAATGGCGTGTTTGATGACCTCCAGGTAGGAGATGCCCACGTACTCCACCATCAGGAAAGCGGCCGCGCCCATGATCGGCGGCGTCAGCTGGCCATTGGTGGAGGCCGCCACTTCAACCGCACCGGCCTTGGTCGCCGGGAAGCCGACCCGCTTCATGAGCGGGATGGTAAAGGTACCGGTGGTCACCACGTTGGCAATGGAGGAACCGGAGATCACGCCACTCAGGCCACTGGACACCACGGCGGCCTTGGCCGGCCCGCCACGCATGTGACCGAGCAGCGCATAGGCCACCTTGATGAAGTAGTTACCGGCACCAGCCCGCTCCAGCAGTGCGCCGAAGAGCACGAACAGGAACACGAAACTGGTGGAAACCCCGAGGGCCACCCCGAACACGCCTTCGGTGCCCAGCCACTGGTGCGAAGCCAGTTTGCTGAGGCTGGCGCCCTTGTGGGAAATGACGTCCGGCATGTAGGGGCCGGCCAGGGAATAGACGATGAACACCCCGGCCACGATGGTCAGGGGCAGACCGAGCGAGCGACGGGTGGCCTCCAGGAGCAGGACCAGACCGCCCAGTGCAACGACCATGTCCTGGGTGTTAGGGGCACCGGGTCGGGTCGCAAGCTGATCGTAGAATATGTACAGATAGGAGGCTGCGAAGGCGGCCGCCAAGGCGAGAATCCAGTCGTACACAGGCACGTGATTGGCGTGCCTGCCCCGAATCATCGGGAAAGCCGCGAAGGCCAGGAACGCTGCAAAAGCCAGGTGAATGGATCTCGATTCGGTGGAATTGAAGACACCGAACTCAAAAATATAGGGAAGCGGAGACGCTATCCAGAGCTGGAAAAGAGACCAGAGCAAAGGAACGACAAACAGGATTACCGCTGCTGCGCCTGTGGTGGCCCTGCCACCGGATTCGGTCTGAAGAAACTCTTCGACTTTCTGCTTGTCGATGTCGTTCCCGGCTCTCGGGTCGCTATTGGTCATAGCTGAGTCCTGTCACAGGAAAACGGGAGGGTCAAAACCGGCCGCGGGCACCAGCGCCCGCGGCCGCTTACGCATGGGCCGGGATCAGTCGATCAGGCCGGCTTCTTTGTAGTACTTCGCGGCACCCGGGTGCAGGGGCGCACTCAGCGCGTCGGAGACCATCTCTTCCTTCTTCAGGTTAGCGAAGGCCGGATGCAGGCGCTTGAAGCTGTCGAAGTTCTCGAACACCGCCTTGACCACTTCGTACACCACGTCGTCGGCCACGTCGGTGGAAGACACGAAGGTCGCGGCGACACCGAAGGTGGTCACGTCCTCGTCACTGCCACGGTACATGCCGCCCGGGATGGTGGCTTCGCGATAGTACGGGTTGTCGGCAATCAGCTTCGCGGTGGCGTCGTTCTCCACGTTCACCAGCACGCTGTCGCAGGACGTGGTGGCTTCCTTGATGGAGCCGGACGGGTGACCGACGGTGTAGAAGAAGGCGTCGATGTTGCCGTCACACAGGGCCTGGGACTGCTCCGCCGCTTTCAGCTCGGCGGCCAAGGAGAACTTGTCCATGCTCCAGCCCATTTCCTCCATCAGCACTTCGGCGGTGGCGCGTTGACCGGAACCCGGGTTGCCCACGGAGACCCGCTTGCCTTCCAGGTCTTCGAAGCTGGTGATGCCGGAACCCTTGCTGGCGACCACGGTGAACGGCTCCGGGTGCAGGGAGAAGACCGCCCGCAGGTCTTTGTTGGCGCCGTCGTCCTTGAACTGGCTGGTGCCGTTGTAGGCGTGGTACTGCCAGTCGGACTGGGCAACGGCCAGGTCGAGCTCGCCCTGGCGGATGGCGTTCAGGTTGTAGACCGAGCCACCGGTGCTTTCAACGGAGCAACGGATGCCGTGCTCTTTACGGTCCATGTTGACCAGTCGGCAAATGGCGCCACCGGCTGGATAATAAACACCCGTGACACCCCCTGTGCCGATCGTCACAAAACGCTGCTCCTGGGCAGAAACCGAGGTCGAGGTGGCCCCGAAGCTCACGGCAGCAGCTACAGCAAGCGCGGATACCTTAAGTTTCAGTGTCATGTGAGTTCTTCCTTTTTCTGATAGTTGTGGTTTAAAGCGAGTCGAGTACTACGAACAAGCTTAGGGTTCGTCTTAGAACATAGACCACTTGATAGTATAAATAAAGTTAGACTTTTTGGGCTAAGCGGTTGACCGGAAAACAAAAAAGCCCGCTGAGCGGGCTTTTTTGCAGCGTCAGAAATGCTTATTTCGAGGCGCGGGCCTTGGCCAGCATCCGGTCCGGACGCAGCAGGAAACGCGCCAGTGCCGGCAGCAGCCAGATGGCTCCCACCATGTTCCACAGGAACATGAAGAACAGCAGGAAACCCATATCGGCCTGGAATTTAATGGGCGAGAAGATCCAGGTCACCACGCCCAGGCCCAGGGTCACCCCGGTGAACATGACCGCCTTACCGGTGGACTTCAGGGTCTCGAAGTAGGCGTCCTGCAGGGTCTTGCCCTCCAGCAGGAACTTCTCGAGCTTGCTGTAGATATAGATGCCGTAGTCGACACCGATACCCACACCCAGCGCGATCACCGGCAGCGTGGCCACCTTGATGCCGATACCGGACACCGCCATGATCGCCTCACACAGGATCGAGGTCAGACCCAGCGGCACCACGATACACAGCACCGCCCGCACGGACCGGAACGTCAACAGGCACAGCAGGCTCACTACGCCGTACACCATGATCAGCATCTTGTCCTTGGCGCTCGAGATGACCTCGTTGGTGGCCGCCTCGACACCGGCGTTACCGGCCGCCAGCAGGAAGGTGTGATCCTCGTTGTTGGCGCTTTCGGCAAACTCCTCAACGCTTGCCACCACAGTCTGCAGGGTTTCCGCCTTGTGATCTTCCAGGAACACCAGCACCGGGGTCAGGCTGCAGTCGGTGTTGATCAGACCGGACGGTGCGTTCCGGATGGATGCGTTGATGATGGTCTGGTTCCGGGAGATTTCGAACCACTTCCAGTTACCTTCGTTCAGCGCCTTGGTGGTGATCTTGGAGACGTCCGCCAGTGACACCGACGACTGCACGCCCGGGGTGTTCTGGAGCTGCCACTGCAGGCTGTCCATGGCGCGCAGAACATCGTGCTGGGTGCACTGCTCAACCGGCGTCTTCACCATCACTACCAGCACGTCGGCACTGGTCGAGTAATTGTCGATGAGGAAGGCGTTGTCCTTGTTGTAGCGGGAATCGGCCCGCAGTTCCGGCGCGCCGCGATCCAGGTCACCGATTTTCAGGTCCTGCTTGTAGTACAGACCCAGGCCAAGGCCCACCACTGCGATCAGCAGGGAGATCGGCGCCACACCGGGATGGGAGAAGTAGGACATGATGCGCCATTTGCGGTCCTGCTTTTCGCCGTGGTTCTGCACGTGCTTGACGCCACCCTTGGAGATGCCGATGTAGGACATGATTAGAACGTGCAACACCAGGTTGGTGACAATCACGAAGGCGACACCGATACCGGCGGCGACCGCCAGGTCCCGGATCACGTCGATTTCGATGAAGAACAGGGTCAGGAAGCCGAAGGCGTCGGAGATCAGCGCCAGCATGCCCGGAATGTACAGGGCACGGAACGCCAGACGGGCCGCGGTCACCGAGTCGAAGCCCTTGGCCGCCTCGACCGCCATGGCGTTCACGATCTGCACGCCGTGACTGATGCCGATGGCGAAGACCAGGAACGGGACCAGAACCGAATAGGGATCCAGGCCGTAGCCCAGCAGGCGCAGTGCACCCAGCTGCCAGAACACGGCAATGATGGAGGTAAACACCGGCACCAGGGTGCCCGCGATGCAACGGGAGTACCAGAACAGCAGCAGCGTGGTCAGGGCGATGGTGATACCGGCAAACCAGGCAATGGCGCCGATGCCCTCGATCAGGTCACCAACTTTCTTGGCGAAGCCAACGATGTGAATCTCGATGTTGGGATTCTGGGCTTCGTACTTGTCGCGAATCTTTTCTTCGAGCTGACGGGAAAACTCACCGTAGTCCAGCGGCTGGCCGGTTTCCGGGTTCTTCTCATACAGCGGGGCATACACGATGGTGGACTTGAAGTTGTCCGCAATCAGTCGCCCTACTTCGTTGGAACGCAGTGCGTTCTGGCGCAGCTGCTCCAGGCTGGAGGCCGAACCGTCGTAATCGTCCGGAATCACCGTGCCGCCCTGGAAGCCCTGCTCGGTCACTTCCACCCAGCGCACGTTGGAGGTCCACATGGACTTCAGACCGGACCGGTCAACGCCGTCCAGGTAGAAAACCTCGTCGGTGATCTGCTTCAGCGTCTCCATGTACTCGGCGCTGAAGATGTCACCTTCTTCCACTTCAACCGCGATCCGGACGAAGTTGCCCAGGTTCTGCAGGTCGTCCCGGTGATCCAGCATGTTGACGATGTACGGATGCTCCAGCGGGATCATCCGCTCGAAACTGGCGTCGGGCTGAATCTTCACGGCGTTGTAGCCGAGGAAGAGCGTCAGCACGAGGAAGCCCATCAGGATCAGGGCACGGTTGTTAAAGATCAGGCGTTCCAGAAACGGCTCCGCCTTTGGCGTCGTCAGGTAATGCTCGCCCTTGTCATGCTTAGGGTTGGACATTCAAAAGCCCCTCTATTTTCGGTTCGATTGTTGCCACATCAGGGCGTTATTGAAGGTTTTTGCCTTTGGCATCGGCTTTTTGCGCACCACCTTCGCCGACCAGCAGCAGGTCGGTACCGGAAACCGGCACAACGCTCATCACACCTTGCCGGTCATCGCGCAGATACTCGCGGAAGGTGTCGCCACCGTTACCACTGGTGAGCACGGCACCGCCGTTACCGACCAGAATGATCCGGTCCTTTTGCGAAGCACCGTCGTTCAGGGTGGCGGTCGAGCCGGTGGTGACCATGGACCAGGATTTGCCCAGGTCGGAAGAAAACATCAGGGTGCCGCGCAGGCCGAAGGCCAGCACTTCATTGACCCGGCCGGTGCCAACGACACCGAACAGCGAGCCTGGGTAAGGGCTCTCGCGGCGCTCCCAGGTCTCACCCTGGTCCACGGAGACGTGGATCTGGCCGGCCTCACCCACCATGACCAGGGCACCACCGCCAATCTGGGTCAGGGCGTTCAGGTGAAACTTCTGCGGGTTGTCCAGCTTGGGCGACCAGTCCTGCCAGCTCTCGCCACCGTCCTGGGTGCGGAAGAACAGGCCGTAGGCACCCAGGGCAAAGCCGTGATCCTGGTTGTCGAACCAGACATCGAGGAAGGGATTCACCGGACCAACGTCGAGGTCGGCTTCCATGTTCTCCAGGGTGAAGTACAAGTCATCCAGCGCCCACTCAAGATCCGACTTCTCGTCCTCGGGGGCGGATTCGACCCGCTCCTCCATGGCGGCAATCGCTTCTTTCTGGCTCTCGATCGCCAGCTCCGCGGCGCGGACACCGGTCAACTGCACTGACCAACTTTCACCGGCATTGTCCGAATGCAGCACCACACCGCTGTGACCGACCGCCCAGCCGTGCGTCTCGCTGCCAAAGTCCACTCCGGTCAGGGTCACCGACACCGGCACCTCGGCCTGGGTCCAGCTGGCGCCTTCGTCGTCGGAGTAGATGATATGGCCACGCTCGCCCACCGCAACAAGGCGGTCACCGGCACGCTCAACATCGTTCAGAAGATTGTCCGGAGCCAGCTCCGTTGGACGCGCTGGGGTTTCAAGAACGTCCGCGATCGCAAATGCAACTGGGGACGCACAGGCCATGGAAAGCCCAAGGCATGCTGCACCAAGGGTTTTACACATTAAGCTTGTAGCCATTCGGATTGCCTATAGGTTGTTGATAAACGTGTAACGTGATTCGGTCGTCGGGCCCGTCAGAACAAACATACCGACAACTCGAAAGTTGCCGGTATGGTCAGTGCCAACGTTGAATCGGCACAGAGGGTTCCATTTTTAACGGAATTTAGCGCACGCTCCGGCGACGCAGGGACGCCGGCGAGAAGTAACGCTTGTTCGGTACGTCATCGGTGAAGACCCGGGTATTCGGCTCTTCGGTGTCCAGACCCTGGACGTGGTAGCGACGGGCCTGCAGATCGTGGAAGGCCTCGAGGGTTGTCCACACACCCGGCAGCTCGTAGTAGTTCTTCACCACGCCCATGCTCACCCGCCAGAGTTCGCCGCGGCCGTCGTACTGGTCCAGCAGCAACGTATTCCAGCTGTCTTCATCCACGTAGAAGCGGCGCTTGGCGTAGATGTGGCGCTCACCGTCTTTCAGGGTTGCGGTTACCACGTGTACCCGATGCAGCTCCCAGCGCATCAGGTCCGGGTTCAGGTGCGACATACCCAGGATTTCGGAGTACGGCAGACCTTCCTGGGCGATTTCGTAGTTGTTGTAGGGCACGTAGATTTCACGCTTGCCCTCGTAGGTCCAGTTGTAGCGGTCCAGGGCACCGTTGAAGATGTCGGTGTCGTCCGCGGTCCGCAGGTTGTCCGCGGCGGCAATCGGCGAGTCGTAGCCCAGGTTGGGCGCACGGCGAACCCGACGCTGACCGGCGTTGTAACCCCAGCCGTTGCGGGGGTTGATGATCTGGTTCATGGTCTCGTGCACCAGGATCGCACCACCGGCCAGACGGGGCGGCGACTGGGTGAACGACAGGTAGTAGAAGATCACGTTCTCCAGTTGGTCTTCGCCGCCTTCCGGGTTGTAGAAGTTGAAGAAGGCCTCCTGCTGCGACGTCACCAGAGTGTAGTCGCCATTCTGCTGTACCGCGACTTCACTGGCCCGGCGGGTCAGGGAAATGCCGCGCCAGCGGGTCAGGTGGTTCCAGATGACCTGCCAGGCTTTCTGTTCGTCGTTGCCGTGCAGGATCGGAAACGGGTAGCCGCCAAACGCGCCATCAATGCCGGCGCCCTCGCCCACGATTTTTGCACTGGTGGCGTTCTCACGGGTGTTCTGGGCAACCCAGTCCGGCACCGAGTGCGAGCGACGGGTCTGGTAGACGGGAATGCGGAAAGTGGTCGGATAGGTATCCAGCATGGCCTTGAGGCCATCGGTCAGATGCTCGGAATACTGCTCGGCGTTGCTGGCATTGATGGTGAACAGCACCTGGTCGTCCGGGTACGGATTCGGGTGAAAATCACCACTGCCTTCGTAACCGGCCGGTGGCTCGGTAATACCGCCATCCCAGGCCGGAATGGTGCCGGCGTCGTTACCGGCTTTCGGGGAACCGAAGGGAGTCAACTCGTTACCCAGGCGCGCCGCCTGGCTGGACGAAACGGCCGCGGAAACCGGCGCAGCGGCAACAGTAAGGGCCATAAGGCCGCCGAGAATAGCGTTCTTATTGTATCGCATATCTAACCTTAGTCCGTCTGGAAGCCTCTGGAGGGCTTTTTATTATGGTCTGCACAGGAGCACAGACTTTCCGACAGGTTAGCCGATCCGTCAATATTGTCTATCGACCGAAAGTGCGATTTTGTATCCGGCTGTGACGGCGGTCAGCCCCCGCCACAGCCGGTTCCGTCTGACTGGTGTCAGCCGGCGAGACTCTTGTGCACCACCTCGTAGACGTCCCGGGACAGGCCGGTCTTGTCGCGGATGCGCTCCAGCGCCGCTTTCATGCGCTCGCTGTAGGCCGGGGCGAACTTCTTCCAGCGCGTCAGCGGCGTGACCAGGCGGGCGGCAATCTGCGGGTTGCTGTCATCGAGACGACAGACCTGCTCGGCCAGGAAGTCGTAACCGGAGCCATCCGGGTGGTGGAAGGCCGCCAGGTTCTGACCGGCGAAGGCCCCAATCACTGACCGGACCTTGTTCGGGTTCTTCCAGTCAAAGGCCGAATGTTCAAGCAGTGCCCGGATTTGCGGCAACTGGCCGGCGCGGTCGCTGGCGGCCTGTACCGAAAACCACTGCTCGACCACCTGGGGATCGTCCCGAAAGCGCTCGTAAAAGGCCTCCAGAACCTGCGCCCGGTCGTCCTCGTAGTCGGAATTGACCAGCGCGCGCAGCGCACCCAACCGGTCGGTCATGTTGTCGGCCGAACGGAACTGGCGCAGCGCCAGCTCCCTGCCCTCTTCGTCGTTGATCTGCAGCAGCCAGGCCAGGGCCGTGTTGCTCAGACTGCGACGGGCGATCTGGTCCGGTGTCACCGCGTAGGCGCCGGATTCCAGATTGCGCCGGTAACAGGCGACGAGTTCGTTGCGCAGGGCGATGGCCAGGTGCTTGAGGACCCGTTCGCGGGCGTCGTGGATGGCCGGCACATCGGCGCTGTCCGACAGCTCAATGAGATAGGCCTCCGATGGCAACTGCAGCATTTTGGCCACCAGCGCCTGATCCAGGGAGGAATCGGAAATCAGGTGCCGGTAGGCGGTGACCAGGCGCGAATCCACCGCGGTGTCCTTCGGGGTTCCGATCAGGGACTGAATCACGTCCACCGCCAGCCGCTGGCCGGCGTCCCAGCGGTTGAATCCGTCCGGATCGTGGCTCATCAGGAACAGCAGTTGTTCCCGCGTCCAGGGGTAGTGCACCCGGACCGGCGCCGAGAACTGGCGCAGCAGCGACGGCACCGGCCGCTCCGCCAGACCGTGGAATTCGAAGGTTTCCTCGGCCTGGGTCAATTCCAGGACCCGATCGGTGGGGGCATCACCCTGGTCAGCCGCCAACCGCAGCGGCAGGGACTCGCCCTTGCTGCCGAGCAGGCCCAGGGCAAAGGGAATGTGCTGGGGCTTCTTACCAGTCTGGCCCGGGGTATCCGGGATGGCCTGGGCAATGGTCAGCCGGTAGACGCCCTGATCGGCGTCAAAGTCGTCCGACACATTGAGCACAGGCGTGCCGGCCTGCTCGTACCACAGCCGGAACTGGGACAGGTCGCGCCCGGAAGCGTCTTCCATGGCCTTGACGAAGTCGTCGGTGGTCACCGCCTGGCCGTCGTGGCGCTGGAAGTACAGATCGCTGCCCTTGCGGAACAGCTCCGGGCCGAGCAGGGTGTGAATCATGCGCACCACTTCCGCGCCCTTCTCATAGATGGTCAGGGTGTAGAAGTTGGAGATCTCCATGTACGAGGCCGGACGCACCGGATGCGCCATGGGGCCGCCGTCCTCGGCGAATTGGGCCGTCCGCAGCAGGGTCGCGTCTTCAATGCGCTTGACCGTGGGCGAGCCCATATCGGAGGAGAACTGGGAGTCCCGGAACACGGTGAAGCCTTCCTTGAGACTGAGCTGGAACCAGTCACGGCAGGTGACCCGGTTGCCCGACCAGTTGTGGAAGTACTCGTGCGCCACGATCGCCTCAATGCGTTGGAACGCCAGGTCGGTGGCGGTGTCCTGGCTGGCCAGCACGCACGAGGAGTTGAAGATGTTCAGGCCCTTGTTCTCCATGGCGCCCATGTTGAAGTCGTCGACCGCCACAATCATGAAGATGTCCAGATCGTACTCACGCCCGTACACCTCCTCGTCCCAGCGCATGGAGCGCTTGAGCGAATCCATGGCGTGGTCGCATTTCTCGGCATTGCGAGGCTCCACGTACATGCGCAGGTCAATCTCGCGACCGGAGCCGGTGGTGTAGGCGTCCCGCTTTTCCACCAGGTCGCCGGCGACCAGGGCAAACAGGTAACAGGGCTTGGGGAACGGGTCTTCCCAGGTGACAAAGTGCCGGCCGTCCGCCAGCTCGCCGCGCTCCACGTCGTTACCGTTGGACAGCAGCACCGGGTAGGCCGACCGGTCGGCTTCAATGCGGGTGCGGAACCGGGACATGACATCGGGACGGTCCGGGAAGAAGGTGATGCAGCGGAACCCTTCGGCCTCGCACTGGGTGCAGAACATGCCGGAGGATTTGTACAGGCCTTCGAGCCGGGTGTTGTTCTGGGGCTCGATCCAGGTCACCACGGTCAGGTCGAATTGCTCGGGCACGGAGGCGACGATCAGCTTGTCGCCACGGTCCTCGAACGCCCCCTCGGCCAGCGCCTGGCCGTTCAGGGCCACGGATTCGAGCACCAGGCTGTCGCCATCCAGTTCCAGGGGCGCGGCACCGGCGTCGGACTCAGGGTTGCGCCGCACCGCCAGGGTGCTGTGAACCCGGGCGCCGTCCTCGAACAGCTCGAACCGCAGGTCGACGGTGTCCACCAGGTAGGCGGGAACGCGGTAATCGCGCAGGTAGATGGTCTGGGGCTGATTGGTGCGCATTGTCGATCTCCAGATTGCTCAGCCGCTGACTGCCGGTCGCCCCGGCAGGCGGAATGGGTCAAGTCTCAGGCGGGTTCGGGCGGATCAGTCGTCCGCAACCCGGAAATGAACTTCGTAACCGGTGAATTTCCGGATATTGATCACGCCGGTGTCCAGGATCAGGTACTGGCCTTTGATGCCCTCCAGCACGCCCTCGACCGACGGTGTTTTGTCCAGATTATGCGTCTTTATCTTTTCGGGCCAGACCGCAACGGGATAACTGAGCGCCTGCCCGGTTTCCCCGGCCACCTCACGAATCGAATCCTCGCCGTGGGTCGCCCGCAGCGCCGCCAGGTCGTCGGCGATCAGCCCCAGCATGCGCTCGCGTTCGTGCGCCAAATCCAGCTCCGGTACATCGCCCTTGAGCATCGCCCGCCAATTGGTTCGATCGGCCACGTGGCTCTTGCAGGCCACCTCGACCAATCCGGCGATGTAGCGCGAGGACACCCGCACCATCGGGGTGGCATCCACCGCGCCCTGATCAATCCAGCGGGTGGGCACCTGGGTGCCGCGGGTGATCCCCACTTTCAGACCGGAGGAATTGGCCAGGTACACCACGTGTTCGACCATGCAGTGGGTTTCGCCCCACTCCGGTTCACGGCAGGTTCCCAGGTGGTAATGACATTTCTCGGGACTCATGATGCAGCTGTCGCAGGCCGCCAGCTTGCGGAAGCAGGGGTAGCAGAAGCCCTGGTTGAAGCTTTTCTTGGTGGTGCGATCGCAGTTGATGCAGCGGATCACCCCCTCGAAATCGATGTGCACCCGTTTGCCCAGGCAGTCATTCAAGGGAATACGGCTGTCGCCCACCGCCAGCGTGTAGGCCACGGGCGCGCCGGCTTCGGCCGGCATCTTGCGCAAGCGCCCGGTGACGTCGATCAGATCGCTCAAGACTTAACCTCAACAAACTGGTTGGGATCCACGTCCGGTTTTTTACCCTGGGCGCGCTGCACCGAGGGGTCGCAGGCGGTACCCGCCTTGCTGCCGCGGTCGATGTAACCGGTCCGTTCGTCTTCCGGGATGCCGTGCAGGTTCTCGTAGTAGATCACGGCCCGAAGGCTGATTTCACGCTGCTCCGGCGTGAGCTTGCGACCATCCGGCCACTTCCCCAGCTCCACCGACTGGCGCAGGCTGCGGTAGACGTTGGGATCCAGTCGTTCGATCAGTTCATCGTAAGTCATTCGGTACTCCCGAAATCTTTTCAAAAAAATGTGCCGGAATCGTTTGACATACGCAAACGATAATAATTATCATTCACTCACCAAATGACAACGGTCGTTTCATTTGGTCTCTCTCATCAGGAGCTTATAGCTCTTTTAATGCCCCACCTCTGGTGGGGCTTTTTTTTGCGCCCGCGCTATTTCTTTACGGGCAAAACCAGCGCCAGGGCCACCCCGCTGACGAATCCGCCCAGGTGCGCCTCGTTGGCCATGCGGCCCAGGCCCAGCAACTCGGTCAATGGCGTAAAGCCGATCACCATCCAGGCCACCGCAAAGGTGACCAGTGCCGGCGGGAACTGGAACCTTGGCGCCTTACGCTGGCTGAGCCAACAATACCCCAGGATGCCATAGACCACCCCGGACAGGCCGCCAAACAAGGGTCCCGAAACCAGATACTGAAGTCCATTCGAAAAAATACTGGTGGCCAGGAACAGCACGACCAGCCGGCCGCGGCCATCGAACCATTCCACCTGGCTGCCGAGGAACCACAGCATGACCGCATTGAAGATGATGTGGGTCCAGCTGAAGTGCAGGAAATCCGGAGTCAGCAGGCGCCAGACCTGGCCGCTGGCCAGGGTGTTGGCGAGGGCATCGATTCGACCGGCCATGGTGGTCCAGTCGAAGGTGCGCGGATCGACCACCATCAAGGCGGCCGCCAACTCGTTGCGGCCCAGGGATGTGGCCCAGACCATCACCACCGCGGCGATGATCACCCCGAGCACCAGCGGCGCGTGCCGCGGTGACGGTTGCCAGCGTCCGCGCACGAATACCGGCGAGTGCTGCTGGCGCTCCACCGCGTCGCGCAACTCGGGTTCGGCCAGGAAGCGTTCCAGGGCCTCCAGCACCGGCTCGGCGTGATCGGGATTCTCCAGCCAAAGGACCTGGTGACCGCCTTCTTCGGTGATCCGGTGAGCCACCCCCTGCCCCGCCAGCCAGCGGCTGAAGGCGGCAAGGTTTACGTTGGTTTCCAGCTGTTTTACCCGATACACAAACGACCTCGATGCTCAGGAAATGGGAGGCCCGCTGACTCAGCGGGCAAGGCTGTCTTCCGAGCCGGCGTAACCGCCCTGCTCCGGACGATCGACGTCCACCCAGACATACTTGTCCGGCGACAGCACGGATTCACCGTCCATGCGGTAGGCCACCAGCTTGCCGTACTTGACGGCGCTGTAGTCGAGGCAGGCGACGTTGGCTTTCAGGGGCGCAGGCTCCCCTTCCATCCAGTAATGGCCCACGAACACCGGCGGCGCGTCCAGGGGGTAGCTGATCAACTGCTTGTGCTCGGCTGCGGTCAGCTCCTTGGCAGCCACCTCTGGCGGCAGGGGATCGGGCTGGAACACCACATCGGCGTAGGTGCGGGGGTGGTCGGCCCAGAACTTGGTCCGGAAAAACTGGCGGACATAGCCGTCCCGACCGGTGATCGACATGCCCTCAGGCAAGCGCAGATCGGTGCCTCGCAGCAGGGTGTCCATCACCTGGCCGGCGAAGGATTCCAGGGCGGCCGAGGCGTGCAGGAAATCCTCGTCGATGCAGGCACCCCCCTGGGTCCGCTTGAATTTTTCGATCAGGTCTCCGTCCCAGCAGGCGTGCACCACCCGGAAACTGTCTTCCTCGATGAACAACGGAATGGTGTAGAACCACTCCAGGAACTCGTTCCATTCGTGCGGGTGATCGTCGAACTGCTCCAGGGTTTCCCGAATGAGCCGGTCGTGCCGGGGGTTGTGCTCGCGCAGCCACTTTTTCCCGCTGCCCGGCCGGGCCCGGGTGCAGTAGCCCAGGGCATTGTACTCGTGGTTGCCCATCACGATGCGGGCCGAGCCGTGCTCCACCATGTCCCGCACCAGGTGCAGGGCTTCCCGGATGCGCGGCCCCCGGTCGATGATGTCGCCGATGAAGATGGCCTGGCGCTTGGGGTGCTGGTACACGCCGTTGCGTTTGCGATAGCCCATCTGCTCCAGCAGCCGGACCAGGGTGTTGGCGCAGCCGTGGATGTCGCCGATGATGTCGTAACCGCGGTTTGCGGACTTGCTGTTTGTTGCCATGATCAACTCGCTGAAATCTCGCTGGCCCAGCCAAGCTTGTCACGGCAAGTGGCGTAGAAATTGTGGTCGGTCGGGTGAATCAGCCGGATCTTGAACGGCTTTTTGGTGATGCGGATGATGTCGCCCGGGGCGCAAGCGATGTTCATCTGGCCATCGAAGGAGATCTGCGGGTAGGTTTCGTTGGTCTCGCCAATCACCAGCTTGATCTCGCTTTTACCGTCAACAACGATGGGGCGACTGCTCAGGGTGTGCGGGAACATGGGCACCAGCACCACGGCGTCGAGCTTCGGATGCATGATCGGGCCACCGGCGGACAGCGAATAAGCCGTCGACCCGGTCGGGGTGGCGACAATCAAACCGTCGGAGCGCTGGCTATAGACGAAATGGCCGTCAATGAAGAGGTCGAAACCGATCATCCGGGTGGATTTGCCCGGGTGCAGGACCACGTCGTTGAGGGCGGTGCCAAAACCGAGTGGCTGGCCGTTGCGTTCGACGTTGCCGTCGAGCAGGAATCGGGTTTCCTCGATGTATTCGCCTTCCAGGACCTTGCCCAGGCGCTCCTCGAGATCGGAGGGGGAGATGTCGGTCAGGAAGCCCAGGCGCCCGCGGTTCACCCCCAGCAGGGGTATCTTGGACTTTGCCAGTTCACGCGCCGCGCCCAACAGGCTGCCATCACCGCCCACCACAATGACCAGATCACAGATCTCGCCCAGCAGCTTTTTGCTGGCCACCTGCAGACCGTGGCCCGGCAACATGCCGGCGGTGTCTTCCTCCAGTATCACGTGGTAGTTGTTGGCAATCAGGTATTGCTTGAGCTGGCGCAGGGATTCAACCACCTTCACGCTGCCCATCCGGCCTATGACGCCAATGTTCCTGAATTGATCCATGAGGCTTCCTGTGGTGTCGGGACGCGATGGGGCCGGTCAGATCCGTCGGCCCCGTGACAAATTCGACCACAGTTTAACGAAAGTCACCTCGATACTGAAAAAAGATCGACGGCTCAGGACTGGTGCTTGGCGCAGCGATCATCCACACCCGGGCGGAATTCCGCCGGCTGGGTGACCCGCATCAGGGGCTCGCCGCACGCCTTGCCGTCGGGTCCGGCGTGCCGGCACACCGGCTGCTCGTAGTGCTCCAGCCAGTCGCGGTAGGCCGGTTCGTTGATGCCGCAGCGTTCGGCGGCGTAGGCCACAGGGTTGGCGAAGTAGGTTTCGATGGCGTCGAACGGCAGGGTCACGTGGCCGGCACCGGGCTGGTAGGCCACCAGGAACGCCGACTGGCGCTTGAGATGGTCCATGATGGAATTTTCCGCCGGCTCGCGGTTGCGCAGTTCGTGATTTTCCTGCTCCAGCGCCACAATTCGATCATCCCGCAACTCCAGCTCCCGCTGCTTGCGATCCAGCTGTTCCCGCAGCAGGGTCAGCTCGGCCCCGGCGTTGGCTTCGTCCCGCTTCTGGGCCTCGCCGCCGGCGGCAATCTGTTCCTGCATGGTGAGGTACTGCTCGTTGCGCTCGGACAGCCGCTTTTTCAGCTGCTCGTTGCTGAGCCGCTGGCGTTCGTATTTCTGCTCCAGATCTGAAAATTCACTGCGCAGGGTCTGCAACTCCAGCCGGTGCTCACGCTGGATGTCGGCCAGGGTGTCGCGGTGGACACTCTGCAGGGTCTTGATCCGGAGCCGCTGCTCGCGAATCAGCTGGGCCAGGCGGGTGCGGTCGGCCGAGCCGGCCCCGTCGCCCTCGCCGTCCTCGGACGAGGAACCGGCGTCGAGCACGGGAATGTCCTCGTCCTCGGTCACCGGCTCCAGTTTGCGGAACTTCAGGGCATTGCCATCCACGGCCTTGCGGATGGCCTGGAAATGGTTGCTACCAGGGGTCATGTCCGGATCCCAGAGGTCCTCGGCGAAGCGCGGTTCCGGGCACTGACTGCGACACACCAGGCGGATCGGGCCAGCGCCCATATCAGGGCCCTTGGCACCGCGCTTGGCCAGCTCCTCGATGGGCAGACTCCAACTGGTGTCGGCCCGGCCTTCCTCGTCGAACCAGATCCGGAAGAACACCAGGGCCTGCACCAACAAGTCGCCGCTCAGTTCCACCAGCACCGCGGTAACGTCGGTCTCAGCCAGGTCCGACAGCCCGACATAGCCGTCGAGGAAGGCGCCGAACTCGCTGGCGCGCATCTGGCGCGCCACCTGGCCCTCCTCCACGAAAAACACCGCCTGGTAACCATCCGTCGCCCGGTCGGCAGATCCCATCGACTCTCCCCTTACTCCAAGAATTCGACACCCACACGATAAAACCCTGAAAAGGTTTCCATCTGACGCCGGTATCGACAGAGCCGCGCGCCATTTCTGGCGCGCGGCTCTGCAAACTGACAGACATTAGGTTACCAGTCTAGCCAGTCAATCTTCGGTGCACAGGGAAAAACTGCAACGTTTTGTGTTTGCCTGTGTGACCGGGTCGGCGGAGCCGTGCCGTTACAGCTCGGCCGCCAGTCGACTGCCCTGGTTGATGGCGCGCTTGGCATCCAGTTCCGCCGCCACGTCGGCGCCGCCAATCAGGTGCACCGGCACGCCGGCCGCCTCCAGCCCGGATTGCAGTTCGCGCAGCGGCTCCTGACCGGCACAGACGATGATGGTGTCCACCGGCAGCACCCGATCCTCGCCCTGCTCGGCGCCCTTGGGCGTGATGGTGATGTGCAGGCCCTCGTCATCGATCTTGCGGTAGCTGACCCCCGGCACCATCTGGACCTGACGGTTTTTCAGAGACGTGCGATGGATCCAGCCGGTGGTCTTGCCCAGGTTTTTGCCAACCTTCGAGGCTTTGCGCTGCAGCAGGAACACTTCCCGGGCCGGCTCCGGCACTTCCGGGGTCACGCCGTTGATGCCGCCGCGATGTTCAACGCTCAGGTCCACACCCCACTCGCGCATGAAGTGCTGGGTGTCCAGGGCGGCCGAGGTGCCCTTGTGCACGATGAACTCGGACACGTCGAAGCCGATACCACCGGCGCCGATCACCGCCACCTTCTGGCCGACGGGCTTGCGGTCCAGCAGCGCGTCCAGGTAGCCGATGACTTTCGGGTGCTCGATGCCTTCAATCTCCGGCGTGCGCGGGCTCACCCCAGTCGCCAGCACCACCTCGTCGTAGCCGCCGGCCTTCAGGTCCTCGACATCGACCCGGGTGTTCAACCGCACATCGACGCCGTGCTTGTCGAGCATGACCCGGAAATAGCGCAGGGTTTCGTAGAACTCTTCCTTGCCCGGAATGCGCTTGGCGACGTTGAACTGGCCACCGACTTCACTGCCGGCGTCGAACAGAGTCACCTGGTGGCCGCGCTCGGCCGCCACCGTGGCAAAGGCCAGGCCGGCGGGGCCAGCGCCCACCACGGCAATGGATTTCGGCGCCGCGGTCTTGACCCAGGTCAGCTCGGTTTCGTGACAGGCGCGCGGGTTCACCAGGCAGGAGGTCAACTTGCCACTGAAGGTGTGATCCAGGCAGGCCTGGTTGCAGCCAATGCAGGTGTTGATTTCATCGGACCGGTCTTCGGCCGCCTTGCGCACCAGATCGGCGTCGGCCAGGAACGGACGGGCCATGGACACCATGTCGGCATCCCCCTCGGCCAGGATCTTCTCGGCCACGTCAGGCATGTTGATGCGGTTGGTGGTGACCAGGGGAATGCTCACCTCGCCCTTGAGCCGCGCGGTGACCTTGGTAAAGGCGCCCCGGGGCACCGAGGTGGCGATGGTCGGTACCCGGGCCTCGTGCCAGCCGATGCCGGTATTGATGATGGTGGCGCCGGCCTTCTCGATTTCCTTGGCCAGGTGCACCACCTCCTCCCAGGTGCTGCCGTCCTCGATCAGGTCCAGCATGGACAGGCGGTACACCAGGATGAACTTCTCGCCCACCCGCTCGCGGACCCGACGGACAATCTCAATGGGCAGGCGGATGCGGTTTTCGTAGCTGCCGCCCCAGCGGTCGGTACGGTGGTTGGTGTGGGAGACGATGAACTGGTTGATGAAGTAGCCTTCCGAGCCCATGATCTCGACGCCGTCGTAGCCGGCGTTCTGGGCCAGCGCGGCACAGTCGACGTAGTCCTGGATCTGCTTTTCGATACCCGCTTCATCCAGCTCGTTCGGGGTAAACGGGTTGATCGGCGCCTGGATCGGCGACGGGGCGACCAGTTCCGGCGAGTAGGCGTAGCGACCGGCGTGCAGAATCTGCATGCAGATCTTGCCGTCGGCTTCGTGCACGGCCTGGGTGATGATCCGGTGGCTCTGCACCTCGTCGTCATTGGTCATCTTGGCGGCGTGCTGGAACACCCCGCCCTCGACGTTGGGGGCGATGCCGCCGGTGACAATCAGACCAGCACCACCCCGGGCCCGTTCGGCGTAGAAGGCGGCGAGGCGCTCAAAACCGTTCTTGGCCTCCTCCAGACCGGTGTGCATGGACCCCATCAGGGTCCGGTTGCGCAACTTGGTAAAGCCGAGGTCGAGCGGCTCCAGCAGATTCGGGTACTTGGCAACGCCCGGGGTGGCGGTCTCGGTCATGATTGGTCTCCTCAGGTCTCAGTGCAGGCGGACCTGCGATGGGTCCGGCTCGTTTTCTGCCCTTAAAGTACCCGCGGCCCTTGCCTTCAACAATATCCACCAATAACATTTTATTATCTTCAGATAGCATGTCAGACAAAGGCAACCCATGACCACCCCCGTGCCACCACCGCCTACACCCCGCAACGCGCTCGGCACCATCAGCGTTCTGCACGCCTCGATACTGCTGCGGGCCGCGGCGGCCGAAGGCGCCGACACCGCGGTGCTGGCCGACAATTTCCGGCTGGGCAGTGACACCCTGGGGTCGCCGGCGGCCCGCATCAGCATTCCGCGCTTCATGCGCCTGGGCCATGCCGCCATCGCCCAGACCGGCAACCGGGCCCTGGGCCTGCGTATGGGCGCACTCACCCGCCCGGTGGATGCCGGCATCGCCGGACTGGCCGGCCAATCCGCGCCCACGGCCGGTGCCGCCATCGGCACCCTGGTGCGCTACTCCCTGCTCACCAGCCAGAACAGCCGCGGCGCACCGTCGGTTCAACCGGCCGAGCGCAAGGTCCGGTTCTATTCGATCCGGCCCTACAACGGCTTCAACTTTTTTGTGGTGGATTCGGTGCTGGCCGCCTGGACCCAGTTTATCCGGAACGTGACCGGGCACTATGACGTGCTAGAGCGAGTGACCATTGAGTATCCGTCCATCGGTCTTGATGACCAGTTCGAGGCCTGGTTTCGCTGCCCGGTCCAGTTTGGCGCAGCCGAGAACGCCCTGACCATCAAACCGGACCTCTGGCGACAGCCGAGCCTGCAGGCGCAACCTGCCATGCACGAAAAACTGGTGGAACTGTGCGACCGGGAACTGCAGCAGATTGAACGGGGCTGGTCGGTGGGGGATCGGGTACGGCATCTGCTCACGCCCCTGCTCCGGGGCGAAACGCCAAGCCTGGAGACCATCGCCGGCAAGCTGGGGGTCGCCTCCTGGACGCTGCAACGGCAGTTGGCGGCGGAGGGCACGCGGTTTCGGGAACTGGTGGACGATACCCGCAAGCATCTGGCCAGGGACTACATTCGGGAGACCAGCACTTCGCTGGCCGAAATTGCCTGGCTACTGGGGTTTGCCAATCCCCCGGCCTTTCACAAGGCGTACCGGCGCTGGTTTGGGATCAGCCCAGGGGAACATCGACAACAGCTACGGGCAACGGACTAGATTTCGGTGGCGTCGTCCCACCCCTCATCGTCGTCGAATTCCTCGAACTGCTGTTCAATGAGCTCTTCTTCGTAATCCCGCATAGAAAATCCTGTTGACTGGTCGTAACACGGCATGAGCCTGACCGATCAATGTGACGGGATGATGACAAGGACAATGGAAATCAAAAAAGGAGGGAAAAAATGGCGGAGCGGACGGGACTCGAACCCGCGACCCCCGGCGTGACAGGCCGGTATTCTAACCAGCTGAACTACCGCTCCGCGTTGATCATCACGTCTTGCCTGGGAGGCGGTGCAGTCAGGGGTGTGACTGCTCGGTGACAACGAGGGCGCATTATAAAGAGGCGCCCCGTTATGTCAACGCTTTTTCCGAAAAAAGTTTCGGAAAAAGCATTCGTTACATGGCTTCGACCATCGCGTCCTTGCCCTGGGCGTTTTTCCGGTACTCGATCGGCGTCATGTTCGACCAGCGCTTGAACGCCCGATAGAAGGTACTGGGCTCCGAGAACCCGGTCAGGTAGACGATCTCGTCGATGGACTCGTCGGTGGTGGCCAGCAACTGCCGCGCCAGCCGATAGCGGAAATCCGCCAGAACCTGGTTAAAGCTGGTCTCGGCCTCGGTCAGACGAGTCCGCAGGGTACGGGGCTTGATGCCCAGGCGCTCGGCCACGGCATCCAGGGTCACCTCACCGCTGTCCAGCAGTTCGGCCACGATGCGCTCGACCTGGCCGACGATATCCTTCCTTTCCAGACGGGCGATCTGCTCGCTCGCGAAGCGTTCGTGCAGATCCAGAAGTTCAGGTTCGGCATGGGGCGAGGCGTGCGCCAACAACGATACCGGGAAGTAGAGACGGTTTTCGGTTGCACCGAAGGCCACCTCGCAACCCAGAACCTCCGCCACATGCTCTTGGCCACGCTCACGCTCATGCTCGAACTCAACGCGGGAAGGGTAGAAGGAATCGTCAGTAACAGAGCGGAAGAAAGTGATAACCCCCTGCACGAAACACTCGTTGAAATGCCTCAGGCGACTCACCTCCTCGGAGGCGGCGTCCAACACGAGGCAGGCGTGATCACCCTCCATGATGAACTCCATGTTGGCGGCGTCACTGAGCAGGCGCTGGTAGTTCTGCGCACGCCTGAGTCCCTCGCCAAAGGTGGGGCTACTGAGAAACAGGTACTCCAGCACCTGCCCCTTGTAGGCGGGTAACAGCTGCCCCAGGTGCAGACCGATGTCCGGGTCGCCGGAAACCTCTTCCAGAGCCTGCCAGATGTACACCTGCGCGCTGTGAGGGGTACGCAGCTTATCGGAGTAAACGTAGCTTTCGTCCACCCCCAGGCGGTTGAAGATGGCCTCGACATCGACGCCTTTCCTTTTCATCGCCTCGTAAATCAGGCGCAACATCACTCCCGCGTCACGAAGTTCCTGCATAAGACCCCGCTGTTATTATCTTATTGATGTAATCCTACTTTGACCCACCGGACAGTTAGCGTCGCACACCGGGTCAATGCCTGAGCCGGCCGAGTTTGCCAGAGTTTGAAGCCTGTCACACGAATGTTCGCAGGCTAACCGCTGGCATTAAAGCATATTAGGCCACGGACGCACAGCCGTACTGGACGGAAAACGAGGCGAGGAGGTTTTGCCCATGCCAGACACACTGACTTACCGTAACGAAGCACCCAAATTGCTTCCGCTCTATGCCCGCGCCCTGTCACGCAAGGGAGGCCGCGGCGCCAGCGACATCACACTGCCCGAATTGAGCGCCAGACTGGTTGGCGCCGGCACCTCAAGCCCGGCTCTGGACCGGTTTCAGGCCATCTGCGGCGCGCCGCAAACCCGGCACCTGCCGATCACTTGGCCCCATCTGATAGCTTTTCCACTGCACCTCAGGCTGCTGACGGACAAGCAGTTCCCGCTGCCACTGCTGGGCCTGGTGCATTTGAGGAACACCATCACCCAGCACCGGGACATTGGCCGGGGCGAGATTCTCGACCTGAGCGTGCGTCTGGGGGCTCAGGAGCGTACCAGTCGCGGCATTGAGTTTGACCTGATCACCGAAGCCTACGCCTCGGGCCGGCTGGTTTGGGAGGAATCCAGCGTGAACCTGTTCCGGCAGCCCGCCCCGAACGAGGGTGCCAATAAGGGCAAGTCGGCACCGCCGAAGCTCGAGCGCTACCCCAACACCCTGGACGTGAGTGCACCGGAAGCCATCGGCCGCCAGTACGCCGCCGTGTCCGGGGACCGCAACCCGATCCACATGCACGCCCTCAGCGCCAAGGCCTTCGGTTTTCCGAGGGCGATTGCCCACGGCATGTGGAGTAAGGCGCGGGTGCTGGCGCTGCTGCAACAGCAGCCCGACTGGCAAGCCGGACCAGTGCGGGTGAGCTGCCAGTTCAAGAAACCCCTGTTCCTGCCGGGCACGGCGCAGCTGAACTGGCAGACCGGGACGTCCGGCTGGGATTATCAGTTGCTCAACGCGAAAGGCGATGCGCCTCACCTGAGCGGGCGTATCGATTGGCTGTAACGGATTGGACCCGGTGCGAGGACCGAAGCCGGAGTGAGCGCCTGAGGGAGTCCTCAGGCGTGCTCGGCATCGGGATTGGCGTCCGGACTGCAGGGTGCGCCGGTGGCGCCGGCGACCGGCAAAGTGAAGTAGAAACAGGCGCCGGCACCGTCCGGGCGCTCGAAGCCGATATCCCCGCCCTGGGCCTGAATCAGTGACCGACAGGTGGCGAGCCCGATTCCCATACCCTCGTCCTTGGTGGTGTAGAACGGCAGGAACAGCTTGTCCTCGGCGTCGTCCGGCAGCCCCACGCCATGGTCGCGGACCTGGATCCGGACACAGCTGGTGCCAAGCACCTCGGCGCTGACCTCCACCGGCGTGGACGCATTGGCACTGCGGGTGGCTTCCAGGGCGTTGCGGATGAGGTTGAGAGCAACCTGCTGCACCTGGATCGGGTCGGCCATGACCTCCGGCAGCGAATCGGGAACCGACAGGTCAATGCCGCCCTCGTTGTTGCGCATGTCCACTTCCGCAAACTGCCGGGTGTCCTCCAACAAGGTGGGCACGGAAATGATTTCCTTGCCGGTCGCCGGCTTCTTCATGAACCGGCGGATCCGGCGAATGATCTCACTGGCCCGGTGCGACTGGGCCTCGATCTTGTCCAGGGTTTCGGCCAGCAGGCCGAGATCCGGCGACTCCTTGCCCATCATCCGCTTGGACACCCGGGCATAATTGGTGATCGCGGTCAGCGGCTGATTGACCTCGTGGGCAAAGCCCGCGGCCATCTCGCCCATGGTAGTCAGTCGTGAGGCGTGGGCCAACTGGTCCCGCTGCTCCTGAACCAGTTCCCTGGCCTCTTCCAACGCGGCCTCGTTCTCCAGTTCGGCGGTGATGTCCCGGAACACCACCACGGCACCGTGCAATTCACCTTCGTCCAGCTTGGGGGTCGAGCGGTACTCGGCCGGGAACCCGGTGCCATCCAGCCGCCGCATCCGGATGTTGCGCTGGTTTTCGGCCACCCCCTGGCGACAGGTGCCCTGGACCGGCAGGCCGTCCCGATTGTCCTGGCAGGTGGCAAAATGGGTCTCGAAGAAATTTCGGCCAATCAGCTCCTCAACCGGGCTGCACATCACCAGCGCTGCGGCCGGGTTGGCAAACTCGATGACACCGTGCTCGTCGAGGCCGTAAATGCCCTCGCTGATGGAGTTGAGAATGCGGGTCTGGTCGCCCTGCAGCTCGCGGTTGCGGGCCTGGAGTTCGCGCTCCAGGCGAATCACGCGGGCATGGGTCTTTACCCGGGCAATCACTTCCTGGGACTGGAACGGCTTGGAGATGTAATCGGCACCGCCCAGGGCAAACCCTTTCACCTTGGCTTGCAGATCATCCAGGGCGGAGAGGAACACCACGGCACAGTCGGCCGTCGCCGGGTCGGCCTTGAGGCGCTGACACACCTCATAGCCGTCCATTTCCGGCATCATGATGTCCAGAAGGATGACTTCAGGCTGGTGGCGGTGGGCCAGGTCCAGGGCCTTCTCACCTTCGTTGGCGATGAGCAGGCGATAACCTTTGTCTTTCAGGGTCTCGTAGAGGACTTTCAGGTTCTGCGGATTGTCATCCACGAGCAGAACCGTGACCTCCGAGTTCTCACTGACAACTTCAGTCATAAAAAGGGAGCCGGTTGCTATGATCCGGGTATGATGCCGGCCGGATCAACGGGCGTCGATACGGTCCTTTACGGACAAGACCATACGCACCAGGTGCGCCAGGGAATGGGTCCCCATTTTGTGCATTACCCGGGACCGGTGGATCTCCACCGTACGCTGACTGATCTCCAGCTCGATCGCGATCACCTTGTTGGCCTGGCCGGCGATCATCCGGTCCATGATCTCGTGTTCGCGCGGGGTCAGGCTCTTCACCCGACGGATGATTTCCTGCTTCTCATCCAGGGACTTGCGTTGTTCCAGGTCCTGGGCCAGGGCCGCTTCAATCTTCTCCAGCAGAGCCTCTTCGCGGTAAGGCTTCTGGATGAAGTCCACGGCGCCCTCTTTCATGGCGTCCACCGCCATGGGAACGTCGCCGTGACCGGTGACGAAGATGATGGGCAGGATCGAGTGCTTCTCGTTCAGCTTCTTCTGCAGCTCCATGCCATCCATGCCTGGCATGCGGATATCCAGCACGATACACCCGGCCATCTGGTCGGAGTAGTCCTTCAGGAAGCTGGTGGCGCTCTCATAGGTCTTTACCGGCTTGCCGTCGGATTTCAGCAGCAGCTCCAGTGAATCACGAACCGCTTCATCGTCTTCAACTACGTAAACGGTCTGCTGGATATCAGTCATCGGTGTGTTCTCTCCTGTCCGCTTTCTTATGGTGTCCGGTCAGTGGATTGACGGATCCTTATGGTCGTCCCGAGCGTTTTCCTGCCGCTCGTGTTCGCGCATTTGCTCAAGCCGTTGCTGGATAATGCCAAAAACGCTCTGCTTCGGGTACCTGCCCTTGTCGTCGGCCTTGCCCGCCGGCTTACCCAGCAGCAGGGTCACCGCCTCTTCCAGCTGGCTCACGGCGTAGACCGCAAACTGGCCATCGCGCGCGGCCTGGACCACTTCGCTGTCCAGCATCAGGTTCTGGACGTTGGTGCTGGGTACGATCACGCCCTGGGTGCCGGTCAAGCCACCCTTGAGCTGGCAGGTGGCAAAGAAGCCTTCCACTTTCTCGTTCACACCGCCGATCGGCTGCACTTCACCGAACTGGTTGACCGATCCGGTCACCGCCAGGTCCTGGCGGACCGGAATGCCCGACAGCGAGGAAATCAGGGCGCACAGCTCGGCCATGGAGGCGCTGTCGCCATCCACCTCGCCGTAATTCTGCTCGAACGTCAGGCTGGCTGACAGGTGCATGGGATCGGTCACCGCAAAGTGCGAGGCCAGCCAGGAGCTGAGGATCATCACCCCCTTGGAGTGGATGTTGCCGCCCAGCTTGGCGTCCCGCTCGATATCCATGACCGCACCATCCCCATAGTAGCAGGTTGCCGTCACCCGGTTGGACAGGCCGAATTCAAAGCCTCCGGTCGACAGCACCGACAGGGCATTGACCTGACCGACGCAGGTGCCGCTGGTGGACACCAGGGTGGAACCGTCACGGATGGAGTCGTAGAACTGGTCGCGAATGCGGCTGCTGCGGTAGCGGGCACTTTCCAGCGCGCGCTCCACGTGCACGTCCTGGATCAGCTTGGCCTCGGCCTGTCGGGCCCAGAAGTCGGATTCCCGCAGCAGGTTGGCAATATCGGCGGCGTGCAGCGACAGCCGGTCCTGATGCTCGGCGATGCGGGCGCTGTATTCGATCACCCGGGCCACCGCCTTGTTGGTGCAATGCAGCAGTTTTTTCTCGCTGACCAGGCTGGCGATGAATTTGGCGTAGAGCAGCTGGCTGGCGTCGGAGCGGTACATCTCGTTCTCGAAGTCCGCGGTCACCCGGAACAGTTCGGAAAACTCCGAATCGTATTCCTGCAGCAGCATCCAGGTTTCGCGATCCCCGAACAGGACAATTTTCACGTCCAGCGGCACCGCTTCCGGCTCGATGGAGATCGCGCCGGACAGAGTCAGCTCCCGCTCCAGGGAATTGATCTGGATGGATTTGGAGCGCAAGGCGCGCTTGAGGCCGTCCCAGACGTAAGGCTGCTCCAGCACCTTGATGGCGTCCATCAGCAGGTAGCCACCGTTGGCGCGGTGCAGGCTGCCGGGGCGGATCAGGGAGAAGTCGGTGAACACCGTGCCCTTGTAAGTGACGTTCTCCACATAGCCGAACAGGTTGTGGTAGTTGGGGTTGTCCTCCACCACCACCGGCACCTCATTGGTCTTCTGGTGCACCAGCAGGTTCACCAGGTAGCGGCGGGGCATTTTCTTATCCAGGGACGCGTAGGCGATGGCCGCCTGCTCATCGTCGTCATCAAGGAAGATGTCCAGGTTCTCCACCAGGTCGGCCCGCACCGCCTCGAAAAACGCCACCACGTCCGGCAGCTCGGCGTACTTTTCCTTGAGCTCGTCGATCTGATGCCCGGTGATGCCTTCCAGGGTCTCCTTGTTCAGCGCCTGCTGCTTGTCGGCGTACTCCTGCTCCCAGTCCGCCAGCTTGCGCAGGGCCTGGCGCAGCTTTTTCTCGAGGCGATTGATGACGTCCTCGAACTTGTCGCGCTGAGCCTCCGTCAGGGCCTGGAAGGTTTCCGCCGTGTGCGGCTCTTCGCCGTTCATGGCCACCAGGCGGTAGCCACCCGGAGTCGACACGGTCAGGCTGACGTTTTTCCGCTTGGCCTGGGCCGCAACCTTCTCCAGCTCGTCTTCCTGCATCTTGCCGTATTCGTTCTTGAGCTGTTCGGAGCGTTCCAGGAAGCTGTCGCTGTCGAAGGTCTGCGGGATCACCTTGACCAGCCGGCTCATCAGCTTTTCCATGTCGTGCTTCAGGCCGGAGCCCTTGCCCGGCGGCAGCTTCAGCAACTTAGGAACCCGCGGCTCCTCGAAATTGGCCACGTAGCACCAGTCATGACTCTGCTGTTCGGTGTCCACATGATGCTCCAGGTACCGCAACATCATGGTGCGTTTGCCCAGACCGTCCCGGCCCACCGCGTAGACGTTGTAGCCGCTGTGGGGCATGGCAAGGGCAAAGCGCACGGCTTCCTGGGCCCGGTTCTGGCCAACGATTTCGGCCAGGGGCTCCAGTTGCCGGGTGGTTTTGAACGGCAGATCTTTCAGAACGCAGGCTTTGTAGAGCTGGTGCAGAGACAGTGACTTCAAGGGTCGGTCCTGTAACGGTTGTATCATTAGCCGGCCATTGTAGATTCTGCAGCCGCCCCTGTCGCGTGCCGGCCGAAGATTTCTGGTCAGGAACAGGCCCTTACGTGGCCCGCTGAAAGTGCCACCCAGTTCACAGTTTCACCAGTGTGTATTTTTCAGCCAGCGATCCGGGCACTAAACTTCCTGACCCGGCCGCCGTTCGGTGCGACGACCGGGACTGGAACCGTGATAAAGACAAGAAACGCTGTGGACGCACATCTATGACCAGTGATTCCATCGATCGCAGAATCAAAGATCGCTACCCCGCCTCTTGCCTTCAGGTGCAGCTCCGGGAACGGGGCTTTTTCGGTCGGGGCCGTCAGGCCATGGCGGTCACCTGCCTCGATTTGAACCGATACGGCATGGCCGTGCTCTGCCCGCGCCCGGTGGAGCCCGGCGCCCGCCTGTTCATGGACTTTACCGGCAAGTACATCAGTGAATCGCGGGTAGGCGCCCGGGTGGTGGAATGCCAGCCGTTCCAGACCGGCTATCGGGTCAGCGTGCAGTTCAGTTACTGCCGCGACAAAAACAGCTATTCCCGAACCGTGGACAACGCCCTGTCCCGCCTCGAAGGGTTTTACAACCGGTTCGCCAGCTAGCCGCCGGCACCGCGGTCAGATCAGCCCGGCATCCAGACTGGCCGCCAGATACAGGCCCAACTCCTGGCATTGCTGCTCGAAGTCCTCACGGTACTCCCCGCGACAGATCAGCGGCTCCTGAACCCGTTTCCAGCGCAGGCCGGTGGTGATGGTTTCGATGGCTCGGTGGGTCCCGGTGCCGTCGTGGCCGGCCCGGATGTAGTAGGCAAAAGGCAGCCCCTGGGTCTGCTCCAGGCAGGGGTAGTAACTGCGGTCAAAAAAATCCTTCAGCGCCCCGCTCATGTAGCCGAGATTTTCGGTGGTGCCGAGGATGATGGCGTCACAGGCCAGGATGTCATCAGGACCGGCATCGAGCGGGGCCTTGACGATGACCTCAACGTTGTCGATGTCGCTGTGGCGGGCGCCCTGCTCGACGGCGTCCCGGAGGGTGCGGGTATTCGGGGAAGGCGCGTGCGCCACGATCAGCAACCGCTTTGTGACGGCCATACGCCCTCCCCTGGGTGATCAGTCGATCAGAGCAATTCACCGTTGGCTTCGGCCGGCTCTTCCGCCTTTTCCTTTTTCTCCGGCTTCGGCATCAGCTTGTCACGGACCTTGGCTTCGATTTCGTTCGCCATGTCCAGGTTCTCTTCCAGGAACTTGCAGGCGTTGGCCTTGCCCTGGCCGATCTTGTCGCCGTTGTAGGCGTACCAGGCACCGGACTTGTCCACGAAGCCTTCCTTCACGCCCATGTCCAGCACCTCGGCCATGTGGTAAATGCCCTTGCCGTACATGATCTGGAACTCGGCCTGCTTGAACGGCGGCGACACCTTGTTCTTGACCACTTTCACCCGGGTTTCGTTACCGACCACTTCGTCACCGTCCTTGACGGCGCCGATGCGGCGGATGTCGAGACGCACGGACGAGTAGAACTTGAGGGCATTACCACCGGTGGTGGTCTCGGGGCTACCGAACATCACGCCAATCTTCATCCGGATCTGGTTGATGAACACCATCAGGCAGTTGGCGTGCTTGACGTTACCGGTCAGCTTCCGCAGGGCCTGGGACATCAGTCGCGCCTGCAGGCCCACATGGCTGTCACCCATCTCGCCCTCGATTTCCGCCTTCGGTGTCAGGGCGGCGACGGAGTCGACGATGATCACGTCGATGGCGTTGGAGCGCACCAGCATGTCGGCGATCTCCAGCGCCTGCTCACCGGTGTCCGGCTGGGACACCAGCAGCTCATCGACGTTGACGCCCAGTTTCTCGGCGTAGACCGGATCCAGCGCGTGCTCGGCGTCCACGAAGGCACAGGTTTTGCCCTGCTTCTGGGCTTCGGCAATCACCTGCAGGGTCAGCGTGGTTTTACCGGAACTTTCCGGGCCGTAGATCTCGACGATCCGGCCGTACGGCAGGCCGCCAATACCCAGTGCCACGTCCAGCCCCAGGGAGCCGGTGGAAACCGCAGGAATCGCTTCGCGGGGCTGATCGCCCATTTTCATCACGGCGCCCTTACCGAACTGCCGCTCAATCTGGCCCAATGCTGCGCTAAGTGCTTTCTTGCGGTTGTCTTCCATCAGTGCAAAACCCTCTGTCGCCATGGCGACATGCCCGGGCGGGCCATCGCCGAATAGTGGATCAGGAAAACCGGACAAACAGTGCTTTCCTGTATATTTGAACAGTATTAAAACATAACCCGTTGACCAGACCAACCCCTGTTTACCGAAACACCCCGGGAGCCCCGGCAGCGGCGGTTGTCAGCGGGTCAGGCCTGCTCCAGGAAGCCACGCACTCCTTGCAGGGCAAAGAGAACGGCCTGGCGGCGAACCTGGTCGCGATCGCCAGCAAAGTGCTGCTGCACCGCCTCGGTGGTGGCCGGGTCCCGGCCCCAGGCGAACCAGACGGTGCCCACCGGCTTGTCGTCACTGCCGCCACCGGGACCCGCAACGCCACTGATGGCCACGGCCACCTGGGCACCGGTCGCGGCCAGGGCACCGGCCACCATCTCCCGCACCACCGGTTCGCTCACCGCGCCGTGCTCATCCAGGGATTTGGCGGTCACCCCCAGCAATTCCCGCTTGGCGTCGTTGCTGTAGGTCACCAGCCCGCCCAGCACGTAAGCGGAGGAGCCGGCCCGATCGGTCAGGGCCTTGGCAACCCAGCCGCCGGTGCAGCTCTCGGCGGTGACAATCATACGGCCCTGCTGCTCGAGCAGTTCGCCCAGTCGCCCCGCCTCGGTGGCCAAATCCTGATCGCTGGCGCCCATCCTGTTCTCCTTCGTTTCATCGCGCGCATTATTTTCTTACAATTCACGCCTTCATCCAAAGCAAGGCAATCCGGACCGCTTCATGTCAGCAGCTCAGACCGATCTCTCCAAGCACACCCCGATGATGCAGCAATACCTCAAGATCAAGGGCCAGCATCCGAACGAGCTGGTGTTCTACCGCATGGGGGATTTTTACGAGCTGTTCTACGAGGATGCCAAGAAAGCCGCCGAGCTCATGGACATCACCCTGACCGCCCGCGGTCAGTCCGGCGGCAACCCGATTCCCATGGCGGGCATCCCCTTTCATTCTTCTGAAGGCTACATTGCCCGGCTGGTGCGCGCGGGTCAATCCATCGCCATCTGCGAGCAGATAGGCGATCCGGCCACCAGCAAGGGGCCGGTTGAACGCCAGGTGGTGCGCATCGTCACCCCCGGCACCCTGAGCGACGACGCCTACCTGGAAGACCGCCGCGACAACCTGCTGGTGGCCATCTACAGCCACCGGGAACAGTTCGGCTTTGCCTCCCTGGACATCTCCAGTGGCCGCTTTGCGGTCTCGGAACTGGAAAACCTGGAAGCCCTGCAGGGAGAGCTGCAACGCCTGCGCCCCGCCGAGATCCTGATCAGCGAAGATTTCCCCTACGAGGACGTGCTGGAGGGTCTGACCGGGATTCGCCGCCAGGGGCCCTGGCTGTTCGAATCGGACACCGCCCACCGGGTCATCACCCACCAGCTGCAGGTGCGCGATCTGACCGGCTTTGGCTGCGAGGATCTGACCCTGGCGATCTGCGCCGCCGGCTGCCTGCTGCAGTACGCCCGGGAAACCCAGCGCACGGCGCTGCCGCATATCCGCAAGCTGACCCGGGAACGTCGGGACGAGGCGGTGATTCTCGATGCCGCCAGTCGCCGTAACCTGGAAATCGACACTAACCTGATGGGCGGGCACCTGCACACCCTGGCCTGGGTCATGGACAAGACCGCCACCGCCATGGGCGGCCGGGAACTGCGGCGCTGGCTGAACCGGCCACTGCGGGATGTCGACGTGGTGTCCCAGCGCCAGCAGGCGGTGTCTGCCCTGCTGGACGGTTTCCATTACGAGCCGGTGCACGACCTGCTGAAAACCGTTGGCGACATCGAGCGGGTGCTGGCCCGGGTCGCCCTGCGCTCGGCCCGGCCGCGGGACCTGGCGCGTCTGCGCGACGCCTTCCAGGCCCTGCCCGACCTGCAGGAAACCCTGAAGCCGGTGAACTCGCACCACATCGTCAAACTGGCCACCACCATTGGCGAGTACCCGGAGCTGTCGGACCTGCTGGAGCGGGCCCTGATCGATAATCCGCCAGTGGTGATCCGCGACGGCGGGGTCATTCGCGAAGGCTTCGACGAGGAACTGGACGAACTGCGCAATATCAGCGAGAACGCCGGCCAGTACCTGCTCGATGTGGAAACCCGGGAAAAGGAACGCACCGGCATCAGCACCCTGAAGGTGGGCTACAACCGGGTGCATGGTTACTACATCGAAATCAGCCGGGCCCAGTCTGACCAGGCCCCGGCGGATTACATCCGGCGCCAGACCCTGAAAAACGCTGAGCGTTTCATCACCCCGGAACTGAAGGAATTCGAAGACAAGGCCCTGAGCGCCAAGAGCCGGGCCCTGGCCCGGGAAAAGGCGCTGTACGACCAGGTGCTGGAAACCGTGGCCGAGCAACTGGCGCCGCTGCAGGACGCCGCCCAGGCCCTGGCCGAGCTGGACGTGCTGAGCAATTTCGCCGAGCGCGCCACCTCCCTGCGCTTCTGCCCGCCGGAGTTCAGCGACACCCCGGGCTTCGATATCGAAGAGGGCCGGCACCCGGTGGTGGAGCAGCTACTGGACGAACCTTTCGTGCCCAACGACCTGCTGATGGACACCCAGCGTCGCATGCTGGTGATCACCGGCCCGAACATGGGCGGTAAGTCCACCTACATGCGCCAGGCGGCCCTGATCGCCCTGCTCGCCTACACCGGCAGTTTTGTCCCGGCCAATCGCGCGGTGCTGGGCCCGGTGGACCGGATCTTTACCCGCATGGGCTCCTCGGACGACATCGCCGGCGGCCGTTCCACCTTCATGGTGGAAATGACCGAGACCGCCAACATCCTGCACAACGCCACCGAGTACAGCCTGGTACTGATGGACGAGGTCGGCCGCGGCACTAGCACCTTCGACGGCCTGTCCCTGGCCTGGGCCACGGCCGAACACCTGGCCAAGAACATTCGCTGCTACACCCTGTTCGCCACTCACTACTTCGAGCTGACCCAGCTGGCCGACGAACTGCAGCACGCGGTGAACGTGCACCTGACGGCCACCGAGCACGATGACAGCATCGTGTTCTTGCACAACGTGCACGACGGCCCGGCCAGCCAGAGCTACGGCCTGCAGGTGGCCAAACTGGCGGGGGTGCCCCAGGACGTGATCCGCAACGCCAAGGGCCAACTGGCCCACCTGGAAGGCACGGCCACGCCGGTCAGCCCGGCCAGCCAATCCGCAGCGGCGCCGGCACCGGAGACCAGCCGGGCCCCGGCGACCCAGGACCCGGTCATGCAGGGCGACATGTTCGCCAGCCTGGAGCCGAGTGCCGTGGAAGAAGCCCTGAAAGTGCTCGAACTGGACGACCTGACCCCGCGCGAGGCCATGAACCGGCTGTACGAACTCAAGGCGTTATTGGTCAAATAGGGAAAAAATTCGAATTATCGGGCGCTGGGAATAAGGATATAGCGGCCAAACGCTTGCGGGGCCGGGGGGCGCTCCCTACAATATCGCGCACTAAAACATAACCGTGGAGCCTGACGACAAGCTCCGGATGAGATTGACCACTGGACCAGGGATCTGACTATGGCGTTTATCGTTACTGATAACTGCATCAAGTGTAAATACACGGACTGCGTGGAAGTCTGCCCGGTAGACTGCTTCTACGAAGGCCCGAACTTTCTGGTAATTGACCCGGACGAGTGCATCGACTGCGCCCTGTGCGAGCCCGAGTGCCCGGCCGAGGCCATCTTCTCCGAGGATGAGCTGCCCGCCGATCAGGTGCAGTTTGTTGAACTCAACGCTGATCTCGCCGGAAAGTGGCCGAACATCACCGAGAAGAAAGATCCCCTGCCAGACGCCGAAGAGTGGGATGGCAAGCCGGACAAGCTGCAGTACCTGGAAAAATAAGGGTCGGCAGACGCAAAAAAGGGAAGCCCTCGGGCTTCCCTTTTTTCATGGCCGAAGCCAGTCTCAGCTGCTGGCCAGCTTGGCGCCCATGGCCACGAAGAAACCACCGGTCGCGACATTAAGCGCGCGCTTCAACCGGGCACTGGCGCCCAGCGCCTTGAACCGCACCACCACGAAGGCCAGGCCGCACTGCCAGACCATGCACAGGAAAAAATGCACGGCGGCCAGCACCAGTGACTGCTGGAACGCGTTACCGGCGGGATCGATAAACTGGGGCAACAGGGCCATGTAGAACAGTGCGGTCTTGGGGTTGAGCACGTTCGACAGCAACCCTTCCCGGAACGACAAGGCCATAGAGACCTTGCGCTTGGCGACCACCCCCGCTTCCGCGTGCTGGGGCTTCGAGCCGGTCATCGCCCCCCGCAGGGAGGCGATCCCCAGCCAGATCAGGTAGCAGGCACCGGCCCACTTCAAGGCGGTAAAGGCCCAGGCGGTTTCCACCAGCAGGATCGAGATACCCAGGGCGGAGAGCGTGGCGTGAATGAACAGGCCGCTGCCAATGCCGACGCTGGTGGCGCAGCCGTCCCGGAGCCCGCCACGGCCGGTGTTGCGCATCACCAGCAGGGTATCGACCCCGGGTGTGACGGTCAGCAGGGTAATGGCGACCAGGTAGGCCCAGAACAGTTCGGTAAACACAAAGCGCCTCCGTCCATCAAGCCGGAGGCCGCAGCTCAGGCCTCCGAAGCGAGTAGTTTGCGGGCCGCCGCCGAGGTGTAGAAACTGCCGAGCCGACGACGGACCAAGGCCTCAAGATACCCCTCTTCCCGGAGCACGTCCATGATCGGCAGTGCCAGGGCATCGACTTCGGCGAGAATCACCTCCCGGGTCACGCCGATGTCCTGCAGCAGGTGGTTGATGGGCCGGTCGCCGTACAGTTCGAACAGGTGCTCGACCACGGCCCGGGCACAGCCCTCGAAGTACTCGGTCTCCCGGAAGTGCAGCCAGAAGTCGTAGCCGAGCACCACGAACTCCTGCAACTCCACGTCGCCGAGGCCCTCGCGCAGATCGGCGATGGTCCGGTGCTCCACCGACACCCAGGCAGCCATGACGCTGTCCCGCAGCTCGTCGTCGGACAGCGCCTTGTTGAGGAACTGCTCACTGCGGGAGATCAGTCCGGGCAGGCTGTCCGACAGCCAGGTCTTGATCCGGCGCTCGAAGCTCTCGTCCAGCCCGGGCACGGCCCGGTTGGCCATCTTCTTGCCGAATTTCATCATCGAGCCCACCCCGGGCACCGATTTGGTGATCAGGTTGTCCTCGTACAGGTAGTTGACCAGGCCTGCGTACACCAGGTTCGAGACCAGCTCCTGGTACACCGGGTGGGCCATGATCTCGCTGATCATCCGCTCGCGCTGCTGGCGCAGCTCCAGGGCTTCCTCGACAAACCCGGTGGCCTGGTCCCGGCTGATGATTTCCCCCAGGGTGGTGCGTTGCTGCACCGGAGAGTTCAACACCGCGGTGGCCATTTCCGCCGCCAGTTCGGGCACGCCCGCGTCCAGCTCCATGCCCATGACGATGCGCTGGATCACCCCCATCACCCGGTCCACGGAGCTGAGTCGATTCAGGGTCACCGAATCGGCCAGCTTGAGAAGTTCGGTGACCTCCCGCTCCAGGAACTTTCTCAGCTTGGCGCCCTTGAGCGCCGCCAGTTCATGCTTTACGTGCAGTTCCAGCAGTTGGGAAGCCAGGTCCGGAGTGCTGTTGCTCATGACGGGGACAATCCTGTTGATGGGGTGAATGACCAGAACCCCAGAGGCTACCACGCCCAGAGGCCATTCGGGTTTGCCAAAACTACCGGAGCAGGCATGCGGCGGGGCAAATGCCAGACGCCGCACCAACGGAGGGAAGAGGGACGTTACTGGAAATCGTTAAAATTGTGGGGCTCAGCCGCCAGGGCCAGGCAGAGACTGCCAGGCCCAATGTAGATGCTGCTGGTAATCCCCATTTGGGACAACAGAAGCTCGACACCGTTTCGTTCACAGGCTTCACGCAGCAGGTCCAGCCCGGGAAGCGCGTCGATTTCCGGCCAGGACATGCCACAGGACAGACTCACGTAGGGAGTCTTCAGGCCGGCATCAACCCGGGCGGCAGCGTAGTTCATGACCTTTTCAACGGCACTCTCGAAACTCCAGGTCTTTGCCACCGGTTGGGCATCGGTTCCCTTCCCGAAAAGCACCGGGGTGATGCTGAGCGCTTTGCCCATGAATGCCACCAATGCGGATACGCTATTATCGCCACGACGACGTGCCCGCTCCCGGATGTAGTGAAGGTCTCGCGGAATCACACAGGTGAGGATGCTGTCTGAAAACGTTTCGACTTCATGCCGCAAGGCGTTCTTGTGAAGCTTTTTCTCGATGAGACCCAGGGTGTGGGCGGCGAGCAGACCCTGACCGGCAAAAATCTGCTTGCTGTCAATCACCCGCATGGAAAACCTGCCGTCTTTGCCAGCCGCCGCGCGAACGCCTTCATATCTCGCCATGACGGTGTTCATGGCTTCATTCGCATTGTCATAGATGAGGCTTCGGCTACGCGCTACGGTCTCGCAGATTGCCATGTCGAACTGAGGGACAATTTTCCTCATGAACAAGGAATGAATCTGTTTGGGAGAATATGCCCGCGTCTCGGCGTAGTAGCCCTTTTGCAGAAGACCCCGCTGGTAAAACTCCTGTGTTTTAAGGGGGTCGTGTTCGTCTATGTAGGTCTGGCCGTTAATCACGGCCGTTACAGGCAGAATAAAAATGTTGTGCTTGCGACTGAATTCAGGGGGTAAATCGCACGCGGAATCCACGATCAAACCAACTTGCATGAGAAGGTCTCCGGCAGGCTCCCCGTTGGAGGTGCCCGTGTTTGTCATTGTTTTTGTTTATGCACACGGCATCAGCATGGACATCGCACTGCCCTTGCCGATGCCGATGCCGTGTTACAAAAACTTACACGGAGCCAAGCTCTCGAAGGTTCCGTTCGAGAAGCAACCGATTGTCCTGCTGCCAGGGATGGAAGTCCTTGCGCAGGTAAGCCAGGAACTCCGGCAGGCAACGGCGGATCACACCGGGCTTGCCCCACAGGAAGTTCAGGCCACCGAGCCAGGTCCTCAGACTCCACAGTTTGCCGTCGGTCTTCAGCAGGCTGCAGGTGTTCAGGAAGGTGTGCTTGAAGAAGTTCCAGGTCACAAACAGGAAGATGATGCGGCGCAGCCGCTCGTTACCCACGCAGGCCCGGTAGACGTCGAAGGCCACCGACTTGTGCTCGGTTTCCTCAATTGCGTGCCAGCGCCACAACCTGGCCATGGCCGGCGTGGCATCCTGCATCCATTCCGGGTTCTGCAGAATGGCGTTGGCCAGGACCGCGGTGTAGTGCTCGGCCGCGCAGGTCCCGGCCAGTTGCCGGCTGGGCGGCAGGCTGCCGACCCAGCGCATGTGCCGGGCAAAGCGTTCATCGATGGCGTCGATGTCGTAGCCGCGGGCCTTGAGCCCGTCGTTGTAGGTCTTGTGCTCGCGACTGTGCAGGGCTTCCTGACCGATGAAACCGCGAATTTCAGCCTGCAGTTTGGGGTCGTCGATGCGGTCTCGGTACAGGCGTACGGCGTTGATGAACTGCTGCTCGCCATCCGGAAACTGCAGGGACAGGGCGTTGAAAAAGGCGGTGCGGAACGCGTCGTTGCCATGCCAGAAGGATTTCAGGTCCTCGCTGACATCGAAGCGGATGTGCCGGGGCTGAACGGACACCCCCTCCGGAGTGGAACTGATGGTCATGGCTGCCTCCTGTTGTCAGGCCTCTGGGGCACGTTGTTATCGGCATGAACAGCGATCAAAAAATCACCAGCTAATTCAGTGTAAACCCGAACTCGGGAACGGCGGAAGGCTTTGGGGCGGCAAACACGACAAAATGTTACGAAATGACAACCTGTCAAAACCGGCGCGCAGACCAAAAAAAGGAGGCGCGAGGCCTCCCAAGGACACAGAGGGGTCGGTGTCAGTCGACCGAAGGCCGACTGACCGGGGATTAGCTGTCTTCGGCGGCTCTCACACCGGGGGCTTCCGGATCGGCGGTGAAGCTCAGCAGCTTGGTCCGCTCGATCAGGACGTACAGCACCGCGCCGGTCGCCAGGCCCCAACCGGCGCCGTAGACCGCCAGGACCACGCCCATGGTGCCGGCGATGCCGCGCTCGGTGTTGTTCTCCAGCTGCTCCAGCCCCACCATCAGGCAGATGTAGCCGGTCAGCAGCAGGGTCAGGGACAGGGCGATGGGCAGCACCGGCTGGAAAAAACTCACCAGCGGCAGGACAAACAGGGCGACAAACCCGGTGATCCAGAAGGTCCCGCCGCCGCTGTAGATGGAGTCCATGGCGTTGCGGCCGTACTTGTAGCGTTCGGCCATGGTGGCCGTGACCGCGGTCCAGATCGGGCCCGCAAGGCCGGGGTACGGCGCAAAGAAGGCGTGACCGCCATTCCGCAACGCGGTGACCAGATGCACCCGGTCGATGCTGTTGTCGATGTCCTCGTCCTTGCGCAGATGATCGACCCGGCTCATCAGGGACTGACCCACGACGATGTCTCCGAAGGCAATCACGTAGGCAATCACCGCGGTCGGAATGGCGTACAGGAACACGCTGCTGTCCGGGAACCCGACGGTGAACGGCAGGTAGTTCCAGAGTTCGTCAAAGGCCGGCTTGGTAATGCCCCACTCGACACTGGGCACGGCGTATTCGCCGGTGGCAAAGCCCACCAGGATGGCCACCACCATGCCCGGTACCATGCCGTAGTTGGCAATCTTGCGGGCGAACGAGTTGCTCTCGACAAAGCCTTTGAACGACACCGAGAACATCAGGTACAGGCACACCAGCCCGCCGATGATCAGCGAAATCGGTGTATTGGCGAGACGACCGCCTGCCTCGATTTCACCCATCAAGGCCGCGATGCCGGCACCGATGATGATTCCGCCCTTCATGGAGCGCGGAATCAGCTCCACCAGCTTGCTGCCCAGACGGGTGATGCCCAGGATCAGGAAGATGAGGAAAACCAGGAATTGCAGCGCAAACAGGGCCTGGATGGCCTCCGGCCCCGGCTCGAAATCGCTCAGGAACAGCAGGACCACCGGAATACCCGGCGTGATCCAGCCCGGCACCAGCGGCACCCCGAGCAGCGCCGGCAGCATGAAGCCGATGCCACAGATCACCACGTAGGCCAGGGCCACGTCGTAAGGCACGCCCAGGTATTTTTCCAGCAGCGGAATCATGGCCAGGCTGACCACGAACATGATCAGCGCCTGCACCATCTCCGCCATTTCCCAGCGGTAGTGCACGAATGGCAGACGGATCTTGAAGGGACCGCAAGGCCAGAACGGCTGCTCTTCCCCGTGTTTGCGATGAAAAATTTGCATAAAAAGGTCTCCTGGCCCGCGCGCAGCGCGGGCCTGATAGCGTTGTTGTTGGAATCGGAATCCGCTGCGCCAGGACGGCGCAGCCGGTTGGAGCGTCAGTCTATGTCTTTGGCCTGATCCCTCAGCACGAACTTCTGGATCTTGCCGGTAGAGGTTTTGGGCAGCTCGGTGAAGACCACGGTTTTCGGCACCTTGAAGCGTGCCAGATGTTCGCGGCAGAAGCTGATGATGTCCTCCTCGCTGACCTGGCCGGCTTCCGGCTTCAGGGTGATGAAGGCACAGGGGGTCTCGCCCCATTTCTCATCCGGGCGCGCCACCACCGCGGCCTCCAGCACGGCCGGGTGTCGGTACAGGGTGTCTTCCACCTCGATGGTGGAAATGTTCTCGCCCCCGGAGATGATGATGTCTTTCAGTCGGTCCTTGATCTCCAGGTAGCCGTCCTCGTGCCACACGGCCAGGTCACCGGTGTGGAACCAGCCGCCGCGGAAAGCCTCCTCGGTCGCCTGTGGGTTTTTGAGGTAGCCCTTCATCACGGTGTTGCCACGCAGGAAAATTTCGCCAATGGTCTTGCCGTCCTTGGGCACCGGTTCCATGGTGTTGGGATCGCCGACCATGGTGCCGGCCAGGGTGTGGTAGCGAACCCCCTGCCGCGCTTTCTTGCGCGCCCGGTCATCCAGCGGCAGCTGGTCCCATTCCGACTTCCAGGCACACACGGTGACCGGTCCGTAGACCTCGGTCAGGCCGTACACGTGGGTCACCTGGATGCCCATGTTCTCAATGGCGCCGATGACCTGGGCCGGGGGCGCCGCGCCGGCGGTCATAGACTTCACGTCGTGGTCGATCCCGGCCTTGGCGGATTCGGGCACGTTCAGCAGGGCATTGAGCACGATCGGCGCCCCACACATATGAGTGACCTGATGGTCCCGGATCAGCTGCAGGATCTTCTCCGGGTCCACCCGGCGCAGGCACACGTGGGTGCCGGCCATGGCCGTGACCGTCCAGGGGAAACACCAGCCGTTGCAGTGGAACATCGGCAGGGTCCACAGATACACCGGGTGCATGCCCATGGACCAGACCGCCTGGTTGCCAATGGCGTTGATGTAGGCGCCGCGGTGGTGGTAGACCACGCCCTTGGGGTTGCCGGTGGTGCCGGAAGTGTAGTTCAGGGAAATGGCGTCCCACTCGTTCTCCGGGAAGCTCCATTCGAAGGCTGGATCGCCTTCCTGCAGCAGGGCCTCGTAGTCCAGGTCACTGACCTGCACGCCCTCACCGTATTCCGGATCATCCACGTCGATCACCAGCGGCTTGTGCTTGAGGCGGCTGACGGCGTCGTTGATCACCTCGCCGAATTCGCGGTCAGCGATGACCACCTTGGCTTCACCGTGCTCCAGCATGAACGCGATGGCCTCGGCATCCAGCCGAACGTTAAGGGTATTGAGCACCGCACCGATCATCGGCACCCCGAAATGGGCCTCCACCATGGCCGGAATGTTGGGCAGCATCACCGCGACCGTGTCACCGCGGCCGATGCCGCGGCCTTTCAGCGCCGAGGCCAGGCGGCGACAGCGCTCGTAGGTCTGTCCCCAAGTGTAGCGGATGGCGCCGTGAATCACCGCGGGGAACTCGGGGTAAACACTGGCGGTGCGTTCGATAAAATCGACGGGGGATTGCACAGCGAAGTTGGCGTCGACCGGGGCCAGGCCTTGGTCAAATATCGAAGTCATTGGGTGGTCCTCTTGCGTACTGTTGTTCTTATGGCGTATTTAGCAATATCGCTAAACTAGCTATACTTCGGGCCGTAAAGAAATGGTATTTAATGGTATAAATACTATAAATTATACAAAAGCATTATAGTGCTTTTACCATACCGATTGCGTCATGAACGATTCTTTCCCTGTAAGTGGTTTTAGTTTGCACGACGCCGACCCGCAACCCGGCCTGATACTCGACGGCGCCGGCGCGGTGGTCGCAGGCAACCGGGCCAGTCGCGAGCTGTGCGTGCAGACCAGCCTCCCCTCGGTCGACGAGCTGCTGCCGGTGAACGTCCAGGCGCTGGTAACCTCGACCCTGAACCAGTGCCGGGCCATCGAGGACGTGAAAACCCAGCACGGCGACACCATCCTGATGTGGACCTTCATTCCCGATTGCGCCAGTGCCCGGGTATTGGCCCGGGCCCGGAACGCCACCGAAGAGGTGCGGAATCAGGAGGAGGCAACCCGGTCGAACCGGCTGTATCGGCTGATCACCGAAAACACCACGGATCTGATTTCCCGCCATGCCCCCGACGGGCGCTTTATTGATGCCACACCGGCGTCCTGGCGGCTTTTGGGGTATTGGCCCGAGGAGCTTCGGGGCCGGACGCTGGAAGAGGTGTTCCAGGGCGCCGACGTGGCCCGACGGCTCGCGGAAACGCGCAATCAGTTGCGGGACGACGGCTACGCCACCATGACCCTGGAAATCCTGCACCGGGACGGTTCCCGGCGCTGGTTCGAAATCGCCAGCCGGGCCATTCGGGAGACTTACACCGGCGCCGTCATCGAGGTGATCAGCGTATCCCGGGACATCAGCGCCCGGGTCAGGTCCGAGGAAAACAACCGGCGCCTGGCCGATGAGCTCGCCCACACCGCCCGGCTGGCAACCCTGGGCGAACTGGCCTCCAGCATCGCCCATGAGATGAACCAGCCCCTGGCCACCATCGTCAATTTCGCCAGCGCCAGCCAGCGCTACCTCAAGAACGCCGGAACCAACCCGGACGGCCTGGACCGGGTCGACGACGGCTTGCAGCGGATCGTCCACCACGCCAACCGGGCCTCGGAGGTCATCAAACGGCTGCGAGCCTTCCTGCGCAAGGGCCAGAAGCGCACCGCACCGCTCGCCCTGAACGATGTGGTGGCCAGCGTGGTGCGGCTGTGCCAGTGGGAAGCGGACAAGAACCGGGTCCGGATCTCGGAAAAGCTGGCGTCCTGCGCCCCGGTAATCACCGCCGACCCGGTCCTGCTGGAACAGGTGCTGATCAACCTGATCCGCAACGGCATCGAGGCCAACGTGGAAGCCCGGGGCGACACCGGCGAGCGATCCCGCTTGGTCATCAGCACCTGCGTCAATGACCGGAACGAGACACTGATCCAGGTGACCGACGAGGGCCCTGGCCTCGATGACGACGGCATTCGCCAGATGTTCCAGCCGTTCTACACCAGCAAGCCCCAGGGCCTTGGCCTGGGGCTGTCCATGAGCCGCTCCATCATCGAGGGCTTTGGCGGCTTTCTGGACGCCCGCCCCGCGGCCACCGGCGGCCTGTCGCTGATCTGCCGGTTCCCGGCCAGCCAGGGCCACAGACACAGACCTACAACCTCGGAGTCCCAACGTGATGAGTGACCACGCCAATCCGGAAGCCGTGACCGTGTACGTCGTTGACGACGACGCCGGCATGCTGGAATCGACCCAATGGTTGCTGGAATCCGTCGGCCTGCGCGTCGAGGCGTACAGCGATGGACGCAAGTTCCTGGATGCGGTGGACGCCCGCAAGGCCGGCTGTGTGATCCTGGATGTCCGGATGCCGGGCCTGGGTGGCCTGAATGTTCAGGAGGAATTGCAGAAGCGGGATCTGGAGCTGCCGATCATTTTCGTGTCCGGCCACGCCGACGTTCCCATCGTGGTCCGGGCCTTCAAATCCGGTGCCTTCGATTTCATCGAGAAGCCCTTCAACGAACAGCTGCTGCTCGACAGCGTGCAACAGGCGCTGCAGGAGCACCCGCCGGCTCGGCCAGCGGTCCGGAGCGATCAGGATCTCACCGCACTGCTCGACACCCTGACCCGCCGGGAACGGGACGTGTTCCTGCCACTGGCCAAGGGCTACACCAGCCGCGAAATCGCCGACCAGCTCGAGGTCAGCGTGAAAACCATCGACCTGTACCGGTCCCGGGTCATGAAACGCCTGGGTGCCGAGCGGCTGCCGGACGTGACCGGCACCGCCATCGGCGCCGGCCTGGTCGATCCGCTGGATCTGCGCGGCGACAGGGACTGAGCCGGACTACCCGGTCCGGGCCTCGCCGGCCAGGGCGCCCAACCGGGCCACCGCCTGCTCGATGCGCTCGGTCCAGGGGTGGGCGCAGTTCAGGCGCAGGCAGTTGTCGTATTTGTTGGTGGTGGAGAACATCAGCCCCGGCGCCACGTTGATCTGCTCCGCCCTTGCCCGCTGGTACACCTGGGTGCCGGAAAACCCGTCCGGCAACTGCACCCAGAGCACAAAGCCGCCCTGGGGCCGACTGACCGCCGTGCCTTCCGGGAACGCCCGGGTGATGGCGGCGCGCATCCGCTCGGTGGCCTCGCGGTAGTTCTGGCGGGCGGTGCGCAGGTAACGGTCGTAACTGCCCTGCTCCAGAAAGTGCGCCACCGCCAGTTGCGGGATCGACGAGGTCGCCAGATTCACGAAGTATTTGTGCTGCCGGGCATTGGCCATGTGCCGGCCGGGCACCATCCAGCCCAGCCGCAGCCCCGCGGAGATGGTCTTGGAAAAAGAGCTGCAGTAGATGACGTTGTCGGTGCGGTCGAAGGCTTTGGCGGGCCGCGGCCGTTCGCCACTGTGGTACAGATCGCCGTAGATGTCGTCCTCGATCAGCGGCACATTGGCCGCCGCCAGCATCGACACCAGCTGCTGCTTGCGGTCATCGGGCATGCGCGCGCCCATGGGATTGCTGTGGTTGGTGACCACCACGCAGGCCTTGATCGGCCACTTGTCCAGCGCCAGTTGCAGGCCTTCGAGGCTGAGCCCGTCCGAGGGATGGGTAGGAATCTCGATCACCTGCAGCCCCACCACTTCCAGCGCCTGCAGGATGCCAGGAAACGACGGCGTCTCCACCGCCACGATGTCGCCCGGCTGGGTCACCGCCCGCAGGGCCAGGATGATGGCTTCCTGGGCGCCGTTGGTGGCCAGGACATCGTCCGGGGCGATGGGCACCCCCAGGGTCGCCATGCGCTGGGCAATCTGGCGCCGGAACGACTCCTTGCCGGGAAAGGCGTAGTCCAGGGTTTCCAGACCGCGCCGGGCGGCCCAGAGCGTGCTTTGCTGGATCTGCCGCAGCGGCAGGTAATCCGGGTGCGGTATGGCGGTGGCCAGGGGCACCATGCGTTTCTGCTCGTCGGCGCACAGGTCCAGGGTCATTTCCCGCGCCGTCACCGGCACCGGCTTGGCCCGGTGCTTCTGCATCACCGGCTCCGGGGCATCCGGGGCCGGCAGGCGCACGAAATAGCCACTGCGTTCCCGCGCGTCCAGGTACCCCCGCCCTTCCAGGGTCTGGTGGGCCTGCAGCACCGTGGAGATGCTCACGCCAAACTGCCGGCTCAGCACCCGGACACCGGGCAAGCGGTCGCCATCCCGGTAGACCCCTTCCTGAATCAGTCCCTGTAACTGGTCCGCCACCTGATTGTAGAGAACGCCCATGCTGCCACCTCGTGCCCGCGCGTGGTATCGGATAATCTTGAGGACTCTATTGCACCAGAATTCACGCCAGGGGCACCGGTACAGTCCGCCAGTAACCGAACCGGTACAGATACCCTGAAACCAATTCTGTACCGGTTCAAAAACAGAATAGCTGAATCTGTTATGCGTGTCGTCGGTGCCCCAGACTGTGATCAGGCACCGACATCCCGATGCCCGTCAACTCAGCGCTTCGACACAGGAGAACCCTCATGACCTACCCGATCTATCAGGTGGACGCGTTTACCGACCGGGTGTTCGGCGGCAACCCCGCGGCCGTCATGCCCCTGGAGCAGTGGCTGCCAGACGCCACCCTGCTGGCCCTGGCGATGGAGAACCACCTGTCGGAGACCGCGTTCCTGGTTCGACTGCCCGAGTCGTCCGACGCCGATTATCACATCCGCTGGTTCACCCCGGGCATCGAGGTGCCCCTGTGCGGCCACGCGACCCTGGCCAGCGCCTGGGTGCTGTTCAACAAACTGGGCTGGTCCGGCGACCGGGTCCGCTTCCAGTCCAAGAGCGGGCCACTCGGCGTGAGCAAACGGGCGGACGGCTGGCTGGAACTGGACTTCCCCAACCTCGCCTTCGAACCGACGCAGACCCCCGCCCTGATTACCGAAGCCCTGCCGGGCGCCCCCGAGACCGCGTTTTTCGTGCCCAACGACACCAACTACATGCTGGTGCTGGCGGACGAAGCGGCGGTGCGGGCGGCCCAGCCCGACCTGCGCAAGCTCAAGGAGCTGGGCAACCAGGGCCTGATCGTCACCGCCCTGGGTGAGGACTGTGACTTCGTCAGCCGTTATTTCGCCCCCGGCGCCGGCATCGACGAAGACCCGGTAACCGGCTCCATCCACAGCGTCATGGTGCCCTATTGGGCCGAGCGGCTCGGCAAGACCGAGCTGGACGCGCGCCAGGTGTCCCAGCGCGGCGGCGTGCTGCGCTGCGAACTGCGCGGCGACCGGGTCGCCATCGCCGGACAGGCGGCGTTTTTCATGGAGGGCACCGTGCACCTGTAAATGGCTGGCCAGGGCCACAGGAAAACCCGGCGCGGGCAACCCGAGTGCCGGGTTCACTTTTGAACGGCCTTGCCCAGCACGTATAATGCGCCGCTCAATTCCTCCAGTTGCATGGCCATGGCTTCGGACTACGACGTAATTATCATCGGCGCGGGCGCCGCCGGCCTCATGTGCGCCGCCACCGCCGGTTACCGGGGCCGGAAGGTGCTGGTCATCGACCACGCCAACAAGGCGGGCAAGAAGATTCTCATGTCCGGCGGTGGCCGCTGCAATTTCACCAACCTGAACAGCACCCCGGCCAACTTCCTGTCCGATAACCCGCATTACTGCATTTCGGCGTTGAAGCGCTACACGCCGCAGGATTTTCTGGAACTGGTCGAGCGTCACGGCGTCGAGCACGAGGAAAAGGCCGCCGGCCAGCTGTTCTGCCGGGACAGCGCCAAGGACATTCTTAATGTTCTGCTTACCGAGTGCGAATGGGCCGACGCCGAAATCCGGCTTAAGACATCCGTGACCGGGGTCACAGGCACCGACACCGGCTACCGGGTCACCACCAGCGCCGGTACCCTGACCTGCCAATCCCTGGTGGTGGCCTGCGGCGGCCTGTCCATTCCCACCATGGGCGCCACCGGCTTCGGTTACGAACTGGCGAAACAGTTCGGGCTGACCGTGTTGCCGACCCGGGCCGGCCTCGTGCCCTTCACCCTGCACCCGGAGCTGAAAGAACAGCTGGCGCCGCTGTCCGGGGTGAGCTGTCCGGTGGATGTGACCTGCAACAAGCAGCATTTCCGCGAGCCCATGCTGGTGACCCATCGCGGGCTCAGTGGTCCATCGATGCTGCAGATCTCCAGCTTCTGGCAGCCGGGGGACACCCTGTCAATCGACCTGCTGCCAAGCCAGCGCATCCATGAAGACCTGCAGACCCTGCGCCGGGACAAACCCCAGGCCACCGTGGCCCAGTACCTCGGCCAGTACCTGCCCAAGCGCTTCGCCCAGGCCTACAACGACCTGCACGGCTGGACCGGCCCGCTGCAGGGCTACAAGAACAGCGATCTGGAACGGGTGGCCGAGACGCTCGGCCAGTGGCAGATCAAACCCGCCGGCACCGAGGGCTACCGAACTGTCGTATTCCGAACATAAACTTGTTGTCATTTTTTGGCTAACCGCTTCCCGTAGCCTAGATTTGGTTGATAGCTGTGCCCCTGACACGGTGATTTTTGACCGAGGAAGAAATGACAATGAGAGCTCATCTAAAGCTCATAAAGACTGACAACTACCACTGGATTGAACTAGAAAAAAGTGGGGCCCCGCCCAGAGTCATTGGCAAAAAATATTTGAAGAGCGTCGAAGGCTTCGGTCAGTTGATCGGCGAAATTATCACCTACAACCTAGGCAAGTCAGAGCACACCATAACCACTTGGATTTCACGAGTAATAAGGCTCCTCAGTCTCTGCTCAAAAGAGCACGAAATCAGAACAACCCCCAACACAAATAGCGAGTGGGAGTACTTCGTCCATTCGTTGTACGTAACGTGTATCGCCAGCCGAGAACAAGAAGCCTCTGTAGAAACTCGGGCGTGGTTATGGAACAACAATGTGAAGCCTTTTCTGGAATGGCTCCAAGCACGAGACTTTATTCCGCTCGATGTCATTCTGCCCAGAGCAAAACGGGTACAGGCTCCTGGGAATTTGAGGTCTTTTCAGGTAACACTCATCGACAACTGGAAGCCAGAAGAAATTGCGCCAAGTACTTTTCAGGCCTCGCTGTTATGTGAAATCAATATACAACGAACAGATCAACAATACCTGGACGAACTGCACTACGAGTTGGATCGACGAGCAACACTGCTCCATTCCTGTTTGCTCAGGTATTGGCAGTCTATTAAGGCGCACTACAACTTTGGCAAGCGTCTTACAGGATCAGCAACTCCAGAAGGAGTTGACGAAGCCCTAGAAAATCTATCAAGGATAACAACTCCAAGCCGTAGAAACCCAACTCACCACCCTTTAAAACCAGACACCGAAGAAAAACTACAACTCTTGCTCGCTTACATGAAACCAAGAGGCTTGTTTTTCTTTTGCAAAGAAAGGGGCTGCATGCCGGCCAAAAACACCATTTATCGCTGCTTTCCCTTTTTGGAATCAATCCTGCCTATATTTGATGCTGACGCCCTCCCACCGTGGCAAAAAACAGCGATGTCATCACACCGCCTCAACTGGCTACTAGGATACCTAGACTCGCGGGACGTGGCGGCCTTAATTGCTTTTTTGATTTTGTTAAACCCGAGCTGGAATTTCACCCCACTTCTAGAAGCCAAGGTGCGGAGTAACGGCGGGAAAAGCTGGCTTGAGATGAGCGAAGGCAGCGTACGGTTTAGCGTAGATAAAAAAAGGGCTCGGAGCAGAAAATATTCTGCTTTGTGTGACACCTCGCGAGAAATACTGCATTTTTTAGTAGAAACCAATCACTCACGCTCTCGCTTTATGCCACCACATTTAATAGACGCATTATTCGTGAGGTGTAATGCTCTTTACGGCTGGGGCGTACCTGGCGTCCACGGAATGGTTACTCATCTATCGGACTCTAGTGCAAAAACGAAATTTAAGGTAGCGAACTATTATCCCAAGCTTGAGAAAGCCGGCATCACCCAAGCTCTGTCATTTTCAACGATTAGAACAACCATGGGGGTTCTCGAATGGTTTAAAACCGGGTCTGTAAAGTCAGTAGCAATGAAGCTAGGCAATTCGAACCGAGTCGCAATGAAGCACTATTTACCTGAGCCGCTCATCAATGCTTTTAACACCCGCAGGGTGAGGCAATTTCAGAATTTGTTAATTATTGCCGCGACCAAGGATGAGAAATACATGCTGGAAGCGACCGATTTTTCCTGTCTCGAGGATCTTAATTTGTTCCTGAGGAACGTCGTTGATTCCGCGCCAGGCAAAAACCCCCTTCTATCTGAAGTGCTATCAGGAACGTATCGCCAAAGCCGCGAAGGGGAACTAATAGCCTCCCTTTCAGAAAACTCTCTAACCGCACTTTACACCTACAAGTACTCCGCCATCGAGTCAAACATTGACTCCAAATCGCTTTCGGAAACGTGCCAACGATCAGGAATCATCCCTCTTTCGTTGATAACGCTGTCATCCTACCTAGAGTCATTTCTCCAACAACATAAAGACCAGTCGCTCAGAACCCTCCACCAGAAAGCTCTCAGCAATGCAAAGCAATTGACCACATCCCTACGCTGGATAGATCTGTTCATTTGCAGGGAGGTACTCCATGAGAAAGTTTGAGATTGTTCTAAAGAACGATCGAGATTCCAAAGCCATCATTGAATACCTCGCTGGGTTTGAGTCAGCTATAACCGTCAAACGTCCCGACCTGAAGGCTTACTGGTTGGTTGGTCACGCCCACGATTTAGAGTGGCAATTGCGAAAGAGCAGAACGTCCGTAGACCACCTCGGAAAAGTAAAACACACCTATACCGTAAAATGGGACTTTCGCTTGGGAGATGGAACGCATCTTTCCGACACCCTAAACAGCGAGGTGCGTAGATTCTTTCAAGAGATAGTGTTTTGTATGCGCGACAACCCATCTCTTGAGGGAGGAGTAAAAAGCAATGCATCGCTAATGGGAAGAATGCAGGCGCTCAGATGCTTTTTTTCTTGGATATTTTCGCCGGACCTAAATATTGAGCCACGAACCCATTTCTTATCCCGAGTATCGGGATCTCACCTCTCACAATTCATAGAAGAATACTCCACTGGAGGCACTTTCACTTGCATGAGGGTTGGAGAAAGGATTCTCGCCAAAGTATCCAAAGAAACAGGCAAAAAACTCGCGCCCCGAGATATCTACAATTTGACCCAAAAAGACTGTCGAACTGTCATTAATTTTTTAAAGGAGTTTGACTGTTACACAATCAACAATTATGGAGCCAAAGCTATTGACCGCGGCAAGCTCGGCAAACTAATGAGCCTTGGCATAGGGGAGCGCTATGGAAAACGATACACTCGATTTCTCAGGCAGTTTGAGCCAGAAATAAAAGAACGATACCCAGAAATCCTTGTCCCAATCAAGCTAGAGGGGGAGCACCCTTCTCACAAGACCCTTTTTTTTGATCAAGCTGAGGAGCCCGGAAATAATAAAATCTGGATCAATGCATTTCTAATGAGCATGCAACTCTTCGCGGCGTTCAAAACAATATTCCCGGGAAAGACAATCCCAGCAACCATTCGAATGGCGCATTTGCGCAACAACACACGACAAGCCGCGAACGGCACGCCATGGATACCACTCCCAATTTCTCTTCACATTCTCAACAAAGCTATCGGCTTTTTGCTCAACGACGGCGACGATGTTATTCAAGCCACCAATCGTCTTCTCACTTTGCTCAACGAAGAGTGCAAAGGAAAAAATGTCTATTTTACCAATCCAGCGAAAAAACCTGTACGTCGACAGATTATTCAGCGGGCTAGCAACTACACGAGCCTCAATTTCGATAGAGCCATATCCACGCAACCGCGCAAAGACGGCACGTTTGTGCGCGAAAGAGACTACGACTCATGGCGAAAAGAGCCGCCACTCTCTGACCTTGTAGACCTCCTTTATGCTTCCTGCATCATAGTAATCTCCACCTTAAAGCCTCTGCGAATCGACGAACTATTAGAGCTAAAATACAATTGTCTTTCTCTAAAAAATAGAGACGGTTATTGGTTAGAGCAAACTATTGCAAAGTCCTCAAACCAGGACCAAAGAGTCCAAAGGAATTTTCCTATTCCGGCACTCGCAGCGAGAGCAATAATTTATCTTCAGCTTCTTAATGATCTATCCCGAAAGTTCACAGCCAACGGAAAAACCAGCGAAAGCAAATATCTTTTCTTTAAGATCGCTCATCTCTTTGTTCACAAAGAGAAAAATCATGCCAGCATCATTAATGCCGACTCCATAAAGGACTGCCTGATAGCCTTCTGCGACTATATTGAAGTTCCGTTAGATGCGTATGGGCGAAGATGGTACGTCAACATTCACGAACTTCGAAAATCCTTCCTTCTCACGTTCTTTTGGACATATAAGCATTCTTCCCTCGATGCCTGTCGATGGATAGCAGGGCACTCTGACCCCGAGCACGTGCTAGCTTACATACAAGCCAACATTCCAGGTGAAGAAATGGTTGAGGTTGAGGCGCAATATGCGCAACAACAGCTAAGGCTTTTCAGCACCAACCAAAAGCTGACCGAACTGGAGAACCTGGAGAAGCTTAACGGCGATGTCTGCCAGCACTTCAATGTCAAAAGCGTCTCGATGTTAGATGAAATCGATCTTAATGACTGGCTGGAGTTCGCGATTAGCTCTGGACGATACAAAATCGTTGCCTACGACATTGGCGACGAAGCATCAAATTTCGGAGCAAGGGTAGCTATTGAAATCAATAAAAATGTCAGCATGAGCTAGGCAGCATCCAATGAAACAGTCCCAAATCATATCTGTAAAAAGTCTTACTGAAACTCTTGCCAGAGCCACTCAAGATCGTCGATATCGCCACAAGTGGCTTGTAGAGCGTTGCAAGACTCAGGGATCACTTGCTCAAACCCACAAGCCAGAACTCAACATCAATCCAATGTCACTTAATACCTTTAAAAAATATGCAGATACTTTCATCGATGGCGGCTTTCAGCTGATAGACAAACTAAGACTAAATGTTCTCGAAAAGGCCGAAAAAACAAAAACCACAAAGCAGGAGAAATCTGACGCTATATCGAAAAAAGTGAGATCGCTATCGTTTCAACTTGAGCTGGCGCAAAAGCAGAAAGCAGTACTGCAAAAAGCCTATTTTGAGCTTAACGAAATAGCCTTGGAAGCCATTGCCAACTCACCGCATCGAAAGCGGTTGCTTGACCGCCACAACGAACTATATGACAAGTACTTTAGCTTGCACGTGGTTGATGATGAGTAAGCAGCAACTCTACCGAATCTACAGTGGCGCAGAGTACCCCTCAAGACGGTCCATTTATGATGGAGCGACAAGCACAATAGGACAGATACGAGCCTATTATTCTTTCTCCTGGCCCTCGGGTGCCCCTTGCCATCTTGTAGAGATGTTTCTGCTGGATAAGGCTCGCACGCACTCCACCAACCCGCTTGATGGCGGCACTATAAGACTTTACGCTGCGCAGCTGTCACACCTTGTGAGGTTTTGCTACAAACATAAAGTAGATTTTATCCAGCTCTCCCACTCTGACATTGATGCATTGATTGCTGAGCTGGCGTGCGAACAGGATGTCAGAGGCTACCGAAAGAGAAATAACAATACCATTAAATCAATCATAGGCACCATAGTCAGCTTTCTCTGCTGGATACAGGAAAAAGTATTTACTCAAAGGCCTTTAATTGGCGTTGATACTCGTGAGAGAAAACACCAAATAAAATTGGTCCCCCGAAAGTTTAGATCGCCTAATGGCTACGCCGTTAGCACGTCAGCATTCGCGAGCGCCCTGCCGAACACGACAACCACTGCAAAGCAACCAATGCCCTCAGCGATCAGGGAGAAGATCTGGGAAAAGCTCGTTGATAGCAAGGCATCTTCCAACATCAGTAGAAAGCTTCAGGGAACATTCTCAGACCGAGATCAAAGAGACCATCTCAGGTACATGCATGCACGGCGAGAGCTCCAACTGATACTCCTAGAGGCTACGGGTTTGCGACCACAAGAGCTGGTGCGTATCCGATACTCTGATAATGTAGAACGCCTAAGACAATCGCAGCTCGCCATCCCCACGCTTAAAAGGCGAGAGCACAAGGTTCCATACAGAGTAATTCCCATAGATCGGCAAGTGGCGATGAAAGTAGAAACCTTTATTTTCATCCACAGATATAAACTGATTGCTCGACTCAAACGATCTGGAATCTTAACGCCACTGCAAACCCCGAGTGACACCATTTATTTGAGCTCGGAAACAGGCATGGCGGTAAAACCAGACGCAGCCTATCAGGAGTTCAGACGCCTTTGCGCTTCGGCCAACTTGGATCAGCAATCTTGTCAGAGCATGTTTCGTCACCGATTCATCACCAACATGGTCAAGCTGCACTTGATCGCTTTTGTCGAAGCCCCCCCCTGTAAAAACCGCCAAATGATGACCGAAAGCGACTACCGAACGATTCTTCAAAAAATCGCATCGTTCACTGGTCACAAATCCGCTAATTCTCTACTTCATTACATCGATCTGGCCTGGGATGAATTGGATGCATTCTCGTCAATATACGACGTGAAAATGCTGCAAGACAGCATGCGCAGTATTTGCTTTAAAATAAATGAGTTTCGGGCAGAGATGCGTTTATCTCGAGAACACACAAAATACAAGCTCATTGAGGAATTCGAGAACAAGCTTTCTGAGATATATGAGATAGCGTCGGCAATTCCGAAACCTAATCGGGCACCGTAAGTCAATGAATAATGCACTGTGACAAAATCCATTACGATTGCCTAAACCGCTGTTCAACTCTCCTGCTGCGGGCACGAGTTAGGGACCTTTTGAATATCCATTGAAAATCCGTTGCTTGGCGAGCTAGGGCAGCTGCCCTACAATAGCGGATTTATCTCTGGACACGCTATGATCGAAACCTATGATGTCATTGTAGTTGGCGCTGGCGCAGCCGGCCTTATGTGCGCAGCCACTGCGGGCTATCGTGGGCGACGTGTTCTTGTAATTGATCATGCCAATAAACCTGGTAAAAAAATCCTCATGTCCGGAGGCGGACGTTGCAATTTTACCAATCTAAACAGCACTCCGGCGAATTTCTTGTCTGACAATCCCCGTTTCTGCATTTCGGCGCTCAAGCGTTACACGCCTCAAGACTTTTTAGAATTGGTAGATCGCCACGGCATTGAGCATGAAGAAAAAGCGGCAGGCCAGCTTTTCTGTAAAGATAGCAGCAAGGATATTCTCAACCTGCTACTCACTGAGTGCGAGTGGGCCGGCGCAGAAGTGCGACTTAAAACAAGCGTGAATAAAATCAGCGGTGTCGATCACGGCTATCAGCTACAAACCAGTAGCGGCACCCTTACCTGCGAATCCCTGGTCATCGCCTGCGGTGGGCTGTCGATCCCCACCATGGGCGCCACAGGCTTCGGATACGACGTTGCACGGCAGTTTGGGCTTTCCGTGCTTCCAACCCGCGCAGGACTTGTACCCTTTACCCTGCATCCAGAACTAAAGGAGCAACTGGCGCCACTCTCCGGTGTGAGCTGCCCTGTGGACGTGCACTGCAACAACGAACATTTCAGCGAACCGATGCTGGTCACTCACCGTGGTCTTAGCGGCCCCGCCATGCTGCAAATATCAAGCTTCTGGCACCCCGGAGATAAGATAAGGATCAACCTTCTTCCGAGCGTATCTGTTTTTGATAGGCTACACGAGCATCGCAAAACAAAACCACAGAGCCATATCCGCCATTTTCTCGAAGATTTCTTGCCGAAAAGGTTTGCAAACGCTTTCTGCGAACTCCAACAGTGGAACAAACCATTCCAGTATTGCCGCAATGAAGACTTAGAGGCGATAGCTGACGTCCTACGTCATTGGGAAGTGCGACCCGCAGGAACGGAAGGATACAAAACCGCAGAAGTTACCTTGGGCGGAGTGGACACTCGTGACCTCTCATCAAAAACAATGTCAGCAAACAATCAGCCAGGGCTTTTTTTCATTGGCGAAGTTCTGGATGTGACTGGCCATTTGGGCGGTCATAATTTCCAATGGGCTTGGGCTTCTGGAGTAGCCGCTGGACAACACGCCTGAGGCCAAAAAAACTGTAAGGGCTATTTCATGGGCTGCTAAACCCGGCAACGACCTCGCATACAGCGACAGCGCTTCGTCCCCTGAAGCGGAAGAAAACCTCAAAAAATACTATCTGGGATAAGTTGACCACTACAATGCTACGCTAGAGCAAGCTCGCGTCATTCCTCTAACCGTCGATCCAACGACCGAGCTCTTCCAGTACGAGTTCCGGCTCGTGCATACGTATCGCTCTGTGATTCAGCATCTCGGCCGGGGCTCCATGCCTTCTTAAACCCTCTTTTAGGTTTGTCAGCTTTTTCAGTGCCTGAATCATGTGTGAAGCAGTAGCCTCAGGATGAGTAGCATGGTCGATCAAGATCGCGCGGTAGTCGGGTTTCCGATTCTTATTGAGAAGACGATGAGGCCACCAGGTCGACGACGCAATACCCTCGGGATCTAGGATCATGGGTGCCACATCGTACGCAGGCGCCAGCTCAATACCGGAACCCTTCTTGAGCAGAGACATATTGCGCCCGTGGTTATCCCGATTTCCCATTGCGGTGTTAAGAATATCTCTAACCAGGTAATCAGCGAGTATCGCGTCCTCGTCCGTGGGTTGTTTGACACACTCTCGAAGCCTTGCAATGATATCACTATGACAAAGCCTGGCCCCGTCCCCAGCCTGCCCCATCAACGAATAGATAGACTCCACACCATGACGAACTATGCCCTCTGGCGTAGACAGACGATCAAAGCGAGGAAGCCAGAGCGCATCACCACCCTCAGATCTGAAAAAAAACGACCCGGGAATTGAGTTGAAATCTCTTTCGGAAAGCAGCCGGTATATCGCTGCCTCTCCCTCAAGCACCTGGACATCGGCCTTGGTTTTTTTGCCACGCGGCAATTTCACCAGCCAGTGCTGTAGCACCTCACGATCGGGCACTGTGCCTTCAAATGCATAGCGCCCATCGCGAGTTTCGACCAGCAATAGCTTGGGCGCGTCGCCACCGGCGCCGAGAGCTCCAGCAATTAAATGAGACCCATGCGACGCATACTGCTGAACGTCATCCGCGAGGGCGTAGATGTCTGAACGATCAAACGTGATTGCTGGCGCCTTTTCGGCCCTAGGCTCAAACAGATCCGCGGCTTCCTTAATCCGCAAGTTGCCTACTGGAGATGTGCATCCCAGAGAGAGCAACCGCGTATCAATTCGCTGCTCCGGATCTCGATTGTACCCAAGCAGTTTCACCCAGTGTCGACGCGCCGCCCCCTGGGGAATGATATCTCGAAGGACCGGCGCTACCTCTCCATTCGGGTAATCTCTGAAAAAGTTGCAGGGCAAGTTAAGACTGATGGCGGTCTGATCGACCAAATCTTCCTTCTCGAGATCATCCACCCTCTCCAGTGCCTTCAGGGCGTATTCAGTGTGATAGGTAAAACTCGGTCTTCCTCCCAGGCCCAACGCTGGCGTACGAAAACCGACGGTTCCCGCATCGTGCCACTGGTGATCCCAATGAACTTGTATCGTCAAATGCATCATGCTCATGCCCGGTCGTAGCGAAATACGCTCTAATGCAGGACGAGGTTACCATGCCGAGTTAAGTGTGCTTATTTCCAGATGATCAGTGGCTCTTCCGTCAATTCTGCATGCAGCTTTCTTCCGTCAACGATAACTGATTGGGAATGAGGTCTGTAGGTAGGCATTGCAGGTGTTCGGCTAGCAAGTAGATCTTTTCGATCGTAATGTTAACTTCCCCTCGCTCAATCTTCCCGACATAGCTTCTATCTATCCCCGCTTCATGCGCGAGGCGTTCCTGAGAAAACCCTTTTGATTTTCGAATCGCCCGCAGATTCCGGCCAAACGCCTCACAAACTGGTGAGCCCATTTCTTGCCCTCACAAAAGGCAAGACTATGGTTTCTTGAGGCATGGCGGGCCACGGCATATAATACCCATTTTTCAGGATCGACCAGATCGACCTAGAGACCAATTGGACCGCCTTATGAAAAAAACACAGCGACTGAATGTCGACAAAATCCTGATCGAACTCCTCAGAAAGCAGCCAGGCACCCCTTTTTCCAATACAAGCATTCGGGATATGTATCTTCTTCAACTACCCGAGGCTCAGCGGCCAAGCCGCAACCATATTCGAAAGCACATATACAGAGAACTGCTACGACTTGAATCGGCCAAGGTAATCGAGCGTCACGAGGGATCTACTGGCCGCGGATGCAAATTTATTTACCGCTCAGAGCACAAAAACTTTTCCCTGGAAGCCAAGCCTTCACCGTTTAGGACGTCAGATGAGCAAGCTGAATCGTCGATGGACGTTGAGACACAACGGGGGTTGCAGGAGGAACTCTCCAAAAGGAAAGTGGAACTGATTGCCAGTATTGGTGAAGCGGAGGAATACCAGCGGCTGTATCAAAAGTACCCGGCGCTTCGGAGCGCCGTGAAGGCGCAGTACCTGGAGTCTCGTGATCGAAGTACGAAGCTTCTAGGCCAACTTCGTGCCGTAGAGTCGGTCATCACAAGAATTGGGTTCCCCGCATGATCAGATTGCGCGTTTGGCAGAGCGAGTGTATCGATCAAGCTCTTCAAGCTTTCGAGTATCAAACCCACTTTCTATGTCACGCGACACCAGCGGCAGGCAAAACCGTCATGGTTGCTTCGGTGGCTAAGGTCCTTCTGGAACGTAATAAGATTGATTTCGTCCTATGCTTCTCCCCTTCACGGACAGTGTCGCAAAGCGTCGCCTCGACATTTAGCCAAATCCTTGGGCGAAGCTTCAATGGCCAGATTGGTGCCGCAGGTGGTTCTTACACCTATCAGTCGATGAACACGCTTCCCAGAGAGCTATGGCAAGTACTGGGTGAGCACAGAGTCTTCGTGGTTTTGGACGAGATTCATCACTGCTCCGGTAGCAGTTGGGACGAACTCACAATTGGCAACAGTTGGGGGCGAACAATTCTCGATAGGATTCAAGGAAAGGCCTCCCTCACAATGGCGCTATCAGGAACACCTTGGAGGACTGACGACAACCCAATCGTACTTTCTCGCTACACGCAGCCTGACGGAGAGCTCCATTGTGATTACGAATACGGCTTGGACCGGGCGGTTACCGACGGCGTTTGCCGAGCCCCAAAAATCGTGCTCACTGATAATCGGGAAATCAGCCTGAGGTCATCGGAACTCGGCCTTAAAACCTACTCCAGCATCCGGGAAACAATCGGTCATGGTCAGATTACTTATCCTGACTTTCTGTTTCGGGACGAAGTGATCGACCATATACTCTCGGAAGCATCCAAAAAATTATTAGAGATCCGAAAGCAGGTTCCCACCGCTGCCGGCCTCATCGTAGCTGCGACAGCAGCACATGCAGAGCAGATTGCAGTTCGGCTTACGGCGCGCGGAGAAAGGCCTGTTGTTGTCACTTACAACACGCCCGGAGCCCATCAAATTATTTCAAGCTTCAAAACATCATCTGATCGATGGATCATTTCTGTGGGTATGATCAGTGAAGGAACTGACATCCCAAGATTGCAGGTGTGCTGTCACCTCAGCAGGATTCGAACAGAACTTCATTTTCGGCAGGTTCTCGGCAGAATACTCCGGCGTCAAACAGGGGAGCCCTCTGACATTGGTGGCTGGCTCTACGTCCTTGCAGAACCCAGTTTGACAGAGTTCGCACGCAGAATTGGTGACGACCTACCAGGGCAGCATGTGGTTTCATTTTCACCAAGATCATCAAAGCAAAGCACGGAAGAAACAAAAAGGTCTGAAGTGCTCCAGAAAGAGGATTACACAGCGGATTGGGAACTCGATATCGATAATACGGGCACATGGGATGTTACACCGGAACATAACGGCGCTAGAGAAACTATTGATCTATGTGTGAGCAATCAATACTGGAGTGAGGTTTTGTCCCTATTCGGGGAGAGGGTATCTGGAGGGGCCATATAGGCTGTATTCAGCTTAGGTGGTTCATCGATTTCGAGTGCCGCCCCAACATTGCTGGGACTTCTGCAAAGTACTAACACCCAAAAACGTAAGGCTTCAGATGGGTTCTCTGAATAATCACTCACCGCTTCTCGTCGTTGATTTAGAGGCGACCTGCTGGGAAAGTCGAAAGGCCCCCTCCAGTCAGCCACAAAGCATTCATAACATGGAGATCATCGAGTTTGGATGTGCGCTGGCCACTCGTGACGGAACGCTACTGGACAGCAAGTCTTTTCTGGTGCGCCCCGTGCGCCATCCCCACCTGAGCAATTTCTGCAGAAAACTGACTGGCATTAGTCAGACCATGGTGGATACAGCTCCCGGATTTACGGAGGTATGTCAGGAGATCGACACATGGTTGGGGTGTCCTGCCGAGGAGTTCATCTGGTGTAGCTGGGGTAATTATGACCGATTCCATATTCAGGCGGAGAGTGAACAATGCGGATCGCCACCGGGGTTTCTGAACTACCCACATCTGAACCTCAAACGGATTTGGCGTAGGACAACGGGTCAGAAGAAAAAGAACGGGCTGGCCCACGCCCTGGCATTTCACGAACTCGAATTCGAGGGAAAACATCACCGGGGTGTGGATGATGCACGCAACATCGTCCGGCTATTGCCTTTCATGGACTGGTCACTCGAAACCGAGCTGACGAACCGGTAGCTCAGTGAGTGATTGGATGCGCTGAATCGGTAAAGTACGCTGGATCAAGAGCTGGGGCCTGGATGCGACTGAGCCGACATTCTAGGGAAACCAATGAGACTTGTATGCATTTCTGACACTCACAGTCTACACCGCCGAATACCGACGGTGCCAGATGGCGATGTTTTGATTCATGCCGGAGATTGTCTAGGGGCCGGCACCCTGGATAACGTGGAAGACCTAAACGATTGGCTTGGCACTTTGCCCCACAGGCACAAAGTTGTGATTGCAGGCAACCATGATTGGGCATTTCAGGAAATACCTGATCTCGCTGTCGAAGCGCTGACAAATGCGATCTATCTTGAGGACAGCGGTGTCATCATCGACGGCGTTCGATTTTGGGGCTCACCCTGGACACCCACGTTCATGGACTGGGCGTTTATGTTGGATCGTGGCCAGTCACTTTATAAAAAGTGGCAGCAAATCCCCGACAATACCGATGTACTGATAACCCATGGGCCACCAAAGGGTATCGGGGACAAAGTGAACCTCGGCTTCAAATGCCAAAACGTGGGATGTGTTGATCTTTTGAATCGGCTCAACCAGCTTAAACTTAAAGCACACATTTTTGGTCATATCCACGAAGGCTACGGCGAGCACCGTCACGGCGAGGCGACGTCAATCAATGCAAGCACCTGCACCGAACGATATGCGCCCACCAACCCACCGATCGTCCTCGACCTTTGACAAGCCTGGAGACGAGAAAAACTGCAAAAGAACTGGTCAAACGATTGAAGAGCCTGCCACCGAAGACCCCGGTGCTGGTTGATGGTTACGAAACAGAGTTTGACGAGAGACCGGTGATGTAGGAGGTAGACATTATTCCCTATCTTTCGGGGGCAGGCCCCGTTCTTCCATGAAGTCGTCGGTTATGCCTTCACTAGAATCAAAGTATTCGTCCCATACGGGATCAGTTGGCCGCTCATAGCACTTCACTGATCCTTTGAGTCGTTCTAGAGGGGTAAGCTCCTCGGGAAGCGATTTAGCCAGCTCGTCGGCGTGCGCCGTATGAGGGTCGAGATCGTGGAATAGTTCTTGTTCAGTCATGCGCTTAATCGTCATTGCCAAACCCCATATTTTATGATTCCTAGCATTATAATCCTCTTACAAATTTCCACTACAAACAGGAAGAGGTGCAATCAATGAGCCGCTTCAGTACCAAGGCGACCGTATTTATGCATGGCAGGCTTGCAGGTCATATGGAACGTATTGGAAGCCGCGTTCGGTTTCAGTACGACGCTCAATACCTAAAATTCGGTAGTGCCCTCAGCATGAGCTTACCCCTTCGTTCTGAGCCTTATGAGTCAGAGGGGTTGCCTCCCTATTTTAGCGGTCTTTGCTCTGAGGGCTGGCTGAAGCGAATACAGGCCTTCGAGCAGCGCATTGACCCCGAAGACAGCTTCACTTTGCTAATCAATAACGGGAAAGATTTGGCAGGAGCTGTGACGATCGAGCCGTCTGCGTATACCCTATGCGGCCCGATCTAAATTTTTATTGCAAATTCAGGCGCTTACTAGTTTAGTACCAATTAGTAACGCGAATTACTAATTGGTACTAAGTGTTCGCCTCATAGGTTGGACTTCCCCCGATACACATGACAAGCCCCAGCCTCAAACGGAGGCCGTTTTAAAACCGTCTGTGGAAACGGGGTAGAGCCCACGTGCATCGGACCAGTTGCTTGCACCGCTCTCCCAAGCCCAGGCGAGCGGCACCACGTGTTTTGTCCCCTCAAAAGGGTAACCATAGGCTGAGTCGCCGTTGGGTGATATCGGAACAAGCTATTTGGTAGTAGCTATGGTCGCAAAGCGAACATTCGAAGTGGTGCCCAGAGCGCCATCTTCCAGCCGTAACAGGCCACGGATTTCGTTGAGACTGAAACCCAGCTATTGCGCCGTTTTCACAAACGTCAGCCTATCGAACTCGTCAGATACTAAGCGTCTGTTAAACAGAAGTATTTGAAGGCTTCTCGATCACTCTACCTTTAGATTTTGCTGGTATTGCAGCATTTGCTCCATCATCAGCTGCATTTGATCCATGCGCTCCTGCATCATCTGAATTTGTTGATCGGTCGTCAGGCCACCACCATCTTTTGGTTTACCACCATTCATCATGTGCTTGCCTCCCATCATGCCCTGTTGTCCCCGCATCATGCCGGGGCCCATCATACCGTGATGCATAAAACCCATTTGCTCTTGCATCGCCTCCCTGTGTTCTCGCATCAATCGTTGTCGTTCTTGCGGTGAAGCTTCATCAGGAATGCGTTGCATCAGCTGGTTCATGTGGGACCAGTTCTGGTGCATCTGCTGCATTTGCTCCTGATCCATCATCATGCCAGGACCATGCCCTTGCCATGAGCCTTGATCACCATGCGCTATTACGAATGCTGGAAAACCCAACAGCGCAGCGGTTGCTATAAGTCCTTTAATTGAAATCATAAAATTCTCCCCTGAAAGTGAGATGCTCACTCCATCCCGCTTTTAATTGTAGATCTTTATCCAGATAGGCACCGATTTTTACGACGAGAGTAAACCAGCTATTGACCCTGTAGTGACTACAGGGTTTTAAATTACGGAACTTTTGCGAGAACCGGAGCCCCAAAAAAATGAGCACCCCCTGCAATGGACAGTGTGGCAGCGAAGATGCTGTCGTAAGCAATGAGTTTAAGAGCCCCGTCACCGCCGAAACAGGCAGTCAGGTCAGCACCTACACCGTGCCAAAAATGGATTGCCCTTCAGAAGAGCGAATGATTCGAATGGCGCTCACGGGCTTTGACAACATTCAGTCACTCTCATTCGACCTATCGAATCGAAAGCTGGAAATTATTCATCAGGGCGAAACCGGACCTATTACCAGCAAACTGGAAAACCTGGGCCTGGGCGCTTCCTTGCAGAGGACAGAAGACGCCAGCGCTGAATCCGTCAGAGCGGCTGAATCGTCTAAAGCCAACGAAAGCGAAGAATCCGGCACTTTATGGATACTGCTGGCAATCAACGCTCTGATGTTTCTGGTCGAGATGACGATGGGCCTGATCGCCCAGTCTGCTGGCCTGATTGCAGACTCGCTAGACATGCTTGCCGATGCTGCGGTCTACGGTCTCGCGCTTTACGCCGTTGGGCACGGAATCAAAATGCAGGTCAGAGCTGCGCATGTTGCCGGCATTCTCCAACTGATCCTTGCCGCCGGTGTACTGGTTGAAGTCGGCCGGCGTTTTCTGTTCGGTAGTGACCCTCAGTCGTTAATGATGATGACCGTCGCCTCTGTTGCTCTTATTGCGAATATCAGTTGCCTTCTTCTGATCGCAAAACACCGTGAGGGCGGTGCTCACATGAAAGCCAGCTGGATATTTTCAGCCAACGACGTGGTCATCAACCTGGGGGTAATACTTGCGGGACTGCTCGTTGCCTGGACCGGGTCCAACTACCCAGATCTGATTATTGGAGGAATTGTTGGTGCCATCGTATTGATGGGTGCCAAACGCATACTGGCACTGAAAGGCTGAACCTTTCGGGGTCAGGTGGTCGATAATTGGCCGTCGTTTGCCATTCATGGGGAGTGAACATCAATGCACAGTGAATTGAAGGCGTCCTATCTTACGGAGCTTGAAGCGGCACGCGTTGCGGAATGGGCGGGCGATTTCCAAACAGCCTTCACTCACCTTGAGCGAGCCCATATCCTCAGCCAGAAATTTGCTCTGGCGCACACTGCAACCCATCTGCGAATGCTCAGACTAGGGTGGCGGACAAGAGACGTTCGTGAAGTGCTGGGGCAGTCTATTCGAACCATTGCCGCCCTGGTCTTTTCCCGAATTTGGGTCCCGGTCGGAAACACCGGCCGGGCAAACGTCAGCGCATTTGCACCCATGCCGGTGCCCGAGGACTTGGTAGAGGTGCTGGGAAAAGCGCGCGATCAGTAGGGTTACACTCAGCGTACCGCAAATCAGTGGCAAACCCTTTACCCTGTAGATGCTACAGGGTTCATAGCTACGCCAGCATCGTTGTTGATCATTGATAGAGGCAAAAATGCACGATCACGGTCACGACCACAGCCATCACTTCGACACCCACAACCGCTCCTTTGCGATTGCTGTGTGCCTCAACATCCTGTTTGTCGTCATCGAAGCGGTGTACGGGGTTATATCCGGCTCACTGGCACTGCTTGCCGATGCCGGCCACAACCTAAGCGATGTCATGGGATTAATCATGGCCTGGGCGGCCAGCTGGCTGGCCAGCAAAGCGGCAACCTCCGCCAAGACCTATGGCCTGAAGAAAACCACGATTCTGGCGGCCCTGTCTAACGCTCTCATTCTGATCGCCGCTGTCGGTGGTATTACCTGGGAAGCCATTCAGCGCCTGGCAGATCCTGCCGACGTCGCCGGGCTGACCGTCGTGATCGTGGCTGGCATTGGCGTATTGATCAACGGCGCAACCATGATGCTCTTTCTCAAAGGGCAAAAAGGTGACATCAATATCCGTGGCGCGTTCTTGCATATGGCCGCAGATACCGCAGTGTCGGTAGGCGTCGTGATCTCCGGCACGATACTGATGTTCACCAACCTGACCTGGATTGATCCAATTGTTAGTCTCGTTATTGCCGTTGTGATCTTTGTGGGCACCTGGCAGTTACTGAAGGACTCCGTAAACCTGGCGGTGGATGCCGTCCCCAAGGGGATTGATCCTTCGGCTGTTCATGAGCGTCTTGAAAGTTTGCCCGGCGTACAATCGGCCCATCATCTTCACATCTGGGCACTGAGTACTACCGAAAATGCGCTGACCGTTCATCTGGTGAAACCGGACCCTGAGAGTGACGATCAGGTGATCAGTGAGGCCGCTGAGATGCTGAATCAGCACTTTGGCATCCAGCATACGACCGTTCAGTGGGAGCGTTGTGAGGGCCAGTGCCCAAATACATTGCTTTGCTGAATGTTGGAAAGATGTGGCGCACGCTTAGTGGCAGCCGATATTTCGGCTGCCTGGTTTATAACGCTTAACTAAGCTATTTCCAATTTTCCGTTCTTTGAACCCCGCTGAATTGCTGGCCCCATCGCGGCACCCGCTTGTGCACCGGCAGTGGCAGCTGCATAACCGTCGTAGATACCGGCAGACGCACCGACCACACCAGCGGTTTTCTTGCCGTAGTTGTTCTTGCCGAACCGCCAGGACAGGCAGTTGGGACATTGTTCAGACATTGGAAATTACCTCTGTGAATTGGGAGGGAAGGCACTTTCAGTGCCCTGGTTCACAGAGGTGATATAGGTTTAAGATTTTTTTGATTGCCCTGATCCAGTGCTTGACGTATGAGCAGCTCAAGGGTTTTATGATGAGCTTTGGTATTTAATCCGGGTCGACCAATGCTCTTCCGAAACGTCACCACCGCATTGCTAAGTATTCTGCTTTTGCTCGGCACCGTACCATCGGGTCTAGCTGGGGTAGCAATGGGTGCCACTGATGCGATTGGCAGTGAGACTCATTGCCGTGGAATGGGTCAAGGTTATTCGGCTGATTTGGAATCTGGCACCGCCAAGGTACCGACGAACTGCAGTGATCCTGAGAAGATGAACTGTTTGCGGATCGCAGCGCAATGCCCCTTAATACCGCTATATGCGCTAACAGGCGCAAGCTCCGTTCCAAGTATTCGGCCCACCACAGGTTTTCGTGCCGCACCGATCAGTGCGGAATATCAGAGTCCTATCGAAGACGTTCTCACGCCCCCACCTGATTCTCGCTCCTGAACCACTGTTCCGCCGAGTCCGGGCTCCAAAGCTCGGCACAAGAATATCCGCTCGAACACAAAAGCAGTTCTGGCAATGGCTACACGGGTCCGGATCTGCGCGTAAGGAGAATGACGATGAAAACCACTACGTTCAAAATGATCGGTGCAGGTGCTGTTCTTGCCGCCGCCATCGCTAGCGTTTCCGCTTTTGCCCACAAGCCTGAACAGCAAGGTATGGGCATGATGGGCGAACACATGGAGACCATGGGCGGCATGATGGGAATGATGTCCGGCATGTCCGCCGAGGATCGTTCCAAAATGCAAGCGGCGTGCATGAAGATGATGCAGAGCCACAACAAAGCGTCGCCATCAAGCAATCAGGACGAATCCAGCCAATAACCAATCAAGAGCACATGGCTGGTGACGCGCCAAATCTGCGACACCAGCCTCACTCAAATCATTTGACAGGAACACTCTATGAGAACCTCTATCGCTGCCGGCTCAATCGCTCTTGCTTTGAGCACTCTTTCTATGGGATTCCAGCTTCACGCCGCCGAACCCACTCTAGTAAACGGCGTATCGGGTAAAACCGATCATGCAATTACCGTTTACAAGAGCCCCAATTGTTCATGTTGTGCCGACTGGGCAGAGCACCTTGAGAGCAATGGATTCGAAGTAAACATTGAGAACACGAGCAACATCAACGAAATCAAAACCCAACATCAGATTCCACGGGACATGGCTTCTTGTCATACCGGCATTATCGACGGCGTGGTGATCGAGGGTCATGTTCCAGCGGACGACATCAAGGCCTACCTGAAATCACGTTCTCAACCATTCGGCGACAAGACACTCGGCCTCGCTGTCCCTGGCATGCCACATGGCACACCAGGCATGGAAACCGGCAGGCAGGATAACTATGACGTGATGGCATTTACCGCCGACGGCAAGGCTCAAAGCGTCAAACGATACGAGTTCTGATATGCCGGATCTCGCAACCTGGGGCACTCTGGCCGCCTTTCTCGGCGGCCTTGTGTCCTTCTTCTCCCCTTGTACCCTTCCGCTCGTACCGGGTTATCTATCCGTTGTGACCGGCGGCGCGGTAAGCGAAGCCTCAAATAGGTTGAAGGCTTTTTGGTTGAGCCTTTGTTTTGTGATGGGGTTCAGTTTGGTTTTTGTCGCGCTCGGTGCGAGCGCCAGCCTCCTGGGCCAATGGCTGATGGCCTACCGTCAGGAAGCCAATCTGGTGGCAGGCGCACTGATTGTGCTGATGGGGCTATTCATGCTGGGTTGGTGGAGCATGCCCGCACTGCAACGCGACTGGCGCCTGGGGCAGACACTGGAAGGTGGGAGGCCAACGGCGGCCTTTTTGCTGGGTGTGGCCTTTGCCGTCGGATGGACGCCCTGTATTGGTCCCATACTTGGGGCCATTCTGGCTCTGAGCTCTACGCATGCCAACGCCGAAACGGGAATGCTGTATCTGGCAATATATTCGTTGGGACTGGCGTTGCCTTTTCTTGGGAGCGCCCTGTTCATTGAGCATTTTCGCAAGCGCATCCGCGGCCTGAGCCGCTGGAGCAGGTTTCTGAGAGCGCTGGCTGGTTTGGTGTTAATTGTCATGGGCGTGATGGTGTTAACCGGTCAAATGACTCGGCTTGCCACATGGATGCTATCCACATTTCCAGTATTGGGAGAGCTCGGCTAATGTTTTTCAGGAAGTGAGAATGCCTTGGTCTTCGAGTCGCAATAACGGTCTGCCTCAAGCCTCTGTGGTTTCGATGATCCCGGTGTGCAATGACGCAATTAGAGGACAATGAACGTCCCCTTTTTGCATATGGCATCGGGCGACCATGTCGCTCAGAACATTCTCAATCCTCTCGAGCTTTTTGATCTTTCCACGCACGGACTCCAGTTTGTGCTCGGCCAGGACACTGGCTTCCTGGCAGTGGGCGCCATCTTCCAGCCGAAGCAGGTCGATAATCTCGTCGAGACTGAAGCCTAAGTTCTGCGCCGATTTCACGAACGTCAATCGATCAATATCGGCAGAACCATAGCGTCTAATTCCGCCGGGAGGGCGCTGGGGCTCCGATAACAGACCCCGCCGTTGGTAATAGCGAATGGTCTCGACATGGACACCGGTTGCCTTGGCCAGCCCCCCGATAGTCAGTGGATTTACTTTATTCACCATGCGAGCTTACTCCGTAGTTGACTACGGCGTTAGTTTACTTCATCAAATAAGGTCACTAATAGAGCATTTGCCCATGCAAATCATGGACTACCTTACCTTATCCTGCACAGCAGGATAGTTGTTTGACATCCTTGGTGAAGGTTTGAGCGCACAGTTTCAAACCTTCTACCATCGTCAGGTACGGGAACAGCTCATCGGCAATCTCGTTGACGGTCATGCGCGCACGAAGCGCCATCACCGCGGTCTGGATCAGTTCGCCGGCCTCACCCGCCACGGACTGCACACCCAGTAACCGCCCGCTTTCACGTTCCGCGACCAGTTTGATGAAGCCGCCGGTATCAAAATTGACCAGGGCCCGTGGCACGTTGTCGAGGGTCAGGGTGCGGCTGTCAGTGACGAAGCCTCTTACCTCGGCGTCGGCTTCAGACAAACCGACGGTCGCAATCTGCGGATCGGTAAAGACCACTTCGGGCATGGCGCTGAGATCGAGCCGCGCATCACCACCGGTCATATTGACCGCTGCCCGACTGCCACCGGCAGCGGCGACATAAACGAACTGCGGCTGGTCGGTGCAGTCCCCAGCAGCATAAATGTCGGGCACCGTGGTACGCATACCGTTATCGACTAAAATCGCCCCGCGGGCAGCCTCGACGCCGATAGCCTCCAGGTTCAGTCTGTCTGTGTTCGGTGTGCGTCCCACGGCCACCAGCAGCCGATCGGCCCGCAGCTCCCCCGCGTTCGTGGCGAGAACGAACTCCTCATTGGTATAGCTGATCTGGCTCGCCTGCGTGTTATTCAGAACCTTGATACCCTCGGCCTGGAACGCGGTTTCAATGGCCTCGCCAACCGCCGGGTCTTCACGGGAAAACAGCCGGCTACGCGCCAGGATGGTCACCTCACTGCCCAGCCGGGCAAACGCCTGTGCCAGCTCCACTGCCACGACGGACGCCCCGATGACAGTCAGCCGGTCTGGAATGGTGTCGCTGGCCAGTGCCGTGGTGGACGTCCAGTACGGCGTATCGGACAACCCCGGAACCGGAGGAATGGCTGGCCGCGCACCGGTACCGATGAACGCTTTGTCAAAGCATACTTCGCTTTCCGTGCCGTCAGCTCCCGTCACTGTCAGCGTATTGGAATCGGTAAAACGGGCCTCACCCTGCAGGACAGTGATCGCCGGATTGTCTTCGAGAATCCCCTCATATTTCGCAAGACGAAGTTCATCGACCCGGGCCTGTTGCTGGGACAGCAACCGGGGCCGATCAATCGAAGGCTCGACCGCCCCAATGCCCTCGTCGAACGGACTGGTGCGGCGCAGATGGGCTACGTGAGCGGCGCGGATCATGATCTTAGATGGCACGCAGCCGATATTGACGCAGGTGCCACCAAGAGTGCCACGCTCGATCAGCGTTACCCGGGCTCCGCGTTCCGCCGACTTCAAAGCGGCGGCCATGGCACTGCCGCCACTGCCAATCACAGCAATATGCAGGTTGTCGTTACTCATTCATGTGACTCCTTGGTAGATGGGCTATCGCAGCAAGCGTCGTATTGCTTTTTGCGCCATAGGGCATAGCAAGTCAGGCCGATAAAAATGGCGAGAGCGGGCAACAGCACGTAATCCAGGTAGCCGGTCAGCGCGGCCAGACCGACAGATCCGAGTAAAACCACCAGAATCGGCGTGAAGCAGCACAGCGCGACCACGACCGTGCCAATAACACTCGCTCGCAACAGGGTCTTGGGATTCTTCATGACTACTCCTGTTGCACCCCAGCCTGTTTCAGTGTGGACGGGTAGCCCGCGTTGGTCGTGGCCTCAGTTATTGCTTCAACGGAGGTTTTCTCATCGTCGAAAGTAACCGTCGCATCACGCTCCTCATAGCGGACCTGGACAGAACTCACCCCATCAACCCTCTTGAGAGCGGCTTTGACGGTGATCGGGCAAGCCGAACAAGTCATTCCGGGAACCGACAAGGTCACCGTCTTTTGCGCCGCCAAGGCAGGCAGGCTGAACAGCGTGAACAGTACGGCAGTGATCAGGGACTTTTTCATGATGTATGGCCTCTCAGTAAAATAGCGGTAAGACGAAAGGGAACGCCAACGCAATCAGTACGAGCAGCGCGACGATCCAGAAGGTGATCTTGTAAGCGGTGCGCACTTGCGGTACTGCGCAGACCTCGCCCGGCTGACAATCCTGTGCAGGCCGGTATATCCGACGCCAGGCAAAGACCATTGCCACCAGAGCAGCACCAATAAACCACGGCCGGTAAGGCTCCAGAGCGGCAAGATTGCCGATCCAGGCACCGGAAACACCGAGGGTAATCAGGACCAGAGGGCCAAGACAGCAGGCCGATGCGAGCACTGCTGCGACCCCGCCTGCGATTAACGATCCCCGACCGGATTTGAACTCTGATTTCAACTCTGACATTACGACGGTTCCCTTCATGACTTTGCTGGCTATCTTCAAAATACTTCCGTAGTCGGCTACGGAGTCAAGCCCTGCAGTCCTATAGAAAGTTCAGCGCTCTTGACCCTGTACCGTGGTACGGGCACTAAACTTATATCTCGAATCTATTGGGTGGGAGTTCTGCCATGACAGACATGACCATTGGCAAAGTGGCTGACGTGGTGGGCGTTGGTGTCGAGACGATTCGTTTTTGCGAACGCCCCCGCGCCGATGCCGGTGATGTGCGGCAACGGGCGCTGGCAAAGCTGAACGATGTCGACCAGAAGATTGGCCAGTTACGACAAATCCGACAGGGGCTTGAGGCACTTGTGGACCGTTGCCCCGGACAGGGTGCGGGCTATTCCACAAACCTCATGAACCGGACAGAGTAATTCCTTAACGCCGTTTCTTGGTACGGAGTCTACCGTCGAAACGCAGTTTCATCTCACCAGAGGGACGCGTCATGTCAAAGCAATATTTCTTGGTTTTAGCAGCCCTAATATTCAGCGTTTCGGCGATAGCAGCCGACAAACACTACGTATTGGGCGTGGACGGCCTGGCCTGTCCCTTCTGTGCCTATGGCATCGAAAAACATCTGAATAAAGTAGATGGCGTCACCGATGTGCAGGTCGATGTGGGTGAGAGTCTGGTGCGTGTCACTCTTGAAGAGGGCAAGACCCTCTCAGAGGAGCGGGCACGTCAGGCTGTCGACGAGGCCGGCTTCACGCTGCGCTCATACTCAGAGGCCGAAGGTGAAACAGGAGGCAGTGATGCGAAATAACAACCAGTCAATAGGCTTGTCCCTGCTGGTCGGCGCCCTGGTACTGATCGGTGTGCCTTCGGCACAAGCAGCACCCAACACCTTTAACACGGCTCTGCCCGTGCCGCAGGGTGAAACCATCTGGCGGGAGCAACTGGTCTTGCGGGAACGTTCCGACGGTGGCCCCATGGATCGTGAGGTCTCGGTCCAGGCTCTGGGCAGCGTACTCGGCTATGGCATTACCCCGAAGCTCGCGGTGTTCGGCGTTATCCCTTACTTTTTCAACAAGGCACTGGACGTCACCACTCCCATGGGCCGAATTGAGCGGGATACCGGCGGCATCGGCGACGTCTCGCTGTTCGGGCGTTACACGGTTTACCAGGACGACTTCACCGGTGGCACCTTCCGGGTCGCGCCGATTTTCGGGCTCACTGCACCAACCGGGGACAGTGACGACCGCGATCGTTTTGGCGAACTGCCACGCCCATTGCAGGTTGGTGACGGAGCCTGGGATGGGTTCGGCGGTGTGGTAGCCACCTATCAGACGCTGCAGTACCAAATGGACGCGCAGTTCCTTTACCGCGAAAATGGGCGCCACGACGGCTTCGCTCACGGCGACGAGACCCGCCTTGACGCCTCACTGCAATACCGGGTGTGGCCGCTCAGCCTTGAAGGCGTCTCCGGCACACCGGGCTTTACCTACGCCCTGCTCGAATCCAGTTTTGTTCACCACGAGCGCAACGAGATTGGCAGGGTTACCGATGCCAATTCCGGTGGTACTCAGTGGCTGCTGGCGCCAGGCGTGCAATACATCACACGACGCTGGGTCGTCGAGGGCACAGTACAACTGCCCGTCGCCGAAGATCCCAATGGCGACGCCATTCAGGACGATTACATTGTACGCGTTGGCTTTCGCCGCAACTTCTAGGGTTTGAGGGCATCATGAAAAACGTTGGACAATGGCTGGCCTACATTGCGCTCGGGTTGGTGACAGTAATCACTCTGCTTGGCTACACAGGCGGAGCTATCAACCGGAATCAGGAACCGCCCTACTCGCTGACGCTTGCCTGGGGCGAAAAAGGCAGTGCTCCAGGGCAACTCAATGATCCCACCGGTGTTGCGGTAACAGACACCGAGGTTTTCGTCTCCGATGCCCGCAACGGACGTATCCAGGTTTTCGATCACCAAGGACACTTCAAGCGTAAATTCGGTACGCCCGGCGATGGGATCGGTGAACTCGGGCGCCCCATGAATCTGACCATTCACGACGATAAACTCTACGTGCCCGAATACATGAACGACCGGATTCAGGTGTTCAGCCTGACTGGCGAGCCGCTGAGTATGATTGGCAGCCTCGGGAAGGGGCCTGGCCAGTTTAACGCGCCCGGCGGTGTTGCCGTAGCGGACAACGGTGATCTGTTCGTGGCGGACTTTTATAACCATCGTGTACAGCATTTGCGGGCGGATGGCTCTTTCGTACAACAGTGGGGAACAACCGGTGTGACAGGCAGGGGTGCCGGGGAGTTTACCTATCCCACCGACGTAGCGCTGGGAAAGGATGGGATGCTCTACGTGGCCGATGGCTACGGTAATCGTGTCCAGGCCTTCGATACCACGGGCGACTTTCTGCACAAGTGGGGAGGCCCCTTCGCCATCGGCCTTTACGGGCCGTTCAAAGGCTGGTTCACAACCACAACGTCCATCGCCCTGGGGCCCAACGGTGAGGTCTTTGTGGCCGACTTCTACAATGACCGGATCCAGACATTCACCGCTCGGGGCGACTATCTCACCGCATTCGGAACACCACCTGAGAACCCCGGTCACACAGCGATGGCGGTTGACGTTGGCCGCGATGGAGCGGTGTGGAGCGTGAACTTTGCCGACAACCGGGTTGAGAAATGGAAAGCTATTAACCCATAAGGCTTTCCATATCCCGAATTCAACCCGGTTTTTTTATGCCCTGACTAAACTCCGGGCTTACCGATTTCGCAGGTATTTGATCAGTGCCAGGATGCCCAACACCAGTAGCGTGATCAGCAGTAGCGGCATAATCATCATGGGCAGCATCATCCAGCCCATGCCAGACATCATGGAATTGCACGCCTCCCAGAACCCACTCTCGGGGGCTGCTAGCGCAACCCCGGGTAACAGAATCAGTGTGGATAGCACGACCAAAAATAGTTTCATGGTTAATCTCCTTTTAGTTTGATACACCGGTGATTTGCAGGGCTTCGTAACGAGCCTTGGCACTAAACAGGTCGCGAATGACCGCTTCCCGGGTGAGCTTTACGCCAGTGAGCTGTCTTGCGCTGTTGATCGCATCTTCCAGTCTGCCAGTGCCGCTGGCCAGCTCGTTCAGGCTGGCTTCCCAATGGGCGCTCTGGTTGGGAAGGTGTCGCTGGTCAAGAATTTCAAGGCGGCCATAGCCCGCCTGAACGGACGCCTTTACATCACCAATTGACGCCTGCAAATCGCGGTGGGCTTGAGTGGTTTGCCACTGTCGCTGAGAGACTTCGGCCGCGGCCCTGCGAACGGCACTGTTCTGTCGTTGCCCGCTGAACGGAATCTGAATGCCCACGCCCACCATCCAGCGCTTGCTTTCGTCAGCCCACAGGCTGTTGTAGCCTGCACTGGCTGTAAATGTGGGCCTGCGGTCGGCTTCCGCTGCATCCAGCCGGGCCTGGGCTTTTGCAGTTCGTGCCTCTGCGGCCTGAACCAGTGGGTGATCGGTTTCCACGGGGATATCCGCCACCATTGGCATGCGGGGAGGCACGGGCAACACCAGCTCGGATGGTTGCGGGCGACGCCCCAATAAAGGAATCAGGCTGGCGGAGAGGCGACCCTGTTCAGCCTGAAGCTCAACCAGTTGCGCATCCAGAGTATCCAGTTCCGTTTCTATCCTGAGCAACTCGCTCTGGGTGCCTTCGCCGTATTCCAGTCTTTGCCGGGTTATGTCCGCTAATTGTTCCACCAGGGCGCGGGTTTCGTGATGCAACTCAATGGCCCGGTCCGAATACCACAAGCGGGCATAGGCCTCCTTAACGGAAGCAGTCAGTTTCCGTGTCTGCCACAGGGTGTCCTGTCTTGCCGCACGCACGCCCGCCTCCGAGGCGCCACGGGACGCCGATAGCTGATCCGGCCACGGCAGTTTTTGACTGACTTCAAATCGGTGCCCGACCATATTGGGACCTTCAAGCGTTTCGGGTGCAATGCCGTACTTGACGACAGGGTCAGCCCAGGTATCTGAACCTTCCACGTTCGCCTCCGCTGCCTCGATTGCAGCTTGCTGCGCACTCAGGGAGGCGTTGTTGGCCAGCGCCTCCGCAATCCATTGCTCCAACGTTTCACGGGTTTCCGCCACAGCCGGCATCGAAAGTGCGATGAATGCCGCCAGAGTTGCCTGAATTCCAAGGCGTCGAATCATTGGATCGCTCCTTTTTGGGCAAGCTTTTTCAAACGGGCGCGCTGCCAGAGATAGAAAATCACCGGAATCAGCAGCAAGGTCAGGATCAGCGTGGTGACCATGCCACCGATCATCGGGCCGGCGATGCGTTGCATCACTTCCGAGCCGGTGCCACTGCCCAGCATGATGGGCACCAGGCCAGCTACAATGGCCGCGAAGGTCATCATGATCGGACGCACCCGTTGCGCAGCCCCCTGGCTGATCGCCTGGCGCAGGGCATCCGCCGACAGTTTCCCGGGCTGATGTTCAACGGTCTCCAAAGCGTTGTGCAGGGACTGGTTCAGGTACACCAGCATCAGTACACCGATTTCCACCGCGACTCCGGCCAGGGCAATAAAACCGACGGCCACAGCCACGGACAGGTTGTAACCCAGCAGATACATCAGCCAGATTCCGCCGATCATGCCGAATGGCAGGGTGCCGAGGATAATGCCCACCTCTGTCAGATTGCGGAAGTTCAGGTACAACAGGATGATGATGATCGCCAGGGTCAGCGGGACCACCAGCGTCAGGCGTTCCTTGGCACGCTGCATGTACTCATATTGGCCGGACCAGGCCAGAGAATAGCCGGCGGGCAGATCGATCTGTTTCTGCACCACGGACTGCGCCTCCCTTACCCAACTGCCCAGATCCCGGCCCTCGATATCCACCAGAGTCCAGCCATTGATACGGGCGTTTTCCGACTTGATCATGGGCGGCCCCTTGTCGATCCGGATATCCGCGACATCCGCCAGCGCGATACGCTGGCCATTGGGTGTCACCATCGGCAGCAGGCGCATCTGCTCCACCGAATCCCGGTAACCCTGGGGATAGCGCAGATTGATGGGATAGCGCTCCAGACCCTCCACCGTGCTGGCCACGTTCATGCCGCCAATCGCGGTACGTACGACCGATTGAATGTCTGCGATATTCAGCCCGAAACGAGCGGCAGCCTCGCGCTTTATATCCACCTTGATATAACGTCCTCCGGCCACCCGCTCTGAAAACGCTGAGGCTGTGCCGGGTATGTCAGTCAGCACCCGTTCCAGTTCCTCCCCTATACCCTGGATCACTGCCAAGTCAGGGCCGGCCACCTTGATGCCCACCGGGGTCTTGATGCCGGTGGAGAGCATGTCGATGCGGGTTTTGATCGGCATGACCCAGGCGTTAGTAAGGCCCGGAAGTCTGACGGTCCTGTCCAGTTCCCGGCGCAGAGATTCCGGCGTCACGCCGGGTCGCCACTGGTCCCGTGGTTTGAACTGGATAAAGGTCTCAATCATGGTCAGCGGGGCAGGATCGGTGGCCGTATCGGCGCGGCCGATTTTGCCGAACACGGTCTCCACTTCCGGAATACTGGCAATCAGCTTGTCGGTCTGTTGCAGAATCTGCCGGGCCTTGCCAATGGAGATACCAGGATAGGTGGTGGGCATGTACATCAGATCCCCCTCGTCCAGAGGCGGCATGAATTCACTGCCCAGCTTGTTGGCCGGCCAGAAGCCGATGATCAGCACCACCAGGCCTCCGGCAAGCATCAATGCCGGCCGTCGCAAAGCCCAGCCGATAATCGGTCGGTACAGGGCGATCAGCAGTCGGTTGATGGGGTTGCGATGTTCTGGCAATACCTTGCCACGGATGAAATAGCCCATCAGTACCGGCACCAGGGTAATGGCCAGACCTGCAGCGGCCGCCATGGCGTAGGTTTTGGTGAACGCCAGGGGCGCGAAGAGCTTGCCCTCCTGAGCCTCCAGGGTGAAGACTGGCAGAAAGCTCACGGTGATGATCATCAGTGAGAAAAACAGCGCCGGCCCCACCTCACCCGCGGCCCGCGACATCACGGCCCATCGGTTTTGCGGTGTCAGTGGGGTTCGCTCCATGTGTTTCTGGACGTTCTCCACCATCACAATGGCACCGTCCACCATGGCGCCGATGGCAATGGCGATACCCCCGAGGGACATGATGTTGGCGTTGATGCCCTGGGCGTGCATCACCACGAACGCAGCGAGGATACCCACCGGCAGGCTGACAATGACCACCAGAGAGGAGCGAAGGTGAAACAGGAATACCGCGCAGATCAGGATGACCACCAGGAATTCCTGCAGCAGCTTCCCATACAGGTTGTCCACAGCGTTGTTGATCAGCGTGGAGCGATCATAGGTAGGCACGACTTCTACCCCATCGGGGAGGCTGGCCTTGATATCCTCAAGCCGTTGTTTAACCCCCTCAATGGTTGCCAGTGCGTTTTCGCCGAAGCGCATTACCACAATGCCACCGGCCACCTCGCCTTCGCCATTCAGTTCGGCGATACCCCGACGTATCTGGGGCCCTAACTGGATATCTGCCACATCCTTCAGCAACAAGGGCTTGCCATTATCGCTAACACCTAGCGGTACCTGGCGCAGGTCATCTTCGTTCTGCAGATAGCCGGTAACCCTAACCATGTATTCCGCCTCGGCCATCTCCACCACGGAGGCGCCGGTTTCCTGGTTGGCGCTGTTGATGGCGGCATGAATGCGCTGCAGCGTGATGTTGTGGGCTCTTAGTCGGTCCGGATTCACCACCACCTGGTATTGCTTGACCATGCCGCCAACGCTGGCCACCTCGGACACACCGGGCACGGTCTGCAATTCAAACTTCAGGAACCAGTCCTGAATAGCCCGCAGTTCCGAAAGATCATGCTGACCGGTGCGATCCACCAGGGCGTAGGAGTATACCCAGCCAACGCCGGTCGCATCCGGCCCCAGCTCTGGTTTGGCGGCATCGGGCAATTCCCCGGCCACCTGGCTCAGGTATTCGAGTACCCGGGAGCGGGCCCAGTACAGATCGGTATCGTCATCGAAGATGACGTAAACAAAGGAATCGCCAAAGAAGGAATAGCCCCGAACTGTCTTGGCGCCCGGCACTGACAGCATGGCGGTGGTCAGGGGATAGGTCACCTGGTCTTCCACCACCTGGGGTGCCTGGCCCGGGTAGGGAGTTTTGACGATCACCTGTACATCCGATAGATCCGGGATGGCGTCAATGGGTGTTTCTTTGACGGAATAGAACCCCCACCCCGTCAGGATGAGGGTGGCAAGCAACACAAAAAAACGGTTATGGAGTGACCACTGGATAATGGCGTTAATCATGAGCTGAATCCGGTTTGGTGATGGCCGGGGGCGACTACAATGGCCGCCCCCGGGCTATCGCTACTGTTTACTGATCGAAGTCACTTGCTGGCCCTTGCCAGCGGGCGTCAGGGTGAAGGCCACGGCGTCGTCCTTGCTCAGGCCGTTCAGGTCCACCTCGGGAGCCACGGAAAAGCCCATGGTCATGCTCGGCCAGTTCAGCTCAGGAATGGGCTCATGCTTCAGTGTTACTTTGCGTTTTTCGGTGCTGATCGCGGTGATCACACCCCGGCTCTGGACCGGGCCAGCGGACTCTTTGGTGTCCATGCCGGACATCGAGCCCATGTTGTTATCGGCCGCGGCCAGAGCAGGCCCCAGAGATAATCCGAACACAACAGCCGTCATCAGGGTTTTCAGTTTCATGGTTTTCTCCAGTGGTTATTGCGCGTCTTGCGCAGGTTCGATGCGTTCCACCAGATAGCCTTCCGGCGTCTCGCGGAATCCAAACTTGACAGTCTGATCGGTGGCCAATGCACCCGTTTCGACGGATTCGGCAAGATCAAACGCCATCGTCATGGCCGTCCAGCCAAGGTCGGCTATCGGGCCGTGATCCAGCGTGACTGAAGCATTCTCGGTATCCAGCTCTGTAATCCGGCCAGTGGCTTCAAACAGCTCGGGCGCAGAGTTGTCCGTATCGGTCATGCCGGTAGTGTTCTGCTCCTCGGGTTCCAGTCGCAGCATGGCGGCCTCAAGGCTGGTTTCCGAATCAATTAGGAACTGGGCGGACACCACCACCTGCTGCCCTTCCGTTAGCCCCTCGAGAATGACGACCCTGTCGCCTGCTTCCTGGCCGGTCTTGACGGGCACCGGACGAAAATACCCATCATCTTCTGCCAGCAGCACGTGCTGACTGTCGCTTCGCTGGATCAGCGCCGGGCGTGGGATAGTGAGCAGGTCGTCGCCAATAGGAGCATCCATGGTGAGATTCACGAACATATTGGGGCGCAGCCGGCCATCGGGATTGGGGACGCGCAACCGAGCCCGCAGAGTCCGCGTTTTCGCGTCCAGCTCCGGATAGACGTAGTCAATGGTGGCTTCCCAACGGGTGCCCGGCATGGAGGGTGTGGCGAATTCAACGGCCTGGCCGGTCCTGACCAGCCCGGACTGACGTTCGAAAAACTCGGCGATCACCCACACCGTATCGCGGCTGCCAATGGCCATGATTTCGGTATCCGGGCGCACGTACATACCCGCACGGGCGGGCAAGGCGGCCACATAGCCAGAACCGGGGGCAAACACGGTGATGCGTTCACGCACTTTTCCGGTTTTTTTCAAGTTGGCAATCTGGCTATCCGTCATGCCCAGGGCGCGCAGTTTTCCGCCGGCGGCCGTCGCCTCTGACCCTCGCCTAAGGCGCTCAGACATCAGGAATTCCTGCTGGGCGTTCACCAGCTCCGGTGAATAGATCTCGTACAGCGGCTCACCACGGTTGACCGCTTCCCCCAGTGAGCGCACGTGCAGCACCTCAACCCAGCCGGCAATGCGGCTGTGAACATGGATCAGTTGGTCTTCATCGTCGGTGACGTAGCCCACGGTTCGGACCGGAACAGAAATCGCACCCCGGGACACCGCTTGGGTTTTAACGCCCAGATTGGCCCTGACGGCGGCGCTTATTGTCACCCCACCGTCGTCCCGTCCGCTGTTTTCCTCGGCGTATACCGGCACCAGGTCCATTCCCATGGGAGACTTGCCGGGCTTGTCACGGCGGTAGTTGGCATCCATAGGTGCAACCCAGTACAAGGGCTTACTATCAGATGATTCCTCAGCAGGGTTGCCAGAACCGGCTGACTCGGACATCGGCATGGTTTGTTGACTGGACAGCCAGCCAAGACCAAAGGCGACAGCGATCACTGTCACGATCAGGGCAATGCGCATTGGTATTTCCTCGTTTAAAGCTTTTGAACGCTCGCTCGTGCCCTGGGGGCAGGGTTAACGTGCAAATTAAAGACTCAGTTCAGGCTTTTGAGGAATTGGGGGGTGGTGTGAGGGTATCGAGGATGATGCTGAGATAGCGATCGCGGGAATAAAGGGAGTTGGTGTCAGAAAATGACGATGTTGGCATTACGACATTGCGAAGAAACACCGCAGATAGGCCCGCAATACAGCTGCCAACATTTGCGGCAAGAGTACAGTCCGCTGATGTCATGTCATTGCAGATTACAGATCGTCGCCCAGACGCATCGTTGTCTCCTGCGTCTATACCGCAGTCACCCATATTCATCACATGCGTGCCCTGAGGAAGCGTTTGGTCCGATTCGACATGGGTCAATCCAAGAGCAAATAAAGGCTGAATCACCAATGCCAACAACAACAGGCGAACAACAGCTTTATGGATCACGACATGTGGCAATTCAAGCGACTCATTTGCTAAAGGTTACGAGTTTCGTTGGAAACAGTAAGGCGTGTCTATCACACGGGTCAAGCACTTTATCTTCTTTCTCTGCTACGGGAGTGCTTGGCACTCCATCAAACCGGATCTATTGATCCTAGTACGCTGTCGGGACCTCCAAACCCAACCCTCACCCTACCAAGATAGCCTATAAACCGTTCATTAACCTGTCACCTTAAAACTGAAAAATAAATTTTTTATTTAGAACAATATTTATTCTAATTTTCAGGGTCATTTCAGGAAATGATGATTAAATAAAATGGACAACCAAAAAGGAGATTACGGTTATGAAGAATACACTTTTATTTATTGTAACAATTACTCTTTCAACATATACATTTGCTGGAAACATGTCATCAGATGAGGAGATGAAAACCCCACACGATCAGTCTAAAGATAAGCGCTCCTTCGAAAACATTCTCAACAATGACGAAATGAAACGTTTACACAAGCAGATGACCCGCTATGGCATGTCCGAACCCGGATTCGAGGCACGCCTGGAGATGACCACCACCGACAAAGGCCGGGCGTACCATAGGGCACTGGAAGAAGCAGAGAAAAATACCGCAAGGTGATCCCTGCGGCCAAGTTAACTCATGGAGACATGAGTAATTAAACCAGACGAACCTGAAATCAGGCTGAAATTTTCAACTGATTTCATGGTTAAAAGGGGAATATTATGAAAAAAGTAATGGTGATCGCAGCAATCTCAGCTTTGTTTTCAACTATGGCCTCAGCCAATTCAGGTTTAGCGGACCGTATTAACGAGGCTCGCACTTACCCCAACAAAACTGTTGAATATAAAAAGATTGAAACTTGCATGGAGCACATGAAGAAAAACGAAAAGGTAAGCTAGGTTAGATCGCAGAGCAACGAAAATCATGCAAGCGACATGAGCCATAAATACTCATAAACTGCATTGCATGATTTAGTTGCAACAAAAAACCGACCCCCGCTCAAATGGCGGTGGTCGGTTATCGCTCGTTATCCGAACATTAAAGTGTCACCGTTTTGGCGCCAACCGAATTACCCTTAACCGCAATGCGTTCACGATTACACTAACCGACGACAGCGACATGGCAGCCGCTGCGAAAATCGGGGAAAGCAGTACGCCAAAAAACGGATAAAGAACACCTGCTGCTATCGGAACACCAGCGGAGTTGTACACGAAAGCAAAAAAGAGATTCTGCCGTATATTGCGCATGGTCGCCAGCGACAACCGGCGCGCTTCGACGATACCCATCAGGTCGCCACGCAGCAGGGTAATCCCCGCGCTTTCGATGGCCACATCGGTGCCCGTACCCATGGCCACACCGACATCCGCGGTTGCCAATGCAGGCGCATCATTTACGCCATCTCCCGCCATCACCACAACACGGCCTTCGTCTTTCAGGCGCTGAACAATCTTGCCCTTGTCTTCCGGCAAGACTTCCGCCTCCACTTCATCAATATGGAGCTTGCGGGCAACTGCCTCGGCCGAGGTGCGGTTATCGCCAGTCAGCATCACCACCCGAATTCCGTCTTTCTGCAGGGCCGAAATGGCGGCCTCGGTGGTTTCCTTCACCGGATCGGAAATCGCCAGCAAGCCCGCGACATTCCCATCGACGGCGACAAAAATCACGGTGGCGCCATCTTTACGGAGCTGGTCGGCTTCCCTATCAAATCGCGTCGTGTCGACATTCTCTGACTCCATGAGAAGGCGGTTGCCAAGTAGCACCCGATTGCCGTCGATTCGACCGGTAACCCCTTTGCCATTCGGAGAGTCAAAGCCTTCCGCATCCGGAAGCTTCAGGTCCATCCCCTTGGCTTTATCGAGAATGGCGTGAGCCAGTGGATGCTCACTACCTTTCTCCAGACCGCCGGCAAGGCGCATCAAATTACTGTCAGAGAAACCGTTTGCCGCGACGATTCGGGTGACTTGCGGCTTGCCCTCTGTCAACGTGCCGGTTTTATCCACCACCACGGTGTCCACCTTCTCCATACGTTCCAGGGCTTCCGCATCGCGAATGAGTACGCCACTTTGGGCACCGCGTCCGACACCCACCATGATGGACATGGGTGTTGCCAAGCCGAGTGCGCAAGGGCAGGCAATGATCAGAACACTGACCGCCGCAATCAGCCCGAATGCCATGGGCGGTGCGGGGCCAAAGAATGACCAGACGATGAAGGCGACAATGGCAATCAAAATCACCGCCGGTACAAACCAGCCTGCGACCTTGTCGGCCAGCCCCTGGATCGGTGCGCGGCTGCGCTGGGCGCTGGCCACCATCTGAACAATTTGGGACAGCATCGTGTCGCGGCCAACCTTGTCGGCGCGCATGATGAAGCTGCCCTGCTGGTTAATGCTGCCGCCGATCACCTGGTCGCCGGACTTCTTGCTGACCGCCAGGGGCTCACCGGTCACCATGGACTCATCCACGTTGGAGCTGCCTTCCAGTACCTCGCCGTCCAGCGGCACCTTGTCGCCGGGACGCACCCGCAACCGGTCTCCCACCTTGACCTGATCCAACGACACATCAGACTCACCGCCATCATCGTCCAGTTTTCTGGCCGTCGCCGGTGCCAGATCCAGCAACGCCTTGATCGCGCCGGAGGTTTTCTCCCGGGCCCGCAATTCCAGCACCTGCCCAAGTAACACCAGCACCACGATGACCGCAGCCGCCTCGAAGTAAACGGCGACCGAACCGTCTTCCTGCCGAAAGGCGTCGGGGAAAATCTGGGGCGCCAATGTCGCCACCAGGCTGTAGATCAGCGCCACGCCAGTACCAATGGCAATCAGCGTAAACATGTTCAGATTCCGGCTGACCACGGACTTCCAGCCTCTGACAAAGAACGGCCAGCCACACCAGGCCACGACGGGCGTCGCCAACACCAGTTGAATCCAGTTGGACATTTGTGGGGCTATAAGGTGATCAAGCCCCGTTAAGTGCCCTCCCATCTCCAACACCAATACCGGCAGTGCCAGCACCAGGCCAATCCAGAAGCGGCGGGTCATGTCTTTGAGCTCCGCCGAAGGCTCGTCATCCAGACTTACCTGCTCGGGCTCCAGGGCCATACCGCAGATCGGGCAATCCCCGGGGCCCTGCTGCCGGATTTCCGGATGCATCGGACAGGTGTACATGGTGCCCGGAGCCACGGGTTCTTCCGGCTTCTGTTCTCCACTGAGGTAGTGTTCCGGATCCTCATCAAACTTTGACTGGCAGCGTGAGGAGCAGAAGTACCAGGTTTTGCCACCGTGTTCGCTGCGATGCTCTGCCGAGTGGGGATCCACCGACATGCCGCAAACCGGATCCTTGACGGCGTGCGCGCCGGCATCTTTGTGATCATGGCTGTGGTTGTGGTTGTGACTGTCGTGATGGTGGACATGTTGATGCTCAGCCATTCTGGTCTCCCTTTTGGTCTGCCGGCCAATCCGCGAACGCGATGAAATAGAGTAGAACAAGGTTGACGATAGGGATGAGTATCAACACGCCCAACCACCCCGGGTAGCCTGTTCGCTGGCAGATACGCCAAGCCGGAATCACCACCACAATGGCGATCACCAGCATCCACAACCAGTGCCCGGCCCACATGGTGTTTCCAAACATGTCATTGTTCATCATGGTAGTGCTCTCCCTGTCGAATTCTGGTTATTAGTGATGATGAGCATGAGATTCCTCCTGCCCTGGCTGCCCAGCTTTGGCGGTCCTCTTGAGGAAGACCTGTTCAGCCTCCGCAATCACAGCCATGGTGACAACCGCTACGCCGATCACAAACGGGTCTGTATTCAGTTTGACCCAAACAAAGCCACCAAGAACGAGCAAATCCAGAACAATAGCCATCGCAGGCACCCACACATTGGCCTTCACATCCTCCCGCAAATAGCGCAGAACGCCCCAATGGATAGCAATGTCCATGATCAGGTAAAAAATGATGCCCAGCGCTGCAATTCGGGACAGGTCGAAGAAGGCCGTGAGGATAAGCCCAAGCACCACGGTATAAACCAAGGTGTGCTTCTGGATGCTGCCCGGCATGCCGAAATGGCTGTGGGGGACCAGCTTCATTTCAGTCAGCATGGCCAACATGCGCGAGACGGCGAAAATACTGGCCAGAATGCCTCCGGCGGTGGCCATCATCGCAATGGCAACGGTAAACCAGACGCCATACTCGCCCAATGCGGGGCGCGCAGCGGCCGCCAGGGAGTAGTCCTGCGTCTTGATGATTTCCGCCAGGGAGAGATTGCTGGCAACGGCGAAACCGACCAGGGTGTAGATCACCACACAGGCGGCGATAGAAATAATGATAGCTCGCCCCACATTCCGCTTGGGGTCTATGACTTCTGAGCCGCTATTGGTGATGGTCGTAAAACCTTTGAAGGCCAGAATGCCAAGGGCCGTGGCGCCCAGGAAGTTGCCCACGGTTCCAGCCTTACCAGTGTTCGAGAAATCCACTGACAGGCTGTCGGCAATCCAAACACCCACCAGCCCGAAAATCAGTATGCCGCCGATCTTCAGAATGCCTATGAAAGACGCCACCCCTTGAATCATCCGATTACCTAAGAGATTAATCAGAAACGCGACCAGAATCAGTGAGACGCCAAGAATGGGTACCATACGGCCACTGTCATCGCCCCCGAACAACTGCATGGTGTAGGAACCGAAGGTGCGCGCAAGAAAGCTTTGGGCGATCACCATCGAAAAATACATCAGCAAAGCATTAAACGCGGTCGGTAGCCGGTTGCCATAAGCTTTGTGCAGGTACATGCCAATGCCCCCGGCTGATGGGTAGGCATTGGAGATTTTGATGTACGAATAAGCGCTGAAACCGACGATCACGGCGGCAGCGAGAAACGCCAATGGGAAAAGAGCGCCGGTCATCTGCGCCATCTGCCCGGTCAATGCGAAGATACCGGCCCCAATCATGACTCCGGTACCCAGCATAACGGTTCCCGGGAGTGTGAGACTGCCTTCCTGATAGCGAGTGGTCCTGTCTTGCTCCCTGCTCATTCGCCCTCCTGATACTCTTACTCAAGAACCCGAAATGCCGCCGACATCTGACTGAGCATTTCAGGTATTTATCCCATATCAAATCCTATAAAAAAGGGCCAGGGGAAGAACCTGGCCCAAGACACCTCGTCAGAACGCGATGCGAGCACCGATGACAGCAAACCAATCTTCTGTGCCGCCGCCGCTCGCTTCAGCCAGGTCGGCGCTATCGCCATACTTACGCTCGTGCACCACACCCACGTAGGGTGAGAACGCACGGTCGATCAGGTCGTAGCTGAGCCGGAGGCCGGTTTCGGTGGAAACTAATCCCTTGCCGACGCCGATCTCTTCATCCTCACTGAGCGCTACTGAGGCATCCAGCGTTGCCGCCAGAATCCAGTAGTTGGTGAACAGCAATTCGTACTCAGCGTCCAGTTCGGCTGACGTATCGCCATCCTTGCTGACATACAGATTTGCATCGATCTCAAACCATTGAGGTGCCAGCCCCGCGACGCCGAGAACAGCGTATGTGCGGTCCGGCCCCTCCGGAGTATCGAAACGCACGCCCGCTTTGGCGTCGAAGAACTTGGAGATGGGGATCTGGCCGACCAACTGGTTTTCCAGTGTTTCGTAGGCCTGCTCCTGTATTTCGTATTCACCGGTTGTGAGCAGCCGGATTTTAAAATCATCGGTGCCATAGAAGGCATCCGCATTCCAGACGCCCAGCTCCTCGTCATCGTCGCTGTAGCGGTATTCAAACTCTTCAAATTGAACACCCCAGGTTGTGAGTGGCTGTTTACGAGCGGTCGTGTCGGAGATCATTTCCTGAGCGGTCACCGCCGTCGAGAATCCGATAGAGGCAAGGAAACTGACCGCAACAAGTGATCGAATACAACTCATGCCTCACCTCCTTCTTCAGCCGCCACGTCTGTTTTGGCCTGCGTTGACTCTGGCCCACCTTCAACAATCACCTTGCGGAACATGCCAGCGGCCGCGTGATAAGAAAGGTGGCAGTGGAACGCCCACTGGCCAGGCTCGTCGACTTCGGTTTCCATATAAACGGTGGTGCCGGGCTGCACACTGACCGTGTGCTTGATCGGATTCCACTGGCCTGCGCCAACATCAAGAATTGACCACATACCGTGCAGATGCATGGGGTGAGTCATCATGGTTTCGTTAACAAACTTGAAACGGACCCGCTCACCGTATTTGAGGCGAATCGGATCGGCGTCTTCGTACTTAACGCCATTTATGCTCCAGGTATACCGCTCCATGTTGCCGGTCAAACGAAGCTCAATTTCCCGGGTCGGCTCGCGAACTTCATACAGCGGATCCTGAGCCTTCAGGTCAGCGTAGGACAGGAACTTACCGCCATTGGCTGCCGTGGGTACGAGGCCACTACCCTTGGCATAGAAGGGATCACTTGGACCTTCTTTTTTACCCATCGCCATGGAACCGTGATCCATGCCTTCCATGTTAGAATGATCCATTCCTTTCATATTTGAGTGGTCCATTCCTTTCATCGAAGAATGATCCATTCCGCCCATCCCTTCTGAGCTGCTCATATCCATGTCGCCATGATCCATACCGGCCATGCTGCCATGGTCCATGCCATGCATACCGCTCATGTCGGCCATAGTCAGGCGGGCCGGTTCACGCAGTTGCGGTACAGCCGCTTCCATACCCTCTTCTGGGGCCAGTGTTGCTCTGGCATAGCCCGAACGCCCCATGGATTCGGCGAATATGGTGTAGGCCTGCTCATCTTTCGGACGCACGATTACATCGTAGGTTTCCGCCACACCAATCCGGAATTCGTCTACATTAACCGGCTGAACATTGTTGCCATCAGCCTGGACAACCGTCATATCCAAACCCGGAATCCGGATGTCAAAGTAGGTCATCGCGGAAGAGTTGATGAATCGCAGCCGAATGCGTTCGCCCGGCTCAAAGAGTCCCGTCCAGTTCTGGTCCGGACCTTTGCCGTTGATCAGGCCCGTAAAGCCCTGCACGTCTTCAACGTCTGCCTTCATCATCCGCATGCCACCCCAGGCCATACGGTCACTGACGGTGTTCATCAGGCCATTTTTTGACACGTCCGAGAAAAACTCGCCGACGGTTTGCTGCTCGCGGTTGTAGTAATCCGGCATCATTTTCAGGTTGCGCATGATGCGGTCACCGGAATGGGGGTGCTTATCAGTCAACTGCACCACGTATTCACGATCGTAGCGGAATGGCTCACGGCCCTCGGGCTCGATGACAATGGCACCATAGGCGCCGTCCGGCTCCTGGAATCCAGAGTGGCTGTGGAACCAGTAAGTGCCCGCTTGCTGGATAGGAAATTCATAGGTGAAGGTTTCACCCGGCTTGATGCCCGGGAAGCTGATACCGGGCACACCGTCCTGGTTAAAAGGAAGGATCAGGCCGTGCCAGTGAATAGACGTCATCTCATCCAGGTTATTGGTCACATTGATCTTGACGTTTTCGCCTTCCTTGAAGCGCATAACCGGCCCCGGGGATGCGCCGTTGTATCCGATGCCTTCCTTCACAAAATCGCCGGTATCAATTTTTACCCGGTCGACCGTAAGGTCGTACTCACCGGCCATAACCAAGGCTGGCATCAGCAGGCTCAAAAGCCCTGTCAAAAAGCGTGTTTTCATCTGTTTTACTCCAAACTACACGTCATTGAAGCCGGGCCAAGAAACGTGTCTCAGCCCCGCTGATCGCGGACTTCCGCCAAGCGATTTACTCGAAATTGACCTCACCGTACATACCGGCCTGATAGTGGCCTGGCACGTTGCAGGCGAATTCGATATTGCTTTTATCAGAAAACTTCCAAATTATTTCTTTGCTTTGGCCGGGTTCCAGCAACACGCTGTTCGGGTCGTCATGCTTCATGGAATGGCCATTGCCCATATCCATATTCATCATGTCGTGGTTCAGCTTGCCGCCCTGGATCACGCCATGCTCAACCATCATCATCATTTCCTCTTGGTGAGCGTCGTGCATGTCGGGAGTGCCCACATTGAATTCATGCACGAGGTTTCCTTTGTTCTCCACCACGAAGCGAACGGTTTCGCCAGGCTTTACACTGATTTCTTCGGGCTCGTAGTAGTTGTCGTACATTTCCACTGTGATAGTGCGAGAGGCCTCCGAGGCTTTACCCGGTTCGCCGCTGCTGGCGCCATGACCACCGCCATGAGCACCGGCGGCGAGGGTCACTGCGGACATCGACATGGCCGCGGCTGCAACAATCAACTTGGATGCATTCATCTTGTCTTCTCCATTGATAAAGTGGCCGGAAATCCCGGCGTCGGTTGGCTCTGAACAAAGAGCGATGCCAGAATACGAATCACACCATCGCGCATTAACCTGAATTCTTGCTGAAAATATTGAACTAATTTGCCATTCAGGCTGAATTCAGGTTGATCAGCGACACTCCAAAGCTATTACTTGGCTCAGAGAAGGAATGTCCGATGCGATTACTGCTCGTTGAAGATGACCGTTTGCTGGCTGACGGATTAAGTGGTCAGCTTGAAAAGGCAGGGTTCAGCGTTGATACGACCTACACCGCCAAAGAGGCTGCGATTCTGGGCGAGCAGGAGGACTATCGAGCCGTTATTCTTGATCTTGGCCTACCCGATGGCAACGGGTTAGACGTTTTGAGGAAATGGAGAACCCATCAGATAGGCTGCCCGGTTCTTATTCTGACCGCCAGAGGCGACTGGCACGACAAGGTGGAAGGCCTTAAAGCTGGAGCGGATGACTACCTTGCAAAACCCTTTCAGACCGAAGAACTCATCGCCCGGCTCAACGCCATTGTGCGTCGAAGCGAAGGCCGTATTCATTCAATGGTAAAAGCCGGACGCTTCGAATTAGATGAAAATCGTCAAAGCCTGAAATCGGAAGATGGCACGGAGCACAGCCTCACCGGCACGGAATTTCGCCTACTGCGCTGCCTGATGAGCCGTCCCGGCCATGTGTTCTCGAAAGAGCAGCTAATGGAGCAGTTGTACAACCTGAACGACAGCCCGAATGAAAACATCATCGAAGCCTACATTCGCAGATTGCGAAAACTGGTTGGCAACGACACCATTGCAACCCGTCGCGGCCAGGGGTATCTGTTCAATGACGCTGTTTAGCAAGCCCAAATCCGTCAAAGGCACGTTGCTTATATTGCTACTGCCAGCCGGCATTGCATTAATGGGGCTTGCATGGCTGGTTCACGGCCTCTTACTGGACCGGATGTCCCGGGAATTCGTCGAGACACGTCTCAAGGATGAGGTCACCTTTCTGGAGCACCAGATTCGCGAGTCTGGTGGTCAATTGGACAGTCTCAAGACCGGTGACTATTTTCAGGAAGTCTTTCATCACGCCTTCGCCATTCACTCTCCGTCCATGACTATCATTTCCCCGGATTCCTGGGCACCGGTGTTAATGTCGTTGATTGAATCAGCGAAGGATGGAACCGTTCGTATTCAGGATGCGGGTACAGTCGAAGGCCCAAAGAGCATTCTTGCGTATCGAAAGTCGTTCCAGATAGGCAATACGCCGATTGTAGTGATCGTGTCCGAGGATCTCGGCGCACTAAAACGCAGTCAGACGGAGTTGCACGCGTGGACGGCCATCGTCTCTATTTTGCTAATTCTGCTCTTGGTCGTTGCGATCTGGTTTGGTATCAATTTGTCCATGCGCCCAGTCGTCGAACTGAAGGCCACGCTAAAGCGACTTCAAGATGGCAAGGTTTCCCGGATTCATGTCCAGGCGCCCGAGGAGTTTCGACCGCTGGTCCAGCAGCTCAACCAATTACTCGACTCACTCGACCAGCGACTGGAACGGTCAAGGGATGCGCTCGCGAATCTCTCTCACAGCGTCAAGACCCCGATTGCGGCCGTCCGACAGGTTCTTGAGGACACCAGCCGTCCACTCTCCAACGATCTCCGCCTTCAGATGACCGCGAGACTCAATGATATCGATAAACAACTTGAAGCGGAAATGCGACGCAGCCGCTTTGCCGGGCCACAGGTTGGAAAAAGCGCTTACCCTCTGAAACAGGCGCGGGACCTACTTTGGATGCTGGGGCGGCTATACCCGGAAAAGTCCTTTGAACTGTCGAGTTCTCTGCCGGAGGAAGCCCGCTGGCCGATTGAGCAACACGACCTGAATGAGATCATGGGCAATCTCCTGGACAACGCAGGCAAATGGTCAGAACGATGTGTAGAGCTCTCACTCGTTCAGAATTCCGGAACACTGAAGATCTGCGTGACAGACGATGGGCCAGGCGTCCACGAGGCAGAAATCAGCAAGCTGGGTCAACGGGGATTGCGGCTGGACGAGCAGACCCCAGGCCATGGCCTCGGGCTGGCGATTGTTCGAGAAATTGTCGAACGCTACAGTGGAACCCTCCACTTCTCACCTGCTCCGAAAAGTGGGTTGTCCGTGATAGTTGACCTTCCCAGGGCGGTGCCGGTGATCAATCGTTGACCCGGCCACTTGGTATGTGGTTAAGCGATCACATGTGGATAGTGTTTGTATAAAAACTTTCCTCACAGTAATGCCTTTTTCAAGCTAGATTCAGCTTCGTCTGTTGTTATAGCGGGTCGCTTGAAGTCCGGTCTCTTAGCTAATTTTGGACTTACCCCGATACACGTGACAACCCCGTTCCTCAAAGCGAGGCCTTCAGACTTCAAGCTGAATGTTCGCTTTGCGACCCCAGTGCTTTCTGGATTTGACGAAACATGCCAACCACTCAGAGCGATCTGAGTTTGTAGTGCACCTTCAGGATGACAATCTGGGATGCCTATTATTGCTCCTCATGGGAAAGATTTTTCGTCGAATGACACTCAATCGCCAGCCAGGCCTGTAAATCGTTGGTAGCCCAGTCTCTGGCAAGCGGCATTTGAATTAGCATATGGGCACTAATCGGCCTCTGTTCTGATAGGCTGGCTTTAAAGGGTAAGACATCCGTCATGTTCCATGATTTCGGAGGATTCATCATGTTTTCGGGCCTCAGCGCATTTCCTTTAACCCCTATGAGTGAGCAAGGTATAGACGAGGCGGCATTTGTTCGATTGATCGAACAGCTCGTTACCGCCAACGTTGATTCAATAGGCGTGTTGGGCTCGACTGGAAACTATGCCTATCTGACCATGGACGAGCGTGCACGTGTCGTAAGACTTGCCATTGAACACGCAGGGGATGTCCCTGTGATGGTAGGTATCGGTGCGCTGCGCACGCGCGATGTACTTACGCTGGCCGAGGATGCCGAGGTAGCTGGTGCCTCCGGGGTACTGCTGGCGCCAATGTCCTATCAGAAACTGCTTCCAGATGAAGTTTTCGGGCTCTATGAAACAGTAACGCACGCACTATCGCTTCCGCTTTGTGTCTACGACAATCCTGGTACCACGCAGTTTGTTTTCAGCGACGAGCTTCACGGACAAATTGCGCATCTCCCGAACGTGGCGTCGATCAAGATTCCCGGAGTGCCTGAAGACCCTATTGAAGCAATGGCGCGGGTTGAAAGGCTTCGTGCACACATTCCATCAACCGTCACTGTGGGGGTGAGTGGAGATGCCTTCGCCGCGACTGGCCTGAATGCCGGCTGTGATGCCTGGTATTCTGTGATCGGGGGCGTGTTTCCCGCCGCAGCACTTGCGATTACGCGCGCAGCTCAGGCCGGGAACGCGCAGGAAGCGACACGGTTATCGAAACGATTACAGCCCTTATGGGAATTGTTCAACGAATCTGGAGGAAGCCTGCGGGTTGTCGCAGCTGCTGCGGAATTGCAGGGACTTGCTGAGTCTCCGTGTTTACCGCTGCCGCTCAAAACCCTTGGTAAAGAGGGGCGTCGACGACTGGCGAACTTGATTGATGAGCTGGATTTATCGTGACGCAAATGTCGCTCCACGACGGTCAATACAACGGGGTAAAAGCGGAGGGTTTTGAGTGGATTGGGGACTTTTAATCACTTTCGCTACAACCTTCGCGTCAATCCTGGCTCTGCCTGGGCCGAACGCTGCATTTGCCGTAGGACAGTCCCTTAGGTATGGCGCACGGAAGTCGCTGGCAGTCGCCGTAGGTTTTATGTTGGCAACCTGCGTCCACGGGATACTCGTGTTATCCGGACTGGGCGTACTGATACAACGCTTTGCAGGTGCATTGGTATTGCTGAAGTGGTGTGGGGTTGCTTATTTGGTGTATCTCGCCATAAAGGCGTTCAGGTCCGGGGTAAATATTGTAACTGTTTCCTCTCAGACAATGACCGTAAGCAAAATGATGCTAAGTGCAATGGCAGTCTCATTGACAAATCCTAAAGCACTGCTGGCGAGTCTGATGATCTACCCGCTATTCATCACGTCTTCCGGCGCTTATATCTCTCAAGCGGTAGCATTGGTGGCAGTCGCAATGGCGATTTCTTTTTCCATATACGCAACCTACATAGTGGGAGCATCCAAGTTGGGCAAGCATTTGCGGAGGAGCGAATGGGCCAATAAGATCGTCGCGTCGTTCTATTTGGGTGCAGCTGGTGTGTTGGCTTCCAAATCAACATAACTCAAAGCGGGCCCTTCGGCCTTTGATCTGAATGTCCGCTTTGCGACCAAGCCAAATCTTCGCGTCAGTTAAAAAGGCCCAGATTTGGAACCGAAACAAAAGGTAGTGCAAATAATGACCATTCCCCGAAATCAAACCGTTGAAGCGCGTAGACCAGCTAACGATTTCCAATTCGAATATTACGATGTGTACAAATCCCCCCCATTTTTCGTCCACATAGTTGACGTGCCAACGTGTATGCATATTAATTTTCGAAACTACCTCAACAGCGCCTAAAAATCAGCATCTTAACTAGGATATACACACGGCATGCGGAAACTGTATGGCAGCACCCAATGAAATGCACAGATTGGTTTGCGGCCAACCTCCATGGGAGAAAATTGACAACATTAGGAATGTGTTCGGAAAACCGCCGAGGTGACCCTGGGCGGCGTCGACACCCGGCAGCTATCCTCCAAGACCATGGCGGTGCTGGAGCGCCCGAACCTGTATTTTATCGGCGAAGTGGTGGACGTCACCGGCCACCTGGGCGGGCATAACTTTCAATGGGCTTGGGCGTCAGGGGTGGCAGCGGGCAACGACGCCTGATCCAGAGCACGAGTGCAAAGTTGGCGAACTGATCTGGGCTAAGCCAGATGAGTACCTGCTGGGTAATTACTGACCCGGACCGCTCCGGCGTCGCCCACCATGGCCGCCCGATACAGAAAACCCTCACAGGCCTTTGCCCGCTTCTTGGCGGCACTGGCGGCCTCGGAAAGCTGTTCGGAGGTCCAGCGCCGGCCACCCGGGACATCGAGGATGGCTGCGGCCAGGGACACCAGGGGAAACCGGGAAACCCGGCCACTGCGGTCTTCCGATTCCACAAATCCGGAGCGCAGCACGGCCTCCGGGTAGAAGCAGCGGGTACTGGCGCAGAACTCGCGCTGGATCGAGCGCGCCCGGCGCTCAACCTGGTCCGACTCACTGACCACCACAAAGTCATCACCGCCAATGTGGCCGACGAAATCCGTGTCGTCATCAAAGTGACTGGCCAGCAGATCCGCCAGCAGGGCAATAACCCGGTCCCCGACCTGGTACCCCAACTGGTCGTTCAGGGGCTTGAACAGATTGATGTCAAAGTAGAGCACCCGGAACGGCTGTTGCGCCGCAGCCCTGGCCACCAACGCCCGTTGGATCGGCACGTTGCCGGGCAGCAGGGTAAGTGGGTTGGCGTACCGGGCTTTCTCAATCTTGCGTTCGGTGATGCGCTTGAGCAGCGAGCGGGTTGATCCCAGCCCGATGTACGCCCCGCGACGGGTGATGATGAAGTGCTGTTTCAGGTAATGCTCGTCGTCATCGATCAGGCGCTGGCTGACCTCCTCCAGCGGCGTGTCGTACTCCACCACCAGGGCGTCGGAACTTAGCATCTGGCTGACCGCCCGCTTTTCGTAAAGCGCCCGGCCGTAGGGCGTACTGAAGGTTTCCAGCACCCGCCACTTGTGCACCAGGCCCAGCGGGCAGCGGGTGTCGACCACCGGCAGCGCGAAGGTGCCCGGCTCGTTCTGCAACCGCTCCCAGGCTTCCTGCAGCGTGGCATCGGAGCGGATGGGTTCGATGTAGTGGCACAGGTCACCGGCGGTTTCCCGGTTTGGCAAGTCGACCCGGCCCTCCGGGGACACCCCCAGCACGTCCAGGCTGGCGGTGGTGATGGCCTTGGGCCGGCCGAACAGGAAGCCCTGCACCAGCTCGATCCCCATGCCCGACACCACGTTCAGCTCGGCCTCGGTCTCCACCCCTTCGGCAATCAGGCTGCAACCCAGGCGGCTGGCCAAATCCACCACCGAACGCAGGAACTCCCGTTTCACCAGATCGTCCTGGATGTCGCGGATGAAGTGACGGTCGATCTTGACGAAATCGGGTTTCAGCTCGGACCAGAGTTTCAGCCCGGAGTAACCGCTGCCCAGGTCATCAATGGCAATGAGAAAGCCCCGCGCCCGGAGCCAGGCCAGGGTCTTGAGCAGTTCCAGGGGATCGGCGGTGGGGTACCGCTCCGACAGTTCGATGACGATGTCCGATGCCTGCAGTCCATTCAGGCGCAACAGCTCGTCCAACTGATGGGCATCAAACTGACCGGGCATGAGCTTGGCCGGGCTGATGTTCAGGAACAGTTTCTGGGGCGAGCCCTGCCCCGACCAGTTGCGGGCCGCAGTGCGAAAACAGAGTGTCTCCAGCTCCATGGTCAGGCCACAGCGCTCGGCGGTCTCGAACAGGATGTTGGCCGCATGCAGACTGCTGTCGGAAGGCCCACGGCTGAGTGCTTCATAGCCGAACACTTCCTGCTCGCCGATGTTCACGATCGGCTGAAAAAGAGTGGTAATGCTTTCTTCAGACAGTAGGGACAGCAATTCCTGGCTGAGACTATCCTGCACCTCGGTTCCCCATGATTGGACAATGGGCCGTGCGGCAGCCTTGTAAACGGGTCCTTCCGAAGTCCACCCGGCCGACGGATCTACTGGCACACCTCCCTGGCTGCCAACAACAAAACGTGCAGCGAAGCATGCCCAAGAAATGTGACAGTTATGTGTACCTGTCGACAGAGCACGGGGGTAACACCGCGACAGGCCGGGGAAAGTTCGGCGGGATCAGGGCTGGTAGGTCAGTCGTTCCAGCGAGGCCCCATCCCCGGACAGCAGCCGATGCTGGCGATTCCATTCCCGCTGGAACTCGTCGCTGACCTCGTCGCCGGGGTCCACCCCACGGCGGGCGTCGGTCATGGCCTGGTCGAGTCGGGCACGGCGCTCGCCCACGCTCTGACCGGCCTTGAGGTTGTCCAAGAGATCAAGCCAGGGGCGGGACTGGCCGGGCCCGGCCTGTTCGATCCGAGTCCGATAATCGGCCTGATGGGGACCGGACACCAGGGCGTAGTCGTACAGCATTTCGGCCGCGGAAAACATCAGATCCGGCTCACAGGGGCCTTCAAGGTATCGCACCATGGCCCGCTCCAGCTGCGCGTGAAGGTCGCGCGAGCCGAGGCGACCGTAGGCATCAACAATCACCTCCGGCATAGTGCACAGGAAGTAGTTGCCGGCGTAGAAGGCACTGGTCTCGCCGTCGACGGCCACGTAGGGGCGCTCCGGCAGGTGGGAGCGATCAAGGAACCGCTGGTAGAGTTCGGCCGCCAGGCCATACAGTGGTTCCACCTCACCGGGGCTGAGGTCACCGCGCACCACCCCTTCGGCCAGATCCGAGAGCCTGTTGAAGTAGGTGCCCCAGAGCGGGAATTCGTCGTCCGTGGCCGGTCCGGCCTGAACCAGATCCCGGAAGTGCTCGCCCAGGGTCTGCAGCGATTTCGTCCGGCGGGCGTCCGCGACCCCGGCATCGGTGGAGGATGCGGCCAGCATGCGGTCCACCTGCTCGAGCTGACGCCGGTATTCCGGCGTGATGCTGGCGCCGCCGCGGCTCGTCTCCCCACTCGCGGGCTGCGCCGGGACCTGCACCAGCGACTGACAGCCCGCCATCAACACGGACAGCAGGAGGACGGTCGCGACCGAGCGCCAACCCTCAGAAATTCGGCTTGAACGGGTCAGCGTTGGCATCCTCGTCCTCTTCTTCGATCTCTTCCAGGGTCAGCTCACCGATCGAGGACGCCGGTTTGGCCGCGGCGGCGCTTTCCTGCTCGGCCGAGACGCCCTCGCCCTGCGCGAGCTTGATCCGCAACCTCAGGTTGTTCGGGGAGTCGGCATTGGCTATCGCGTCCTCGAAGGTAACGCGACCTGCTTCGTAGAGTTTGAACAGGGCGCCGTCGAAGGTCTGCATGCCCAGGTTTTCCGACTTCTCCATGATCTCCTTGATCTCCGGCAGCCGGTTTTTGAGGATCAGTTCCTGCACGGTCTTGGTACCCAGCAGGACCTCGACCGCGGCACAGCGCTTGCCATCGGCGGTCGGCACCAGACGCTGGGAAACAAAGCCCCGGATGTTCTGGGCCAGGCTCATCAGCAGCGCCGGCCGCTTCTCGTCCGGGAACAGGTTGATGATGCGCTCGAGCGCCTGGTTGGCGTTGTTGGCGTGGAGTGTCGAAATCGCCAGGTGCCCGGTTTCGGAGAACTCCAGGGCATGCTCCATGGTCTCCCGGTCCCGGATCTCGCCGATCAGAATCACATCAGGGGCCTGACGCAGGGTGTTCTTGAGCGCGTTCTTGAAGCTCCGGGTGTCGACCCCGACCTCGCGCTGGTTCACGATGGACTTCTTGTGCCGGTGCACAAACTCCACCGGGTCTTCGATGGTGATGATGTGACCACCGACGTTGCTGTTGCGATAATCGATCAGCGCCGCCAACGAGGTGGACTTACCCGAGCCCGTGCCGCCCACGAACAGCACCAGCCCGCGCTTGTTCATGATCAGTTCCTTGAGAACCGGCGGCAGCCCCAGGTCATCGAATTTGGGGATCTCGGTGTTGATGTTTCGGGCGACGATGGCCGCCTCGTTGCGCTGCTTGAAGATGTTGACCCGAAACCGGCCGACTCCGGGCAGGGAAATGGCGAGGTTCATCTCCAGTTCGGTGTTGAAGATTTCCCTCTGTTCATCGTCCATGATGCTGTTGGCAATCGACTCCACCTCCCCCGATTTCAGCACCTCCCGAGAAAGGGGCTTCAATACACCCTGAAACTTCGCACAGGGCGGCGCCCCGGTGCTCAGATACAGGTCGGAACCGTCGTTCTTCGCCAGGACATTGAGGTACTTGTTGATTACTGCCGTCACGGGGCGCTCTCCTTGTCGGGCCTATGGGGACCTTTTTTGATCCCGACAGTGTAGCCGCTCGGACTGGCTTGTCTCCATAACCGTTTGCGCCACTCGGGCACGAGCTGAGGCAGCCTCGTGCCTGCCGTTACCCGACCTGGCCGGAGAGCAGACGCCCGGCGTTGGGCACGTAGGGTTTCAGATCCAGTGCCTTCAGGATCTGATAGGTGGTGCAGGTGGCCGCCGACACCACGGGCAACCCCAGCGCATCCTCAACGGGCTGAATGGCGGCCAGGGACGGCATCTGCACGCAGGCGGACAGGACCACCGCGTCGGCGTCGGCAGTATTCAGGCGCTGGACGATCTCCTTCAGCAGTGCCGGATCCCTTCGGCCAACCTCCAGGTTGTCGGGGATTTCCAGGGCAATGCTGTCGACCACCTCCAGCCCCTCCGCTTCGATGTAGTCCACCACCATCTGGGTCAGCGGCTTCATGTAAGGCGTGATGATGGCGACCCGCTTGGCGCCCAGGAGTTTCAACCCTTCCGTTAGCGCTCCGGCGCTGCTGACGATCGGTGTCGGCTGGCCATTGTCACGGGTAACCCCGTGCAGTCGGGCCTGGGACTCCCGGTGGTACCCTGCCCCCCGGCTCATGATCGCCACCAGGCAGGCGTAACCCATCACGTCCACCGCCGCGTCCGACAACTCCAGCGCGCAACGGTCGGATTCGTCGTCCATCGCCGCCAGTTCTTCCCGGGTTACCTTTTTCATTCGCATCCGGCTGGAATGGAAGGTGAAGCGCTCGGGCTCCACCGCCTCCCTGGCCCGCAACATCGCCGGAATCTCCGTCTCCATGGTGGTATTGGAACTCGGCACAATCTGGCCGATTCGAAAACTTCTCGCCATGCTCATAGTCTCCGCTCGCAGGCGCCTCAGGCGCCCGCATAGATGTCTTTGTACTCGTCACGCAGCTGCTTCTTCTGGACCTTGCCCATGGTGTTTCGCGGCAGCGCCTCCACGAAGAAGACCCGTTTGGGCTGCTTGTACTTGGCAAGGTGGTCCGCCAGCGACTTGACGACGTCGCCCTCCTCCAGGGTTTTACCCGGCTGGAGCACCACCACGGCGGTAACACCCTCGCCGAAATCTGGGTGCGGGACCCCAATGACCGCCGATTCCAATACCTCCGGCATCTCGTCGATCGCCTGTTCGACTTCCTTCGGATAGACGTTGAAGCCGCCGGAAATCACCAGGTCCTTGTCGCGCCCGACGATCTGGACATAACCGCGGTCATCAACCAGCGCCAGATCCCCGGTGACAAAGAAGCCGTCCTCAAGCAGCTCGGCCTTGGTCTTTTCCGGCATGCGCCAGTAGCCTTTGAACACGTTGGGGCCGCGGACCTCAAGCATGCCGATTTCACCCTGGGGCAAGGACTCGTGGGTGGTCGACTCGGGGTCCGTGATGCGAATTTCCACGCCCGGCAGCGGCATGCCCACCGTGCCCGCGATGCGATCGCCGTCGTAGGGGTTGGAGGTGTTCATGTTGGTTTCGGTCATGCCATAGCGCTCGAGAATGGCGTGCCCGGTACGCTGTTCGAACTGCTGGTGAGTCTCCGCGGTCAGCGGTGCGGAGCCAGAGGTAAACAGGCGCATGTTGGCGGTCAGTTCGGGGGTCAGCCGGTCGTCCTGCAGCAGCCGGGTGTAGAAGGTCGGTACGCCCATCAGCGAGGTGCCCTGGGGCATGGCGGCGATGATGGTGTCGACGTCAAACTTGGCCATGAAATACAGGCTGGCGCCGGCCATCAAAATCACGTTGCAGGCCACGAACAACCCGTGGGTATGGAAAATCGGCAGCGCGTGAATCAAACGGTCCTTTTCGGTGAAGCGCCAGGCTTCGACCAGACTCTTGCAGTTGGACCCCAGGTTCTTGTGGGTCAACATCGCGCCCTTGGAGCGTCCGGTGGTACCGGAGGTGTACAGAATCGCGGCCAGATCGTCCTCATCGCGCTGCTCGATCCCGGTGTAAGCGTCGGCGGCTGCCACCGCGTCCATCAAGGAGCCGTCGGCGTTGGTGCCCAGCGTCTGCACCTGCGGGCACCCGGTCTTCTCGGCGATCGCCTTGGCCGCCTCCAGCGCCGCCGGCTGGCAGACGAACAGTGCGGGCTCGGCATCGCCCAGGAAATAGCCGATTTCGTCCGCGGTGTACCCGGTGTTCAGAGGCAGGTAAACGCCGCCCACACGCAAGGTGGCCAGGTACAGAAGAATCGCCTCCGGGCTCTTGTCGACCTGCACCGCCACCCGATCGCCCGGTGCAACCCCCAGGGCTTTGAGGGCGCCCGCCATGCGCTCGGTTTTCGCCAGCGCCTGAGCGTGCGAGTACTCGGCACCCTCGGGAGTGGTGATGAAATTCGCCGTGCCCCGTGCCTGCATTTTGCTCGCGAAGGTATCAAACAGGTTGTGGTTCATCTTTACAGTTCTCCTTGAAACAGTTTTCTGCCCAGCTTGCTCAACTCGCGCACACTTGGGGAGCAGACGATTTCACCGTTGGTCGTGTATTTCTCGTTGTTTTTCTCAATATTTTCAATTACGTATAAATAATTCACCATTAAGCCGGCGGACTGTTTCATACCGCTCTCCGACACATCCCCGAGCCAGTTGATGCGGTGCAGCTCGGCACCGTTGCCCAGGTGGAAGCGGGCGACGGGGTTCAGCGGCAGGTTCTCGCCGTTTTTCTCTTTCAGGAGGTAACGGGCCGCCAGCGGCCGGACCACTTCGTTGAGCCGATCCGCCAGCTCCGGGTTGGCCGGCCAGTCGGGGTTGTCGAGCAGTGCCAGGGTTTCCTGCGCCTCGGGCGTCAGCAGTCCCGAATCGGGGTGGTAGGTTTTCTCCAGCCAACTGCGGAACATGGGCAGCGGGGACAAAGTGACAAAGTTCTTCAGATTGGGGAGTTCCTGTTTCAGCTCCTGCACCACCTGCTTGATCAGGAAATTGCCGAAGGAAATGCCCCGCAGCCCGACCTGGCAGTTGCTGATTCCGAAGAACGCCGCCGAGTCGGCCAGCTCCGGCGCATCAATGTCGAAATGATCGTGGGCAAGGATCGGCTGGATTCGGTTGGGGATGCCCTTGGTCAGCGCCACCTCCACGAAGATCAGCGGCTCGTCGCCGATCGCCGGGTGGAAAAACCCGAAACAGCGGCGGTCGCGGTTGTCCAGTCGGCGACGCAGATCGTCCCAACCCTGGATCTTGTGCACCGCTTCGTAGCGAATGATCTTTTCCAGGATGGAGGCCGGCGTGGTCCAGTCGATTCGCTTCAGCACCAGGAAGCCCCGGTTGAACCAGGAGGCGAACAGGTGGACAAAATCGGCGTTGATCGAGTCGAAATCCTTGTGCCCCTTCATCAGCGCCAGGAAATCCTGGCGCATCTTGACCAGCTCGTAGGTCGCCCCCTGCGCCAGGTTCAGTCGGCGCAGCACCTCCTGGCGAAGCGGCTCACTCACCTCGAACAGCGCCGCCAGATGCTTGTTGGAGCGATCACTCTTGTAGACCCGGTAGGCGGCATCGATCTTGTCGGGATCGGCTGCGAAGTTCTTGGCGAGTGCATCAAAGAAGGCTTTTTTGTCCTCCTCTCCCAACGACTGGTAGATATCCAGCGCCCGGCTGGCCAGCACGATACTGGCGGCCTCGCCATCGCTGTGGAGCAGCTCCTCGCAGGCGGCCTCCAGGTCAGCGTGGGTGTAGCTGACCTTCCTGGCGCCAAACTTCCGTTGCAGGGCATCACGCTGGGTAATGCTGCTGAACAGCTCCTGCAGAAAACTCATATTCATAGTGCGAACCTCTGTGTTGGCCTCAGGAACCAGTACCCATGATCAGGTCCGGCAGCCACAGGGCGATTTCCGGGAAGAAGCAGAGCAGGACGATGCCGAGAATCATGCACAGGGCATACGGCAGGCTGCCCACCAGGATGTCCCTCAACGCGATGTCGGGGGCGATGCCCTTGATGATGAACAGGTTCAGACCCACCGGCGGCGTGATCAGACCGATCTCCAGGTTGATGGTCAGAATCACCGCGAACCAGTAGGGGTCGAAGTCGGCCGCCACGATGATCGGCAACAGGATCGGGGCCGCCATCACGATCACGGCCACCGGCGGCAGGAAGAAGCCGGCCACCAGCAGGAAGATGTTGATGACCCCCATCAGCACCCAGCGATTCACTTCCATGTCGGCGATGGCGCCGGCCACGGTCTGGGTAATGAACAGCGAGGACAGTGCGAAAGCGAAAATCTCCGCGGTGGCGATGATCAGCATGATCATGACGCTTTCGCGCAGCGCGTCCCGCATGATGTTGGCGATCGGTTTCGTCTGCCACATGCGGTAGACCACAATGGCCAGGGCCAGGCACAGGAAGGCGCCCACACCGGCCGCTTCCGAGGGCGTGGCCACGCCGCCATAGAGCGCGAACAGAATGCCCAGCACCACCAGGAGGAACGGCAGCACCCGAATCAGGGCCTTGACGTTACCCTCCACGTTTTCCTTGATCTGGGCCGCCGCCTGCGCGACCGGGTTCGGGCTGTTGTAGCCACCGGCCAGCTTGCAAGCGAGCAAGGTCCAGACCATGAACAGGCCGGCGAGCATCAAACCCGGCAAGGCGCCGGCAATGAACAGGCGACCGATGGAGGTTTCCGTGGAAATCCCGTACACGATCATGGTGACCGACGGCGGGATCAGGATGCCCAGGGTGCCCCCGGCCGCAATACAGCCGGCAGCCACGCCATCGGGGTAGCCGCGCTTACGCATTTCCGGGATACCCAGCTTACCGATGGCGGCACTGGTTGCCGGCGAGGACCCGGACAGGGCGGCGAAAATCGAGCAGGCGGCGATGTTGGAAATGGCCAGGCCTCCCGGCAGCCTGCCCATCCAGATATCCAGCGACCGGTACAGGTCCCGGCCGGTGGGAGAGGACGCCACCGCAGCCCCCATTAGAATGAACATGGGAATCGCCACGAAACCAAAGGACGACACGTGGCCGAAGAAGGTTTCGCCAAAGAACGTCAGCTCCCCCATGCCCTGATCCAGGACCAGGGCGCCCAGGGAAACGGCGCCAAGCGCGAACGCGATGGGGGTGCCAATGGCCATCAGCACCAGCAGGACAATAACGACGAGAATACCGCTTGTGACCGGATCCATGACTACACCTCCCCCCGCAGGATTTCAGCGACGTACTGCAGTGCCAGCAGTGAGGTGCCGATCGCAACCGGCAGCAGCGCCGGCCACAGCGGCGGATTCCAGACGGTGCCGGTGGTCCATTCAAAGGCATAGGCTTCGTAGAAGTAGTACCAGCAGCCGTAGGCCAGGGCCAGGCAGAACGCCAGGCCGACCAGGGAAGCCGCCAACTGCATCAGGTGCTTGGGCAATCCGCGCATGGCGTCGGGCAGCACGGTCACGGCGACATGGCCACCGGTCTTGAGGACGTAGGGGGTACCCAGGAGCATGGCGGCACTGATGGCGAAGGTGGTGAACTCGGTTTGCCAGACCGTGCTCTCACCCAGGGCGTAGCGCACGAACACCATGTGCACGACCGCCAGAACCCCGAGGGCGAGCAGTACCCCGGCGACGAAGGCGGCCGCCACCGATACCGCATCCATACAGCGGATGTACCCGCCCAGCACACCGGGCGCCGAGGCCCGTTTCGCGCTGGAAGCTTGTTTCAAGCTGGAAGAATGGGACATAACGTAAACCCGGAAAGGTTGGCTAGTCGTCCCGGGGCAGCCCCGGGACGGTTAGACTGGTTCAATGGATCTGGGGCGAGGGGTTACTCGACGGCCAAGGCCGCGTCGATCAACGCCTGGCCATTGGGCACGTTTTCCGCGAAGGTCTTGTAGGAACTCTTCTTGGCAATTTCCAACCAGGCCTGGTAGTTCTCGGGCGTCATGTTCACGACTTCCACGCCGTTCTCGGCGAACACATCGGCCATTTTCTGATCCAGTCCGGCCGCTTCCTTGGCGAAGTACTCTTCCGCCTTCTGGCCGGCGGCCATCAGGGCTTCCTGCTGTTCTTCGTTCAGACTGTTCCAGCTGCGCTCGGAGATCAGCACGGGCTCGTACATGAACCAGAGCGCGTTCTCACCCGGGGCCGTCAGGCACGTGACCTGCTCGTAGATGCGGTAGGACACGAACGAGCCGGAGGAGGTGTTGGCGCCGTCCAGAACGCCGGTCTGCATGGCGGTGTAGATTTCAGACGACGGCATGGAGGCAATGGACGCCCCGGCGGTTGCCAGCATTTCATCAAAGGCCGGGCCGGCGGCGCGCAGGGTCTGGCCCTGGACGGTGTCGGGCGCGGTGATGCACTGCTTGTTGGAGGCGAAGCCACCGGCCAGCCAGGCATCGGCCAGCACGCGGGCGCCGGCGTCGTTGATCACCTGCTTGATCATGTCCATGAACTCGGAGTCGTTCAATCGCTGGGCCCGTTCGTGGCTACGCACCAGACCTGGCATCAGGGTGGCCGAGAATTCCGGGTGACGACCACTGGCGTAGTCCAGGGGCAGCGAGGTCATATCCAGGCGGCCGCGCACCAACGCCCCCCATTGTTCTTTGGCCTTGAACAGGGATTGGCCCGGATAGACCTGGAGTTCCAGGCCCACGTCGGCAGCCTTCACTTCACGCGCCATCAGTTGCACCATCTCGTCTCTCACGTCCCCTTTGCCGCCGGGAAACTGGTGGGAGACGCGCAGTGTGGTGTCGGCTGCAACGCTGGTGAAAAATACGGTCAGAGAGGCCGCCATGGCCAGTTTGGTGAAAGGCATTTTCATCATCTTGTCTCCGAAATTGTTTTTGTAGTATCGATCAGAATAATCTGATGTATACATCAATAGACCTGTTGTATATAGTTGTCAATAGGAATTGACTAAAGTCTGATCAACCGAGTTGATCGCAGATCTGGACAACAACAATGAAACGCTCAAACGCCCAGAAGCTTAAAGACGCCCTGGAAGAAGACATCATCAACGGCCGGCTGCTGCCCGGCGCCAAACTGGACCACGACGCCCTGGCCAAGGAGTACGGCGTGTCCCGGACCCCGATTCGGGAGGCGGTGCAACAGCTTGTGGTCAGCGGCTTGGTCACGGTGCAGCCGAAGAAAGGCACCTTTGTCGCCAAGGTGGGCATCGATCAGCTGATCGAAATGTTCGAGGTGATGGCGGAACTGGAGGGGATGTGCGGGCGCCTGGCCGCCCGGCGCATCCAGCCAGAGGAGCTGGCGGCCCTGGAGCGGGCGCTACTTCGGTGTGAGGATCCGGACGTCATGGCGGATCCGGACGAGTATTACTACGAGAATGAAGAGTTCCATGGCTGCATCTACTCGGCCAGCCACAACACCTTCCTGGCGACCGAAGCCCGTCAGTTGAAACAGCGGCTCAAACCCTACCGGCGCCTGCAGCTGCAGGCCCGGAACCGGGTCAGGAATTCGGTCGACGAGCACCGGCAAATCTTCGAGGCCATCAAGAACGGCAACGAGGCCGAAGCGGAGGAGTGCCTGAGACAGCACGTGCTGATCCAGGGTACCCGATTCAGTGATTTTGTCTCACAGGTCAAGCAGTTCGGCGATTCTGCCTAGCCCAAACCCCGGGCAGAATCGCCTGCGGCATCAGCGCAGGATCACCAGCGGCTTGTCCGCGGTTTTCAGCATGGTGGTGGTGGTGCTGCCCACCAGGAACTGGCGGATGCGGGAATGGCCGTAGGCGCCCATGACCAGCAGGTCGATGTCGTGCTCGTCCTGGTAGGCGTGCAAGGCCGGTTCCACATCGCCGGCGCGAATGGCCAGGGTGATCTCCGAGCCCAGGTCGGCCAACATCTTCTCTGCCTTTTTCAGCTGCTCCCAACGGTCGTTGGTATCCGGACCAATCATCACCAGGTGCAGCGGCATGCCTTTCAGCACCGGACTGCCGGCCAGCAACTCGACCCCTTTGAACGCGGTCGGACTGCCGTCAAACGCCAGCATGGCACTGGTCGGCGCGGTGAACTCGTCCGGCACCAGCAGGATCGGACGATGCACGCTGCGGATCACGGTTTCCAGCTGACTGCCAATGTGGATGTCCCGGTCCGAGCTGCTCTCACCGTGCAGGCCCATGACCAGCAGCCGGGTCTGGCTCTCCAGGGCCAGCAGGGATTCGGTCAGGTCGCCGTGGCGCTGGCGCTTGGCCACGTCCGTGGCCCCGGCCGCAGCCACCCGACGCTCTGCCTCGTCGAGCATGTGGTGGCCATGCTCCAGGGCCAGCTTGGCGCGCTTGCGGTCCAGCTCGGCCAGTTCGTCCAGCAGCTGTTCCCGACTGCCCAGGCCGATGCTGCCGGCCAGGTCCGGCTCGGCCGGGTAGCGTTCCTCGTCCAGAACGTGCAGCAGGGTCACTGGGTTCTGCATGCGCTGGCTGGCCCAGGCGGCGTAGTCGCACACCGCCGGCGCTGCCCGGGAACCGTCAATACAGGCCACTACTCGTAACATATCCACCTCGCCTCGCTGATCCCTGTGATTCTTGTTGTGACTGCGCTCGTCGCCGGATGCCGTCAGCCCCGACACCTCAGTGCCCCATCAGATGATCGACCGCTTCCGGCTTGTCGTGCACGCCGAAACGGTCAACGATGGTGGCGCTGGCCTCATTCAGGCCGATCACCTCGACATCGGCCCCCTCCCGGCGGAACTTGATCACGGCCTTGTCGAGGGCGCCGACGGCGGTGATGTCCCAGAAGTGCGCCCGGCTCAGATCTATCACTACATTATCGACTGCTTCCTTGAAATCAAAGGCCTGCAGCAATTTTTCCGACGAGCTGAAGAACACCTGACCAACCACCCGGTAGGTGCGGGTCTCGGTCTGCTCGTCCAGTTCCGAGTCCACCATCATGTAGTGGCCGATCTTGTTGGCGAAGAACAGCGCCGCCAGCAGCACCCCGGCCAGGACACCGAACGCCAGGTTGTGGGTGGCCACCACCACAATCACCGTCACCAGCATCACGATGTTGGTCGACAGCGGGTGCTCCTTGAGATTTCGGATCGACTCCCAGGAGAAGGTACCGATGGACACCATGATCATCACCGCCACCAGCGCGGCCATGGGAATCTGCACCAGCACACTGTCGAGCACCAGCACCATGATCAGCAGGAACACCCCCGCGGTCAGGGTCGACAACCGGGTCCGGCCGCCGGATTTCACGTTGATGATGGACTGGCCGATCATGGCGCAGCCGGCCATGCCGCCGATCAGGCCGGAGCCGATGTTGGCAATCCCCTGGCCCTTGCACTCGCGGTTGCGGTCACTCTCGGTGTCGGTCAGGTCGTCGACGATGGTCGCGGTCATCATCGACTCCAGCAGACCCACCACCGCCAGCGGCAGCGAGTACGGCAGGATGATCATCAGGGTTTCCAGGTTCAGCGGCACGTCCGGCCACAGGAAGATCGGCAGGGTATCGGGCAGCTCACCCATGTCGCCCACGGTGCGGATGTCCAGGCCCAGGGCCACGGCCACGGCGGTCAGCACCACGATGCACACCAGCGGCGAGGGGATCAGCTTGCCAACGCCGGGCAGCAACGGGAACAGGTAAATGATGCCCAGGCCGGCGGCGGTCATGGCGTACACGTGCCAGGTGACGTTGGTGAGCTCGGGCAGCTGGGCCATGAAGATCAGGATGGCCAGGGCGTTAACGAAACCGGTCACCACCGAGCGGGACACGAACCGCATCAGGCTGCCCAATTTCAGGTAGCCGGCGATGATCTGGATCACACCGGTCAGCAGGGTCGCGGCCAGCAGGTACTGCAGGCCATGCTCCTTCACCAGGGTGACCATCAGCACCGCCATGGCGGCGGTCGCCGCCGAGATCATGCCAGGCCGGCCACCGACGAAGGCAATGATGACCGCGATGCAGAAGGAGGCGTACAGACCCACCTTGGGGTCGACGCCGGCGATGATGGAGAAGGCAATGGCCTCCGGGATCAGGGCCAGCGCCACCACGATGCCTGCGAGCAGGTCCCCGCGGATGTTGGATAGCCATTGGTTTTTCAGGGTATTGACCATGTCGAGTTCCGTAATTGGTATTCCGATACAAAGCGTCCCGGCGCCACCCAGGGGTGACCACGTAAGCAATCCTGACGGTGAAAAAAAGAAAAAATCGGACTGTCGCCAGGGTGGACTGGCGATCACAGGATTCCGGCGAGCTTCGATCAAAAGGGTTGCAATTCAGGGGCGCGAAGCTTACCAGATTCGCCCCTGACAAGTAAGGTAAGGGATACCCCAGCGACCACCCCGCCCCGGCGTACTACACTGAGTCTTATACCGGGTTAGTTTCAGGGAAATGTCACCACCCATGGATGATGTCGCTGCCCACTTCATCGACCACAATCAAACCACCATCCATCTGGCCGTTGCGCTCCTGCTGGGCGCCATTATTGGCCTCGAGCGCGGCTGGGGCGCCCGCCACCAGACGCCGGGCGCCCGCGTCGCCGGCATCCGCACCTTTGCCCTGGTAGGCCTGCTGGGCGGGCTTGCGGCGGTTCTGGCCGAGGCCATCACCCCCTGGGCGTTCCCGGTGCTGCTGTTCAGCGTGGTGGCCATGAGCCTGGTCGGCTACAGCGAGCGTCTGGAGCACATCCGGGACTTCAGCATCACCAGCATGGTCGGCATGGTGCTGACCTTCTGCTTCGGCGCCGTCGCGGTCGCAGTCGATCCGGTCATCGCCACCGCTGCAGCGGTGATCACCGCCATCATCCTCGACAACAAGGAAGGCATTCACGGCTGGGTGTTCCGGCTCAAGGCCCACGAGCTGGACGCCGCCCTCAAGCTGCTGCTGATCTCGGTGGTGGTGCTGCCACTGCTGCCCAACGAGAAAATGGGGCCCGGCGGGGTCCTCAATCCCCGGGAGATCTGGTGGATGGTGGTGCTGATCGCCTCCATCTCCTTCGTCGGCTACTTTGCCATCCGGGTTGCGGGCACCGGGCGCGGCATCCTGTTCACCGGGCTCTTCGCCGGCCTCAGTTCCTCCACCGCGCTCACCCTGCATTTCGCCCGGCAGTCGGCGGCCAACCCGCAACTCAGCCCGCAGTTCGCCACCGGCATACTGATCGCCTGCGGCACCATGTTTCCCCGCATCCTGGTCTACTGCTTTGTCATCAACCGCGAACTGCTGCCCAGCCTGGTCTGGCCGGTGTTGACCATGACCGCGCTGCTGTATGGGCCGGCCCTGCTGATCTGGCGCCGGAACGCGCACCTGCTGGAAGTCAGCCAGCCGCCCCTGAGCCAGAACCCCCTGGACCTGACCTCAGCGTTGCTGTTCGGCGTGCTGCTCACCGCCATCCTGCTGCTCGGGGTTTTCTTGGAAGACTGGCTGGGCGACACCGGTATCTATGTCCTTGCCGCCACCTCGGGCATTGCCGACGTGGACGCCATCACCCTGTCGCTGACTCGAATGTCGGTGAACGGGCTGGCCTTGGATGTCGCGGTGGTGGGGATTGTGCTGGCCTCCGCAACCAACAATCTGGTGAAGTCCGGCATGGCCTGGGCCATCGGCAACCGCCACACCGGCCTCATGGTGGGCGCGCCCATGCTGCTGTCCCTGTTCGCCGGGCTCGCGGTGGCGTGGCTGCAGTGATCAGCGGGCGCGACGGAAGGTCAGGTTGTACCGATAGGGCCCGGTGGCCGGGTGAGTGCCTGCCTTGAGGGTCAACACGCCGTGATAGCGCAATCGCGCCGGACCACCCCAGACCACCACATCCCCATGGCACAAGGGCACCCGTTCAGGCCGCTCGTTACGCTTGAGACCGCCAAACTGGAACACCTGGGGCAGGCCCAGGGAAACCGAGACAATGGGCTGGTCGAAGTCCTGCTCGTCCTTATCCTGGTGCAGCCCCATCTTGGCGCCGGGCTCGTAGCGGTTGATCAGGCAGGCATCCGGCCGAAAGTCCCGGTACCCGGCCGCGGCCGCCGACCGCTGCGCCAGATCGGCCAGCACCTCGGGCATCGCCGGCCAGGGGGTACCGGTCACCGGATCCTCGGACTGATACCGGTACCCCCGCGTGTCACTGACCCAGCCGAGTTCGCCGCAACAGCTCATGGCCGCGGACATGGTATGCCCGCCCGGGGTCTGCATCCTGCGCAGCGGCGCGGCCGTGGCCACAGTGTCAATCGCCCGCAGGATGGCGTCGGCCTCGGAGGTGGCGAATTGGCGCAGCACCACCGCACCGTCGGCAATCGGCTCCACGCGTTGCTGCGGCGGCACGTCGGCAAAAAGATCGGCGGTCATCGCTGGTCACTCCCCTCCCCGGCTCGGTTGTCCCGGGCCTGCAACGGCGGCCCGTTGATAGCAACTATACGCCGCCAGCCCCGGCCCGCGATCACCGGCCAGGCCGAGCGGTTTCGGGGCGCGCATGAAAGCCTGTTCATGAACCCGAGTACAAAAACCCGTATATTCTATGGACGTTTCATACTCGAATTAAGGACGTATTGATGCTGTTTGCGCTCATTTTCGGTGGTTTGATCGGCTACGCCTTCGGCAAGTTTCCCGGCTTCCTGATCGGGGCCGCCATCGGCGCCTTCCTGTTCAACCACCTCAAGGGCCGCCTGCTCGGGAAACTCCAGAGCATCCAGGCCGGGTTTGTCGAATCCGTGTTTGCGGTCATGGGCGCACTGTGCAAGGCCGACGGTGTGGTGTCGCGGGATGAAATCCAGGTCGCCGAAGCCATGTTCGTGCGCTTTCGCCTGAACGACACCCAGAAAGCCAAGGCCAAGGCGGCGTTCAACCGGGGCAAGTCCCCGGACTTTGATCTGGACGCCGAGCTCGCCCGGTTCCTGCAAATGAGCGGTCGACAGCCGGCGTTTCTGCAGATGTTCCTGCAGGTGCAGGTATCGGCGGTGGCCGCCGACGGCGTGGTGCACCCGGCGGAGCACGCCATGCTGGTGCGGATTGCCCGCGGCCTGGGGCTGCCGGAAAGCCAGGTGGATCAGCTGGAAGCCATGCTGCGGGGCACGCACCAGGGCGGCCAGGCCGGTGCCGGCCAGCGAACCACGGGCCAGCAGATCAACGACGCCTACCAGGTACTGGGCGTCAGCCCGTCGGCCTCTGACGAGGAGCTGAAGAAGGCCTACCGAAAACTGATGAGTGAGAACCATCCGGACAAGCTGGCCGGCAAAGGCCTGCCGGAGAGCATGCGGGAAATGGCCGAGGAGCGAACCCGGGAAATCAGTCACGCCTACGACGTGATCAAAGAGGCCCGGAAGAAGGCCAGCTGACCGCCCTCAGAACCAGCGCGGAACCCGGGTGCGGTAGTCGTCGTAGGCGGCCCCGAAGCGTTCCGCCAACGCCTTTTCTTCTTCCCGGGCCTGCCGGGTGATGACCAGGACACCGGCAATCAGGCAGACCAGGGAAAAGACGCTGGGCAGGGCCAGGAAAAAGCCCAGCTGCCCGGTGATGACACTGATGAACAGCGGGTTTCGGGATCGGCCGAAGGGCCCCTCGGTGAGCAGGTGGGTGCCCTCTGCCCGCCGGTCTATCCCGGATCGCCAGTCCTCGTGCATGTAGGCCTGCAAATAGTTCACACTGGCGAAGGACACGAGCAGCAACACCATGCCCGCCAGCAGCACCGGCCACTGATACAAGGCGCCGAAGACCCCGAGCCCGCCGTCGATGTCGGCAAAGATCCGCACCAGACACACCAGCAGGATTGCCGCCCGGAACACATTGAAGATGTGGCGATGCCACCACGGTGCGGAGCCCCGTTCGCCATAGTTGATATGGGAGAAATGCATGCGCCGGAACAGGCCCAAGGTCCGGCCGGCAAACTGGAGCCCGATCATCAGGAAAAAGATGCCGAGAAAATGACGCACTAGGGGTTCAATGGCTTCCATCTGGCTCGCTTACTACAAAGTTATCCCGCCAGCTTATTACCTGAAAAGCCTAATGAAAAGCGAAGTTAGCGGTTTTTCCCTTCGTGATGGCGGTCACAGCTCCATCCCGGCTAGCCTGAGATGACATGTCGGCGCTCCTGGCAATGTCGTAGAGTCGGTACACCTTTCACCGCCTTCGCCGGAGATGCCCCGCATGCCAGAAGCCTCCCAGCCCCGCTCTGTTCACGCCTTTGTCGACGATGCCCTGGGCACTGACGACGCCACCGCTCTGGCCCAACGGGTTCGCCAACGCCAGATCTCGGCACTGGAGCTGACCGAGGCCGCGATCAGCCGGGCCGAGGCGATTGATGCCCAGATTGGCGGGTTGGCGACGACGGACTACGACCGGGCCAGGGAATTGGCCCGCCGCCTGGACCGCCAGGCCCCCGACGCACGCACCGGTTTCTTTTCCGGTGTTCCGACCCTGCTCAAGGACAACCTCGATCTGGAGGGGCTGCCGACCGGTCACGGCTCGGCCGCGGTTCCGAAAACCATTGCCCGGAGTACCAGCCCGTTCGCACGCCAGCTTCTGGACCAGGGATTTGTCTGCCTGGGCAAGAGCGCCTTGCCGGAATTCGGTTTCAATGCCACCACCGAACCGGCCCATGGCGCCCCCACCCGCAATCCCTGGCACCTCGGCTACTCCACCGGCGCCTCGTCCGGCGGCTCCGCCGCCCTGGTGGCCGCCGGCGTGGTGCCGGTCGCCCACGCCAACGACGGGGGCGGCTCCATCCGGATTCCGGCGGCCTGCTGCGGCCTGGTGGGCATGAAACCCAGCCGCGGCCGGCTGGTGGCCAACGACGCCGCCCGCGCCCTGCCCATCAATATCCTCAACGACGGGATTGTCAGCCGCAGTGTGCGCGATACCGCCCATTTCCTGAGTCAGGCGGATGCCCAGTCCCGGGCCAGGGATCTGCCACCGATCAGCGCCCTGGAGGGCCCCTCTGGCAAAACCTTCCGGATTGGCATGGTGCTCGATTCCATCAACGGCCACACCACCGATGCCGACACCCGAGCCGCGGTCGAGCGCACGGCAAGGTGCCTGGAACGCCTGGGGCACCGGATCGAACCGGTCGCGGTCCCGGTCGCCGACAGCTTCCCGGAGGACTTTGCGCTGTACTGGGCCTTTCTGGCATTCGGGGTGCGCGCCAACGGCCATCGCCTGCTGGCCCCGGGTTTTGACAAACGACGGGTGGATGATTTGACCCGTGGCCTGGCCGACCACTTTAAACGGCAGTTCTACCGCCTACCCGGAGTGCTCTGGCGCCTGCGCCGGTCCCGACGGGACTATGCCCGGGCCATGGCCGGATTCGACGCGGTGCTCACCCCGGTACTCGGCCACACCACGCCGGAAATTGGCTATCTCAGCCCGACCCTGCCCTTCGACACCTTGTTTGACCGACTGACCCGGTACGTGGGCTTCACGCCGCTCGCCAACGCCACCGGCGCACCGGCCGTGGCGGTGCCGGCCGGCCTGAGCCGGAACCGGCTTCCGGTCGGTGTTCAGCTTATGGGCCGTTACGGCGGGGAACAGACCCTGCTGGACCTGGCTTTCGCGCTGGAAGCGGACGCTCCCTGGCCCCAGCTGTATCAGGCGGAAGCCCTGGCTCAGGCCGGCGAAACCCTGGACGCCACCCGCTGACCGCCGGTCTGCCAGCTAACCACCCGGTTACGGCCCTGGCCCTTGGCCTCGTACAGCGCCTCATCGGCCCAACGGAAGATTTCGTTGGTGGCATCGGCCTTGTCCGGGCACACGCTGCAAACCCCGACGCTGATGGTCAGGTGCAGCACCTCGCCGGACACCCGGAACGCGGTCCGCTCGATTTCCTCTCGGATCCGCTCCGCGACCTGAATGGCGCCATGGGTTGGCGTGTCCGGCAGCAACACTACAAACTCCTCACCACCGTAGCGGGCCGCCAGGTCCTGGGGCCGAGTCACAAACTTGCGCATGCAGCGGGCGACCATCTTCAGGCAGTCGTCCCCCACCAGGTGGCCATAGGTGTCGTTGAACTTCTTGAAATGGTCAATGTCCAGCACCAGCAGTGACAGGGGCTCGTCGTACCGGAAGGCCCGGACCACGGCGGACTGGAAGCTACGGTCGAAATAGCCCCGGTTCTTCAGTCCGGTCAGGGTGTCGGTGGAACTTAGTTCGAGAAGCTGCTCATTGAGATGTTCCAGATCCCGCGTGCGCTCGTGTACCCGCTCTTCCAGCAGCGAGTTGGCCTCACGCTGGACCTGCAGGGACTTTTCCTGGGCCATACGGGCCTTGCGCTCTTCCCGCAGCAATCGGTGCTGGGCCTCGAAGGCCCGCTTCTTCTCCCGATCCAGCCGGTCCGCCAGGGCAATGGACAGCAGGATAACCCCCAGTGCCGAACCGACCTGGGTTGCGTTTTCGGTCAGCAGGTTGCGGGGCAGCACGGTGAATTTGCTCAATGCCAGGACGATCCCGCCCGAAAGCATGAACACCCAGGCCATGGTGTAGAACCGGGCGGCCGGGTCCCGCTTAAGCCAGCGAACGATGCTCAGCATCAGCATGGCGAAGCAGCCGACGGAGGAAAGGATGATCGTGGGCAGGATCAGGAACTTGTACGGGACAAACAGGCCCGAGGCGGCCAGGATACCCGCAGCCATGATCACGGCCACGGTACAGCGATTCAGGAACGGGTGGTTCTCCCGGGTGACGTTGATGAAGCGAATACTGAACGTACCGCCGAACACCACCGCCAGGTTCAGGAACACGATGATCGCCTGATCGTTCCACCAGGTCGACTCTGGCCACAGGTATTGGAACGCAACGCCGTGCAGACTGGCCAGGAACAGGGGCATGGCGGTGATGTAACCGACGTAGTGCAGGAAACTCCGCTCGCCCACCGCCATGAACACGAACAGGTTGTACAGCACCATCACCAGCACGATGCCGTAATAGATGCCCTCAAACATGCTTCGAGACTGCTCGGCCCCGAAGAAACTGTTCCGATCCCACAACACCAGGGGCAGTTGCATGGTGCTCGTAGTCTGCACCCGAAGGTAAACCAGGTTCGGCTCACCCGCGGTTAGCGTCACCGGCACCACGAAATTGCGATGATGGATCGGCCGCTCGGCAAATGGCTGTTTGTCACCCAGGACCAGGGGCTCGGCGTCGTCGCTGCCGGGATTGACGTACATCTCGACCCGATCCAGGACCGGGTAACCGATCTCGAGCAGAGCCTCCAGCGGGCGCGACGACAGATTGTCGACCGACACCCGGAACCAGTACACATCAGTGCCGTAGCCAAGGCTGATGCTGTCACTGCCGTTGCGCACCCAATCCTGGCTGCCAAGCCGTCGGACGGCGGCCAGATCGGCACCGTCCGCCGGCTCTTGCCAGTAATCCACGAACCGCGCCAGCTCGACGCGACTGGAATGCGAGTTCCAGGACGCCGGCTCAGGTTCTGCCGCGGCATGGCCGGGGCCGGCCAGTGCCAGCAGGCACACCAGTGCGAACGCGCGTTGTAGGATCAAGATCACTCTCATCCATGTCATCCGTGATTTCGTTGTTGTTGGTTGCGCCCCAGTATGGGGCATGACAACCACTCGCGCCCGCGATCACTACCATTCGACGCAAATCGACATAAAAAACTACAAACCGTCTCACCCGCTCAACGGCGCCCGCGCCGGGGGCATGGACAGCGCCGATCGAGCCTGCCATATTGCAGGGGTGTGCAGGAACGGGCGGTACCCGCCGCACGCGTTTCCGAAGGCTGTTTCCGACCTCGTCGAACACCGGAGGAGCTTTGTCTCGTCATGAATGACAGCGAAACCCTGTTTACCCACCACAAGGCATTGATGGAACTGAGCCACGATGCTGAGTTTGTTGAGCAGTCCAGACCCCAGAAACTGGCCGCGCTCACCGAGCTCTGCGCCCAGCGTCTGGACGTCGAGCGGGTCAGCGTGTGGACCTACCCACCCAGCCACGACCGGATCAACTGCGAATGGCTGCACGACCGGGCCGGCGCCGGGCACCAGCCCAAGACCGCCGACGGCCCGGTAAGCCTGCTGCAGTCCGAGCACCCGGCCTACTTTGCCACCATCAGTACCGAGCGGGTGCTGGCCGCCGATGACGCCCGCACCGATCCGCGCACCGACTCCTTTACCGAGGGCTACCTGAAGGTTCACGGCATTCACTCGATGCTCGATGCGCCGATTTTCAGCGGCAAGCGAATGAGCGGGATCATCTGTCTGGAAGCCAAGCAACCGCGCCAGTGGAGCCTGCCGGATATTTCCTTCGCCGCCGCGGTGGCGGACACGGTCAGCCTGATGAACACCCACGAAGCCTGGATGCGCTCGAAACAGGCCCTGGATTACGCCACCCGATTCGACGCCCTGACCGGCCTCGCCAACATGACCTCCCTGCGCTCCAGGCTCAATCGGCTGGTGTGGAAATCCAGACGCAGCGGGCAAGGTGGCATGGCCCTGATCTGGCTGGATCTGGACCGACTGAAGGTGGTCAACGACGGTCTTGGCCCGCAGGCGGGGGATCAGGTCATTGGCGAAATCGGTCGCCGTCTGGATGCCCTCGACCTGCCCGGCAAGGACTGCCTGGCCCGGATTGGCGGCGACGAATTCGCCCTGATCATTCGCAACCAGCCGCCGCAGCGGGTGGCCGGAGAGATCGCCGAAACGATCCAGCAGCGGGTTCGTGCCCCGATTCGCCATGGCGACCAGGACCTGGACATCAGCGCCAGCATGGGGATCAGTCACTTTCCGGGTGAATGCCTCGATGCGGAGGAACTGCTGCGCAACGCCGAAGCCGCGATGTACCACGCCAAATCCCGCGGACGGGCCCAGTCGGTGCTGTTCGATTCGGAGATCCAGATGACCGCCCGCTCCCGGTTCGCGGTCGAGAACGAGCTGCGCCAGGCGCTCGACCAGGACAGCCTGGACGTGTTCTACCAGCCGATCATGAATCGCTCGGCGACCCGGGTGGTGTACCTGGAGGCCCTGGTGCGCTGGCACCACCCGGTGCGCGGCTGGCTGCCGCCCATCGAGTTTCTGGATGTCGCCCGCAGCGCCGGGCTGATGTACAAGCTGGGCAGCCGCGTGCTGGAGCGGGTCTGCCGGGACTGGCGGGCCTGCCAGGACGCGGGCATCGAGCTGGCCACGGTCTCGGTCAATCTGGCGCCGGAACAGGTTCAGGTCAGCAGCCTGCCGAATGCCATTGGTGAAATCTGCGCCCGCCATGACGTTCCAGTCGGGGCGCTGCAGTTCGAGGTGACCGAGGACGCCCTGCAGGGCGAGCTGCGGGCGCTGGGTGGGATACTGGACGAGCTGGTCGCCATGGGCGCCGAGTTGGCCATCGACGATTTTGGCACCGGCTATTCTTCCCTGGCGCGGCTCAAGACGCTGCCCTTCGCCAGCATCAAGATCGACCGCTCGTTCATCAAGAACCTGCCGGACGACGACAACGACCGCGCCATCACCCTGTCGATTCTGGGCCTGGCCCGGGGGCTCGGCCTGTCGGTGGTCGCCGAGGGCGTGGAAACCGAAGCCCACGAACGCTGGCTGATCGAGACCGGCTGCGATTTCCTGCAGGGGTTCCGCTACAGCAAACCCCTACCCCTGGCCGAGCTGTGCGCCCGTTTCTACCCCACTGGCGGCAAACGCCGCATCGACGGCACCGGCCACCGGGCCCGTCACGGCTGAAAAATCGACAACACCCGCCGGAAGCTCGGCTCCGGCTCCGCCTCGATCACCACCGGCGCCTGGGTGTGCGGGTGCCGGAACTCGAGCCGGGTCGCCGCCAGCATCAGCCGCCCCTCGCCGAAGCGCTCGGCAAAGTACCGGTTGTGCCGGCCCCGGCCATGATTGGCGTCGCCGATGATCGGATGGTGGATGTGTTTCATGTGCCGGCGCAGTTGGTGTTTGCGGCCCGTTGCCGGGTACAGCTCAACCAGGGCGTAGCGACTGGTCGGGTACTTCTCGATGGCCACCGCAAGCTCGGTGGTGGCCAGGGTCCGGTAGCGGGTGCGAGCCTCCCGTAGCGGCTGCTCCTGACCCTTGAGCCGCCGGTCGGTCGGCTCCTCTCGCAGCGGGTGGTCGATGTCGCCGCCGGCCGGCGGCCAGCCCCGCACCACGGCCTGATAAGTCTTGCCCACCTGCCCCGCCATCATCGCCAGGCCCAGCACCCGGGCGGTCTCGGGGTCGCGGGCAAACACCAGCACGCCCGAGGTCGGCCGATCCAGGCGATGGACCGGATACACGTGACTCCCGCCATTCAGCGCCCGGGCGTACTGCAAGGCAAACTCGGTTTCGTGCTTGTCGATCGGGCTGCGGTGCACCAGCAGTCCGGCCGGCTTGTGCACGGCCAGCAGGGCATCGTCCTGGTACAACAGGCGCAGCGGATTGGTGCTGGGTGGCTCCATGGCGCGACTCAGAAAAAGCGGTGATTGGATTCAAGAAACTGTCATCTCGGCCGATTATACTCGGCGCGCCGTCCGTCCCGTAACCGGTCGGTGGACGATACCCCTTGTTTCCCCTCAGATAGGTTTGTTCATGAACTGGTTTTCCCGCAGCATCCTGCACCGCATTCTCACCATTGTGCTCGTCGCCAACCTGGTCATTACCGTGGTTGCCGGCTTCTACTTCAAAATGTCACTGGACACCGGTGAGGATTACAGCAATCTGGTCGGCCGTGAGATGGTGCACGCCCTGGAATCCCAGGACATCCTGGCGAACTTCAAGACCCAGGTTCAGGAATGGAAAAACGTGCTGATCCGGGGCGCCGACGACGGCCAGCGGGAAAAATACTGGGGCCGCTTCCAGGAGCGGGAGGCCCAGATTCAGGCGCAACTGGATGAGCTGATCCCGGTCCTGACCGACCCCGAGGCGAAAAAACTCATGAGCCAGTTCCAGCGCGCGCACCAGCGGATGGGCCAAGCCTACCGCAAGGGCTATCAGGCGTTCGTGGCGTCCGGCTATGAGCACGGCGCCGGCGACGCCGCCGTTGCGGGCATCGACCGGGAGCCGGCCAAACTGGTGGAACAGGCCAGCGAACGCCTGAAGGACTTCAGCTTGGCCTATGCCGGCAACCTGAAACAGTCGGTGCAGGCCAACACCTGGCAGATTGGCGGCCTGCTGTTTGCCGCCATCATCCTTGGCACCCTGACCTGCGTTGTGGTGCTGATCCGCTCGGTGGTGCGGCCGGCCCAGCAATTAATCGACCAGCTCGACAAACTGGGCCAGGGCGACCTGTCCGAACGCACCACCCTGACCCGCTCCGACGAATTGGGCCGATTGGCGGATACCTCTCGCCGCCTGCACGCCTTCCTGGCCGAGACCGGCGCCCTGATGCAGAACAACGTCAGCCAACTGGAGCACACCGGCACCCTGATCCGCACCAACGCCGACCGGGTCTCGTCCCAATCCGACCAGGCGCACCAGCGCATCGACCAGATTGCCACGGCCATGAACGAGATGTCGGCCACGGCCCAGGATGTGGCCCATCACGCCGCCTCGGTGGCGTCCCAGGTGGATGAAACCGCCGGCCAGACCCAGCAGGCCGACCAGCAGATCCACCAGGCGGTGGAGAGCATGAAGCGCCTGACCGACCAGATCCACAGTTCGGCCCAGACCGTGAATCAGTTGGCCAGCGATGGCCGCCGGGTCGGCGATGTCATGCAGGTGATCCGGGAGATCGCCGACCAGACCAACCTGCTGGCCTTGAACGCCGCCATCGAAGCGGCGCGGGCGGGCGAAGCGGGGCGCGGCTTTGCGGTGGTCGCCGACGAAGTCCGCAACCTGGCCGCGAAAACCCAGGAAGCCACCGTCGAGATCGACCAGATCATCGACACCATCGGCAGCGCATCCCGGGATGCCACCGACTACATGCAGGCCTCCGGCGTGGTGGCCCAGGAAAGCAGCGAATCGGTGGAAGCGGTCCGGCGCACCCTGGCCGCCATCAACGAACGCATGGCCCGGGTCAATGACGCCACCACCCAGGTGGCCACCGCCGCCGAACAGCAGACCAGCGTGAGCGAGGACATCAGCCGCAACGTCACCGAGGTGGCGGAAATTTCCGAAAGCATGAGCGCGACTGCGGAAGAAAACCTGCGCACCGTGCCGGAGTTGGAAAGCATGGCCCGGCAGGCCCGGGAACTGGCCGGTCGCATTCGCAACTAAGCGGCTGGGTCCCGACCGGTCAGCCGGCGCAGCCGCTGGCCGGTGCGCTCACCGAGCACCAGCAGCGCCGGCGTGAGCAGCAGCGTCAGCACCGTTGCGAACGCCAGGCCACCGGCGATGGCGCTGGACAGCTGGGTCCACCACTGGGTCGAGGGTGCCCCCAGGCCCAGGGCCGGGGTCAGCAGATCGACGTTCACCCCCAGCACCATCGGCATCAGCCCGAGGATGGTGGTGATGGCCGTGAGCACCACCGGCCGCAGACGCAGGCACCCAGTTTCCAGCGCCGCCTCATAGGCCGCCAGCCCGTCCCGGCGCATCTGGTTGTAGGTATCGATCAGGATGATGTTGTTGTTCACCACGATGCCACCCAGCGCAATGATGCCCATCCCCACCATGACAATGCCGAACGCCTGGCCATTGAGCAGCAGGCCCAGCAGCACCCCCGCGGTGGACAACAGGATCGCGGACAGGATCAACAGGGTCTGATACAGGGAGTTGAACTGGGTCACCAGGATCAGCAGCATCATGGCAACCGCCACCAGAAACGCGGTGGTGAGAAAGCGTGAGGCCTGCTGCTGGTCCTCGTTCTCGCCGGCAAAGCGCACCGACACCCCTTCCGGCGGCTCCGGCATCTGCTCCTGCAACCGGTTCAGGGCCTCGTCCACCCGCCGTCCGGCGGCCAGCTCGGACTTGATGGTCACGGTGCGCTGGCCGTCCACACGCACAATGCTGTTGGTCTTGGCGCCCGGCTCGAGATCGACAAACTGGGACAGCGGCACCTGGCCCCGCGCGGTGTTGATGGTCTGGCGCTGGAGCTGGTCGAGCTCGCGCCAGTTATTGGGCACCCGCACCGCAATGTCCACCTCGTCGCGCACGTCTTCCGGCCGGTAGGTGGCCAGGACCAGGCCGTTGGTGACCAGGCGCACGGCGCTGCCGACACTGAGCACGTCGGTCGAGAACCGGGCCGCCGCCTCCCGGTCGACGTTCAGGCGCCATTCGATGCCGGGCAGGCTGCGATCATCCTCGACATCCACGAAACCGCCCATGGCGGCCATGGCGGCCTGGATCTGGTCGACGTAGGCGTTCAACTGTGTGCTGTCGCGGCTGCTGACCTGCAGTTCGATGGGCTTACCCTCCGCGGGCCCGCCCTCCTGCTCGCGAAACTCCAGTCGAATGCCGGGCAGGTCGTCGGTGCGGGCGCGGAATTCCTTCAGGATGGCGCTGGCCGGACGGCGGGTGTGCCAGTCCGTAAACTGGAACTGCAGCACCCCGATCACGTCTGGGGCGGCACGGTTGCCCGCGGTGATCATCGAGCGTGCATACAGGGCCTCGACTTCGGGCATGGCGGTCAACCGCTGCTCGACCTGCCGGACGATCGCATCCCGCTCCTGGATCGACAGGTCGCCACGGGCGCGGATCTGAACCTGGGCCGAATCCGGCTCGACGCTGGGGAAGAATTCGACGCCGTGATTGAATTTGCCGTAGGCGGCGTAGATCAGGCCAATGACCGCCAACACCCCCAGCAGGGTGGTTCCCGGACGTTTCAGCAAGTTCGCCAGCACCCGCCGGTAGGTCTGCATCAGGCGCCCGCCGCCCAGGGGCTGGGGATGCCGGCGGCCACCGCTGACGCCACCCAGCACCGGCAGGAACACCAGGGCCATGGCCAGGGACGCGGTCAGGCAGATGATCACCGTCAGCGGCAGAAACTTCATGAACTCGCCGACCACGCCCGGCCAGAACAGCAGGGGCACGAACACCGCCAGGGTGGTGGCGGTCGAGGCAATGATGGGCCAGGCCATGCGGCTCGCCGCCTCGGCCCAGGCCGATGTGACGGCACGCCCTTCCGACAGGTTCCGGTCCGCCAGTTCGGACACGACAATCGCGCCATCCACCAGCATCCCGGCCACCAGGATCAGGCTGAACAGCACCACGATGTTGAGCGTCAGTCCCATGCCGTAGATCACCAGGATCCCGGTCAGGAAGGCGCCCGGAATGGTCAGTCCCACCAGCAGCGCCGAACGCGGTCCCATGGCGGCGATGACCACGATGATCACCAGCACGATGGCGGTGAGCACGTTGTTCAGCAGGTCACTGAGAATGTCCCGCACCTCGCCGGACTGATCCATGATGTAGCGCACTTCCAGGCTATCCGGCAGCTGGGGCCGGGCCTGCCGGATCAGTTCGCGGACCTTCTCCACGGTGTTGATGATGTTGGCACCGGTGCGCTTGGTCACCTCCAGCACCAACGCCGGCTCGCCGTTGATGCGAGCAAAGCCGGTGGGGTCCTTGAAGGTACGCTGCAACATGGCGACATCGCCAAAGGTCACCACCGTGTCGCCGTCCACCTTGACCGGCATCGACATCACGTCCTCAACCGACTCGATCACCCCGGGCACTTTCAGGGCCATCCGGCCCTTGCCGGTATCCAGGGAGCCGGCGGCCACCAGTTGATTGTTGCGAGTCACCAGGGCCGCCAGCTGGTCGAAGTCGATGCCATAGCTTTCCAGCACCTGGGGGTCGACCACCACCTCGAGCAGGTCCTCCCGGTCGCCGCCGATCTCCACCTCCAGCACCTCCGGGATGGCTTCAATGGCGTCCTGCAGGGCCCGCGCCACGGTGATCAGCTCCCGTTCCGACAGCGGCCCGGACAAACCGACCGACAGCACCGGAAACAGGGACACATTGATTTCGTTGACCTGGGGTTCGTCGGCCTCATCCGGCAGTTTGCTGCGGGCGGTGTCCACGCGCTCGCGCACATCCTGCAGGGCCTTGTCCGAATCGAAGCCGGCGTCGAACTCCAACATCACCGAGGCGAAGCCCTCGGACGCCCGGCCGCGCATTTCCTTGATGCCCTCCAGGGACCGCAACTCCTGCTCCATGGGCCGCACCAGCAGGCGCTCGGCGTCTTCCGGGCTGATGCCGTCCAGGGTCATGGACACGTAGATGATGGGGATGGTGATGTCCGGGTTGGCTTCCTTGGGGATGGTCTGGAACGCAGCAATGCCACCGGCGATCAGGAACAGCAGGGTCAGCAGCGTGGTGCGGCTGCGGTCCATGGCGGCAAAGATTAGCGAACGCATGGTCGTCAGCCCCGGTCTTCGGCGACATCAACGGGGCGCACCCGTTCCCCGGGATTGACGAAACCGCCCCCCCGGGTTATCAAGCGGATTTCATCCGGCAATCCGGTGACCCAGGCGCCGTCGGTGGCGACACTGAGCAACTCCACCTGGCTAAACACCACGCGATTGTCGCGATTGACGTGCTTGACCCCGGGCCGACCGTCGTCGCCCAACGACAGATGGGCCGGGGAGATAAACATGGCCTTCACCTCGGGCAGGGCGATGCGCAGGCTGGCGCTGCCGCCGGCCACCCGCTGACGCTCCGGGTTCTCCACGGCGATTTCCACAGCAAAGGTGCGGGTTTCAGGGTTGGCCGCGCTGGCCACGAAGGTGACCTGTCCGTCCAGTTGCCCGCCGTTGAGCAGGTCCACTCGTACCGGCTGGCCAACGTCGACCTTACCCGCCGACTGCTGGGGCACCTGGCCGGCGGCCTTGAGCCGGTCGATACGCACCAGCTCGAACAGCGGCGAGCCGACCTGCACCAGCGAGCCCGGGTCCACGTCCCGGCGGTTGATGATGCCCGCAAACGGCGCCTTCGGCGTCAGGTGTTCCACCTCCAGTCGGGCGGCTGCCAGTTCGGCACTGGCAGCCGCCAGTTCGCTCTCGAGGCTGAGCAGCTCGGATTGCGAGGTCAGGTCGCTGGAGCGCAGCCGGCGTGCAGCGCTCAAGTCCGCCTCAAGACTGCGCACCCGCGCCTGCCAGCGAGCCAGGACCGCCTGACGCCCATCCTCGGACAGGGTCAGCAGCGGCTCCCCCGCTGCCACCCGCTGCCCGAGACCGACGGCAATGGATTCAACCGTGCCAGGGACCCGGGCACTGATCAGCACCGAATGCCAGGGCTCCAACTGGCCCTGCAGCAACAAGCTGGGTTCGTGCACACGTGCACTCAGGGTCTCGACCTGGACGCTGGTGAGTTCGGGTTCACCCCGGGCCGTCCGATCTGGCGCCTCGTCCCGGGCCTCTTTGACCTCGCCGGTGGCCATCCAGACCGCCAGTGCCACGATGATCAACAGCGCCAATCCGAGTGAACCCCATTTGCCTTTTGTCATGACCCTTTCGCCGTGCCTGAAAACCGTGATTCGTTCCCAAAAAAACGGGATGCGGAAAAAAAACCGGCAACAAACGCTTGCAACCGGTTAAAAACGTGGGGTAGATTTTACACAGAAATTTTTGACGAATTCAGAGCAGATTGTTCCTTTTATGAATCTCAACGCAGTGATTGTCCTTGTGAAGCTTGTCCTGGTGGTCGTGGTACCGTCCGGGGGCTTTTGCGTGGACAAGCGGGTGAGATAGCGACAACCTGACAAGACACCAAGAGCCCCCGGCACCGAAAGGTCCCGGGGGCTTTTTTTTGCGGCAATAAAAAGGGAAAACACCATGAACGGCGCACAGCAGATTCTTGACGCGTTCCACCGCCACGACATCCACACCGTATTCGGCTACCCCGGTGGCTGCATCATGCCGCTATACGATGCCCTGGTGGACGACGTCGGAATCGAACACGTACTGTGCCGCCACGAACAGGGCTGCGCCCTCGCCGCCGACGGGTACGCCCGGGCCAGTGGCCAGCTGGGGGTGTGCATTGCCACCTCCGGGCCCGGCGCCACCAACCTGATCACCGGCGTTGCCAACGCCCACCGGGATTCCATCCCCATGCTGGTGATCACCGGCCAGGTGCCCTCCGGTCTGATCGGCACCGACGCTTTCCAGGAAACCGACGTGCTCGGCATGACCCTGGGCATCGTCAAACACAGCTATCTGGTGGACGAGGTCGATGACTTGCCGGCGATCCTGGAGGAGGCCATCGACCTGGCCCAAACCGGCCGCCCCGGCCCGGTCTGGATCGACATCCCCAAGGACGTACTGCTGACCGAAGCCTCAATGCAGCCCGCGCCCAAGACCACGACGACCGCGCCGACCACCCCGGATCTCACCGAGGCCCTGGCCATGCTGCGCGCCGCCCGCAAGCCCCTGCTCTACAGTGGTGGCGGCATCAGCCTGGCCCACGCCGAGACGCGCTTCCGGGCTTTTGCCGACACCTCGGCCTTGCCCAGCGTGGTGACCCTCAAGGGCATCGGCAACGGCGGCAAGCACAGCGCCCATCACCTGGGCATGCTGGGCATGCACGGCTCCCGGGCCGCGAACCGGGCCGTGGATGAGTGCGACCTGCTGCTGGTCATCGGCGCCCGCCTGGACGATCGCGCCACCGGCAAGCTGGACACCTTCGCGCCCAACGCCCGGATGATCCACATCGACGCCGACGCCGCCGAAATCAACAAACTGCGACCCGCCGACCTGGCCGTTCGGGGCGATCTGAATGCCATTCTCGAGGCCTTGACCGACGACCTGGCCGCCCAACCATTGGCCATCACTGACTGGCAGACCCAGTGCCGCACCTGGCACACCACCGGCGGATTCAGCGCCGCCGATAACGAAGAGCCCATGGCCCCGATCACCGGCCCGGCCTTCGTACGTCAGCTGTCGCGCATCGCGCCCGACGACACCGTCATCGCCTGCGACGTTGGCCAGCATCAGATGTGGGTCGCCCAGCACTACCAGTTTGACCACCCCCGCCATCACCTCTCCAGCGGTGGCCTGGGCACCATGGGCTTCGGCCTGCCGGCGGCCATCGGCGCCCAGTTTGCAGACCGGGGCACCACCGTCATCAACGTCGCCGGCGACGGCTCGTTCATGATGAATGCCCAGGAACTGGCCACCATCCGCCGCTACCGGCTGCCACTGAAGATGATCATCCTGGATAACCAATGCCTGGGCATGGTCCGCCAGCAGCAGGAGCTGTTCTACAACAACCGGGAAAGCCAGATCGACCTGGACGACAACCCCGACTTCGTCGCCATGGCCCGCGCCTTCGACATCCCGGCCCTGCACATCGAACGCACCGACCAGATCCGCCGGGGCATCGAGACCATCCTCGCCTACGACGGCCCGATGCTGCTGCACGTGGCCATCGCCCGGGAGGAAAACGTCTGGCCCATCGTTAAACCCGGCGCCAGCAACCGCGACATGATCGACGAAACCAAAAAGCGCACCAGCCAAGCCCAACGGGAGCACGTAGCATGACCCCTTCACAGCAGCCTTCGACACCGAGCTACACCCTCACCTGCCGCATGTCCCAGGAAGCGGCGGCACTGGAACGCCTGTGCCAGGTGGTTCGAATTCGTGGTTTCAAGATCGCGCGCATGGCGGTGGAAAGCACCGGCGAGCACCTGGACATTGCCCTGACCCTGGAGGGCAGCCGGCCCATTGCCATGCTCCAGGCTCAGCTGTTGAAGCTGCATACGGTGGTGGAGGTGGCCCAAGAGCCGGGGGCGGTGGCTCATTCGCTTCGGGCTTGAGGTTGGTTTTGTAGCCTGTTGTTTGGGGGGCGGGTACGCGGGTGGGGTGTTTTTTCTTCGTGAACCGGTGTGGTTAGCTCGGCGCGGGGTGGTGGGTGGATTTTTTGCCGGAAAAGGGTGTCTGAGCGAAGCGAGTTCCTTTTCCAAAAAAAATGCCACCCACCACCACGCAAGCCCGCCCCCGCAACCCTCAGGCTACCGGGGCAAACTACCAAACTACCAAGTTACCAAGCCTTGTAAGGCAGGAACTTCCCGCTCATCGTCACCACAACCCGATCTCCCTTCGGGTTCTCCTCCTTGTCGATATCCATCGTGAAGTCGATGGCGCTCATGATGCCGTCACCGAACTTCTCGTGAATGAGGGCCTTCATGGTGTCGCCATAAACACCGACGATTTCGTACAGGCGATAAATCAGCGGGTCCTGAGGAACGGCACTGTCCCAGGCTTTTTTCGGGCACACCTGTAGAGCCTCCGCCACGGGCTTATCCAATCCCAGGGCCTCGCAGAGTGCAAAGGCCTTGTCTTCGGTCAGGCTGTTCATTCCCAGAGCCGCGGATGTGGTGAACACCGGCGACATGCCAATGGCTTCGGCGAGCGCCTCCCAGGTCATACCCTTGGCGACTTTGGCTTCAAGGATCTTCGCAGTCATCAGTTCTTTGTTCATCATGATGGTTTCCTCTCAGTTTCGTTACATCAGGCGTTTACCGCACGTGCGGCGGATTCGGTTGGTGTTTGCCCGGCTTTGCCATGGGGCTCAGCCATGTCCTGGGCAGGGGAAATCACCTTGGGACTGCCATCGGCTTCCGGCATGGCAGACCCGCTGCGGTTCACAAGAAAGTCCACCAGGTAGTCCCGAGTCTTGTGATAGGCAGGATTCTGAAAAATTGAGGCCCGAGCCCGCGGGTGAGGTATGTCCACTTTCACGCTCTCGGCGATGCGGGCATTGGGGCCGTTGGACATCAGGAAGATGCGATCGGACAACAAAATGGCCTCATCCACATCGTGCGTGATCATGAATACGGTTTGTCGCGTTTCCTCCCAGATTTTTACCAGCTCGTCCTGGATCACACCGCGGGTCAGCGCATCCAGAGCGCCGAACGGCTCATCCAGCAGAAGCAGTTCAGGTTGCGTCGCGAAAGCCCGCGCGATGCTCACCCGCTGACGCATACCGCCAGACAGCTGGGACGGTTTTCGATTCATCGCGTGCTCAAGCCCAACCATTTTCAAGTAACGCTCACTGTGTTCGCGCACTTTCTCTTTGGACCAGCTAGGCCACCGGGCCTTGACGGCGAAAACGATGTTGTTGAGCGTGGTTTTCCAGGGCAGCAGGCTGTAGTTCTGGAACACCACGCCACGCTCCAGGCCCGGCCCCTTCACTTCTTTGCCGTTCATGACCACGTTGCCGGCACTGGCTTCGTCGAGCCCCGCCAAAACGTTCAGGATGGTCGACTTGCCGCAGCCGGAGTGGCCGATAATGCAAACGAACTCACCTTTTTCCAGGGCAAAGCGGATGTCTTCAAACACCGTCAACTCGCCGCCCTGGCCATCCGGATAGACCTTGGCGAGCCCATCCACTTCCAAGAAAGATTTATTCATATCAGGTCTCCATTCGGAGGCGCAGGCCGGTGCCGAAACCCGGCCGGTACCTCTTACTCTTTGTATTCCACCAGTCTCTGTGCCTTACCGAGTGCCAGGTCCAGCAACATGCCGACCACGCCGATCATCAGGATGGAGAAGATCACACTGGCCAGGTCGAGGTTGTTCCACTCATTCCAGACGTAATAACCAATGCCGGTGCCGCCCACGAGCATTTCCGCGGCTACGATGACTAGCCAGGCGATACCGATTGAAATGCGCATCCCGGTGAGGATCGTCGGTGCCGCAGCCGGCAAAATGACGGTCAGCGCGGTTTTCACCGGGCTCAATTCATGGGTTCGGGCGACGTTCACCCAATCCTGCCGGACATTCGCGACACCGAAGGCGGTGTTGAGCAACATGGGCCAAATCGAACAAATAAAGATGACGAAGATGGCGGAGGCGTCCGAGTCCTGGATGATGAACAGGGCGAGCGGCATCCAGGCCAGGGGCGAGATGGGTCTGAGCACCTGTATGTAGGGGTTCAGCGCCTTGTACATCAGGGGCGACATGCCAATCAGGAACCCGATAGGCAAGGCGATCGCCATGGCCGCAAGGTAGCCAGTCAGCACCCGATAGACCGAATACGCGAGCTGGATGCCTATTCCTTTGTCGTTAGCCCCCGCGTCGTAAAACGGATTGGACAGCTCAGTCCAGGCCAGCTTGATCACCGCGGAGGGCGGCGGTACCCGGGACTCCTGATCGGCACCGCCCATCAACCGCTCGTACTCGGTCATGGCAGCCTCAGCCTCGGGCGGCTGGGTTGCCATTTCCCAGAGGCCAAGCGCCAGGACCAAAAACGTGAACGACAGCAGCGCCGCTCGTACATTCAGGGAAGCCATCATCAAACCCTCCCAATGGCGAAGCTGCGGGCATACTCTTCAGGGCTGGCCGGGTCAAAGGTCTTACCCATGATGGTGTGGGTCTTGTAGGTTTTATCCGGTGCCGCGTAGCCCATTTGCTCCATCAGCTTTCCGGTTTCACCGGCCAGGTACACCTGTTCGGCGATGCCCTTGTAGTCCACGTCGCCATCGATATAGCCCCAGCGTTTCATCTGGGTAAGGATCCACACGCCCATGGAGTGCCAGGGGAAAGGATCGAAATCGATTCGGTCCGGTACGTTTTGCACCTCACCCAGGCCGTCGGCGTAATAGCCCGTCAACACTTGCTGAATCACCGGCACTGGCTGGTTCAGGTAGTTTTTCGGTGCAATGGCTTCGGAGATTTCTTTCCGGTTCTCAGGGTTGTTCGAGTACTGGGTCGCATCGATGATGGCGCGCAAGAGCGCTCCGTAGGTGTTCGGATTTTCGGTGGCAAACTTCTGGCTACAGGCGAACGCGCAGCAAGGGTGCCCCTCCCAGATGTCTTTGGTGAGCATGTGGATAAAGCCCACCTTCTCCCACACCGCCCGCTGATTGAACGGATCTGGCGACAGGTAACCGTCGAGGTTCCCGGCTCTGAGGTTGGCCACCATTTCGGGTGGCGGCACCACGCGGATCTGCACGTCCTTGTCGGGATCGATACCGTTTTCAGCCAGGTAGTAGCGCAACAGGAAGTTGTGCATGGAATACTCGAAAGGCACCCCGAACTTGAACCCTTTCCACTGCTTGGGATCGCGCTTGTCCATGTGATCGACATGCAGAACAATGGCCTGGCCGTTGATGTTCTCAACCGCGGGCATGATGAAGGGTTCCGGGGTGGAGCCCGCGCCCATGGTCATGGCCAGGGGCATTGGGGTCAGCATGTGTGAGGCGTCGTATTCACCGGCCAGGGATTTGTCCCGGGCCACCGCCCATCCGGCGGTCTTGGTCACCGTAACGTCCAGGCCGTACCGCTCATAAAAGCCCATGGGGTGGGCCATGATGATTGGGGTCGCACAGGTAATCGGGACAAAACCGACGTTCAGCTTGGTTTTCTCAAGCTTGCCCAGGGACTCCTTCACCGCCGCCTTGGCCTTGTCCATCGGAAACACACTGCCAAGGAGGGCAGCCGCCGCACCTGCCCCCATCATTTTCATAAAACTGCGACGGCTGTGGTCATTGTGGCCAAAGACTGATCGAACCACAGCGCTTTCGATGGCCCGATCCATCATGGCCTCGGAGTCCGCGGGAGCATCGATCGCGGGCGCCCCGGTTGCCGGAACAGTCGTTGGCCGAACCTCCATCACCGGTTCCGTGGACTCGTGTTGACCGGGTTTGCATTGCGGACAGCCACAGGTTTTAGCGTGGATGAGGGACTGATCTCCGTCGAACGGATTACCAAGGCTTTTCGTCGTCATGGGGCACTCTCCAATAGCTCAGATTGTTTTTGCACCGTTGAAGTGCACAGCAAGCCGATCATCAACAGTCCTTGAAAAATCTGACGCGGTACTTGCTCGTTCTGACGGAGCTATCGCAGGCTTCGTGCCAACTTCTGCGCAAAATTTAACCTATTGTTTTTAATATCTTTTAAATAGTTCCCCTGAAAACTTCACGCTACGAAAAATCGTAATTAACGACATCTCGTAGTGATTAAGCACGAAAGTTCGTAGTTGGCACGAGTGTTGAGTGGCCTTTGTTACTGGGCGATTCACTCCGAGATGCGACAGGACTATGAACTCACAAGACACCAACCAAGACTGGATTCATCTTTTACCCGAGGCAGCGATGCTGGTGGACGCCGGACGCGACGTGATCCTTGCCGCCAACGACGTTGCTGAACGCCTCGCGGGTGCCGCAACCAAGTCGCTGGCAGACACTCCCTGCACACACCTGTTCGCCGATCAGCGCCCACAACTCATTGCTTTTACTGAGGAAACCCTGTTCAGGGGGCATGGCTGGAGCCGCGACTTCCTGATTCGGCAGCCGGATGGCCACGCAATTGAGCTGGAAATCTCATCGGCCAGGGTGGGCCCAGCAGAATCCCAGACGATCCTGCTGCTGATCAGAGACTGCCGGCAATTAAAAACGTTAAGGGAGCGGCACGATGCCAACCACTACCATCGCGGTGGCTTGCTGGAGTGGCGCCGGGTCGAGGAGCTGTTTCAGGACATGGAACGGGAAAACCAGCTCATTCTGCACGCGGTCGGAGAAGGCATATATGGTGTCGACGCCGAGGGTCGAACCACCTTCGCGAACCCGGCCGCGGAACGCATGCTCGGCTGGCGCACCGACGAGCTGGCCGGCCGGGTCATTCACCGGGTCGTGCACCACTCCCACGCTGATGGCAGCCTCTTTCCGCTCAAGGAATGCCCGATCTACGCCGCCTTCAGAGATGGCAGCGTGAAACGGGTCGGCGAGGATTGGTTCTGGCACAAGGACGGCAGCGGTTTCCCGGTGGAGTACACGAGCACCCCCATACTGGATAATGGTCATCCCGTCGGCGCGGTCGTGGTGTTCCGGGACATCTCGGCGCGGTTGCAGGCCCAGCAGGAACTCCAGACCGCGCTTGAGGAAGTCGAATCCCTGAAACGCCGCCTGGAAATGGAGAACGCCTACCTTCAGGAAGAAATCAGTGCCGAATACCACTTTCACGAGATCTTCGGTCAGAGTGAAGCCATCAAAGCGATCGCACGCCGTATCGGCATGGTCGGACCGACCGATGCCAACGTTCTCATCACCGGTGAATCCGGCACGGGTAAGGAACTGATCGCCCGCGCCATCCACCAGTCCAGCAGCCGACGTGACCGCCCCCTGATACGAGTGAATTGCGCCGCCATTCCCAAGGATCTGTTTGAAAGCGAGTTTTTCGGGCACATCAAAGGCGCCTTCACCGGCGCGGTCAGCGACCGCATAGGCCGTTTTGAACTGGCGGATGGCGGCACCTTGTTTCTGGATGAGGTCGGTGAGATTCCGCTGGAACTCCAAGGCAAACTCCTGCGGGTGCTGCAGGATCAGCAGTTTGAGCGGGTGGGTGAAAATAACACCAAGGCCGTCGACGTTCGCGTGATTGCCGCCACCAACCGGGACCTAAAGTCCGAGATTACAGCCAAGACCTTTCGGGAGGATCTGTACTTCCGGCTCAATGTCTTTCCCATCGAATCGGTCCCGTTGCGACAGCGCACGGAAGACATCCCAATCCTTGCCCGGGAATTCATCAAGCGCGCCAGTCAGAAATTCAACCGCCCTCCTCTGGCACTGAGGGACCAGGACATTCGCGCCCTTCAGGGCTATGACTGGCCGGGCAACGTCAGGGAGCTGGAAAATGTTATCGAGCGCCAGGTGATCACAGCCGATCACCAACTCGACTTCGACTTAATCGGAAAAGACACCGACTTTTCCCAAGAGACCGGAGCCTCTCTGCCCCCAGCGCGCCATTACTCGGCCAACCTCCTGACCGACGAGCAAATGCGCGAACTCGAGCGTGAGAATCTTATACGGGCATTGAGGATGACCGAGGGACGGGTGTTCGGCGACGACGGTGCCGCCAGCCTCCTGGGACTAAAACCAACCACCCTCACCTCCCGACTGAAAAAGCTCAAGTTAGAGGCTCGCCGCTTCCGTAGCGGTAACCACTAAACCAAAGAAACGCGAGCGGTGAAACACAGACAAATTAGCGAGTGGGAAGCACCAGCCTGAAAGATCTATCTTTGAGCATGCTCTGAAAAATAGCGAAAAACCGAACCACAATTGTGCATGCACTTTCCTCTTATTAAACCATTTTATGCATTCAAAAAATAAAATAACAATAAATTTCAGCAGCTTATAAAAACATCAAAAAAATAAAAAATAGTGGTCCGTCTGTTGCTCTCTGTACTGCATCATCGAATCGAATGGAGCATGCAGCATGAATCGTCGAAATTTTCTGAAAGGCGCAACCACTCTGTCCGTAGGCGCTAGCCTGTTACCCCTGGCTCAACTGATACCGCAGGCGGCGAAGGCAGCCACCAACGAAACCGCAGTGGTGGTGTTCGGAGGCACCATCAACAGTCTCGACATCCACCGTTCGGGCACCAACCGGGACAGCTATCAGGTGGCCATCAACTGCTATGACCGCCTGGTCAGCTTTGGCACCAAGCAAACCGCCGACGGCTCGCTCAGTTACGATTTCAGCAACGTCCAGCCTGAGCTGGCCGAATCCTGGGAGACCAGCGAGGACGGCACGGTGATGACGTTCAAGATCCGCGAGGGCGCGACCTTCTGGGATGGCAAGCCGGTAACCGCGCACGACGTGAAATGGTCATTGGATCGGGCCGTCTCTCTGGGTGGGTTCCCGACGGTGCAGATGAAAGCCGGCCGGCTCGAATCGCCGGACCAATTCACGGCGATCGATGATCGGACTTTCCAGATCACCCTGCCTTTCCCCTCGAAGTTGGCGCTGCCGGATCTTGCCACGCCCATCCCCATCATCATTAACTCGGAAGTCGCCAAGGCCCACGCCACCGAAAACGACCCCTGGGCCACCGAATACCTGCACCGCAACCCGGCCGGGTCCGGCGCCTACAAGGTGCTGCGCTGGAACGCTGGCGAACAGCTGGTTTACGAACGTAACGAGGACTGGGCCTGTGGGCCGCTGCCCGGCTATCAGCGGGTCATGCTGCGGGAAGTGCCGGCGCAGTCCACCCGCCGGGCGTTGATTGAACGGGGCAGCGTGTCCGCGTCCCAGAACATCCCCAACAAAGACGCCAAGGAGCTCGCCGCAAAGCCGGGGGTCAAGGTGGTCAGCACCCCCATCGAAAACTGCATCTACTCCCTGTGCACCAACCTCGATTTCGAGCCCTTCAAGGACAAGCGGGTCCGTCAGGCCGTGGCCTGGTCCATTCCCTACGAGAAGATCTTCGAGCAGGCGGCCTACGGCCAGGGTGTACCCATGTGGGGCGGTGGCGAGCAGGTCACCAGCATTGCCTGGCCGCAAAAATCCCCGTATAGCCAGAACCTCGAGAAGGCCCGGGCCCTGATGGCGCAAACCGCCTACAAGGACGGCTTCGAGGTGCCCCTGTCGTTCAACCTGTCCGTCGCCGACTGGGCCGAGCCCACGGCCCTGCTGATCCAGCAAGGTCTGGCGGAGATTGGCATCAAGGCCAACATCGAGAAGATCCCCGGCGCCAACTGGCGCACCGTCGCGCTGGTCGAGAAGAAGCTGCCCCTGCACCTGGAGAATTTCGGCGGCTGGCTGAACACCCCGGACTATTACTTCTTCTGGTCCTACATCAAGGGCAACCTGTTCAACTCCTACAACTACGACAACCCGGAGATGGCCAAGCTCATCGACGACACCCTGGACATGGCCGTGTCCCACCCCGATTACGCCCCGAACGTGACGCGCATGATCGAGATCGCCTTCGAGGACATCCCGCGCATCCCGCTCTGGCAGCCGACGCTGAACGTGGCCTTCAAAGAAGGCGTCGAGGGTTACGAGTACTGGTTCCACCGGCAGATGGATATCCGCCCGCTGAAGCCGGCCTGATCCCAGAAAGGAGCGAGTCATCATGACGTTGGGTGTGAAGTCCAAGCGGGTCCTGACCCGCCTGTTGCAGGCCGTGCCGACCGTGTTCGGGATCCTGGTCGTCTGCTTTATCCTGACCCGGGCCCTGCCCGGGGATCCGGCGGCCTACTTCGCCGGTGACATGGCCGATGCCGCCTCCATCGAGCAGGTGCGCCAGAACCTCGGGCTGGACGATCCCATGCCGGTGCAGTTCGTCACCTACGTCAGTGACCTGGTACAGGGCGACCTGGGCACGGCGATTTCCACCGGCCAGCCCGTGACCGTGGAATTGGCCAAGCGGCTGCCAGCCTCCCTGGAATTAACCCTGGGTGCGCTGCTGCTGGCCCTGGTCGTTGCCGTGCCCCTCGGTGTGCTGGCGGCGACCCGGCCGAATTCCTGGGTGGATCACCTGTGTCGTTTCCTGGTGACGGCGGGGGTCTCCCTGCCGACCTTCTTCACCGGCCTGGCCCTGCTGTACGTGTTCTATTACCTGCTGGGCTGGGCGCCGCCGCCCATGGGCCGGCTCGACATGATGTTCCTGCCGCCCGAATCCGTCACCGGCTTCTACACCATCGATTCCCTGATCGCCGGAGACTGGGCCCTGTTCAAGGCCGCCCTCGCGCAAATGGCCTTGCCGCTGATCACCCTGGCCCTGTTCACCCTGGCGCCGATCGCCCGTATGACCCGGGCTGCCATGCTCCAGACCCTGGCCAGCGACTACGTCCGGACCGCACGGGCGGCCGGCCTGAGCAGCAGCCGGGTGCTGGTCACCTACGCCTTCCGCAACGCGCTGCTGCCGGTGATCACCACGCTCGGCATGGTGTTTTCCTTCGTGCTGGGCGCCAACGTGCTGGTCGAGAAGGTGTTCGCGTGGCCGGGGATCGGCTCGTTCGCGGTCGAGGCGCTCGTGGTGTCCGATTACGCGGCGGTCCAGGGCTTCGTGCTCTCCATGGCCCTGCTGTTCGTGACGCTCAACCTGCTGATCGACGTGACCTACACATTGATCGACCCACGCGTCGGTGAGGACTAACAACATGAGCAATCTGGCAGTCACGTCTTCGTTGGCCACAGGCGCGCAAGCCCGCGAGGGCTACTGGCATCACCTGCGCTACATCGTGTCGGAGAACCCGCTCACCGGTGTGTCCTTTGGCCTGTTCTTCGGCCTCATCCTGATCGCCATCCTCGGGCCCTACCTGGTGCCCTTCGATCCCCTGGCCACCGGGGTCGGGCCGGCGCTGCAGCCGCCCAGCGTGGCCCATTGGTTCGGGACCGACCACCTGGGACGCGACGTCTTCTCCCGGGTCATTGTCGCGACCCGGCTGGACCTGCTGATCTCGGTGTCGGCCGTGGCGCTGTCGTTCGTTTTCGGCTCGGTGATCGGGTGCTTCGCCGGCTATTTCGGCGGCTGGACCGACCGCATCTCCGGCCGTCTGATGGACACCATCATGGCGTTCCCGCTGTTTGTCCTGGCCATGGGCATCGTGGCCGCCGCGGGCAACTCGGTCGAGAACATCGTGTACGCCACCGCCATCATCAACCTGCCGTTTTACGCCCGCATGGCGCGGGCGGAAGTGAGCATTCGTCGCAACGCCGGTTTTGTCCAGGCCGCCAGGCTGTCGGGCAACTCGGAACTGCGCGTGCTGTTTGGACACATTTTCCCCAACACGCTGCCGCCGATGATGGTGCAGATCTCCCTGAACATGGGCTGGGCCATCCTCAACGCCGCCGGCCTGTCCTTCATCGGCCTGGGCGTCCAGCCGCCCGCGCCCGAATGGGGCATCCTGGTGGCCGAAGGCGCCAACTTCATCATCTCCGGTGAATGGTGGCTGGTGGTGTTTCCGGGCCTGGCCCTGATGCTGGCCGTGTTCACCTTCAACCTGATCGGCGACGGCCTGAGGGATCTGGTAGACCCCCAGCGCCGGACCTGAGGCAGCACCTCGGGACAACGTTAAGGAACCACGATGACGACCCCTTTACTTGATATCCAGCGCCTGAGCGTCGATTTTGCCACCCGTCGGGGCACGGTCAGGGCGATCGATGCCATTTCCATGTCCGTGGCCAAGGGCGAAACCCTTGGTGTGGTCGGCGAGTCCGGCTCGGGCAAGTCGGTGACCTCCTACGCGGTGATGAACATCCTGGACCGCGCCGGCAAGATCTCCGCCGGCAAAATCACCTACGGCGGCATGTCCCTGCACCGGATTACCGAGCGCGACATGCGGGACCTTCGGGGCCGGGAAATCTCCATGATCTTCCAGAACCCGCGGGCCGCCCTGAATCCGATCCGCAAGGTCGGCCGGCAAATCGCCGACGTTCTGGTGCAACACCACCAGGCCACGCGGGCCACCGCGCGCGAACGGGCCATCGAGATGCTGCGCGCGGTCAAGATCAAGGACGCGGAAAAGCGCTACGACGCCTACCCGTTCGAGCTGTCCGGCGGCATGTGCCAGCGGGTGGTCATCGCCATGGCGCTGGCCTGCAAACCCCAGTTGCTGATTGCGGACGAACCCACCACCGGGCTGGATGTCACCACCCAGAAGGCGGTGATGGACCTGATCACCGAACTGACCGCCCAGTTCAACATGTCCACCATCCTGATCACCCACGACCTGGGCCTGGCGGCCGCCTACTGCGACCGCCTGGTCGTGATGGAAAAGGGCCGCGTGGTGGAGCAGAACAGCTCGCAGGCCCTGTTCAGGGCACCGGAGCAGGCCTACACCAAGCAGTTGCTCAACGCCACGCCCCACCGGGACTCGCACGTGCGCGATCTGCTGACACCGGAGCAACGGGCCCAAGCGCAACCGCTCCCCGCCAGCCCCCACGACGGGCCGGCGCTGCTGTCGGTCAGCGCGCTGAAGAAAGAATTCGGCAAGCCCGGCAGCAACAACCACCACGTCGCGGTCCGGGACCTGTCATTCAGCATCCGCAAAGGCGAAAGCCTGGGTCTGGTGGGCGAAAGCGGCTGCGGCAAGTCCACCACCTCCGCCATGATCATGCGCCTGCTGGACCCGACCGGAGGCAAGATCGAGTTCATGGGCCAGGACATCGCCAGCATCCCGACCAAGGCATTCGCCCGCCATGAGCTCCGGGGCAAATTGCAGATGGTGTTCCAGGACCCGACCGACAGCCTCAACCCGCGCTGGAGTGCGGAGCGTTCCATCGCCGACCCGCTCATGCGCCTGTCACCCACCCTCTCCAGCGCCGAACGGCAAAGCCGGATCCTGGAGTTGGCGGCGCTGGTGGGGCTGCCGGTCGAGCTGCTGAACCGCTTTCCGCACCAGCTGTCCGGCGGCCAGAAAGCCAGGGTCGGGATTGCCCGGGCCATCGCCATGGAGCCGGAACTGCTGATCCTGGACGAACCCACGGCTGCCCTGGATGTGTCGGTGCAGGCCGTTGTGCTCAATTTGCTGGAAGACCTGAAACACCGGCTGGGCATGAGTTACCTGTTCATCAGTCACGACCTGAACGTGGTCCGCCTGCTGTGTGACCGGATCATCGTCATGCAGCAGGGTGGCATAGTCGAGGAGGGGCCGGCAGGCGAGATCATGGATGCGCCGAAATCCGAGTACACCCGGAGTCTGCTGGCGGCCATTCCCCACCCACCGTCAACGGAATCGTCGCCAGGCAACAGCGGGCCGCTGCTGCAGGAGGAAACGCCATGAGCAACGACGACGCCCTGCAGCCCCGCAAGGGCACGGTGGTTGAATCCATTGTCCAGAGCCTGGCCGACGACATCGTCAGCGGCGAGCTGACTCCCGGCACCAAGCTGGACGCCAGGGCCACGGCCGACCGTTTCGGAGTGTCGCGAACCCCGATCCGGGAGACCTTCGGGCATCTGGCCGCCATGGGGCTGGTCACCCACCGGCCGAACCGGGGCGTGGTAGTGGCGACCCTGTCCCCCGAGGCGCTCAACGATCTCTACGAGGCCATGGCGGAGCTGGAAGCCTCCCTGGCCCGGCTCGCGGCGCTGCGGATGAACAGCGAGCAGCGGGAAGAGCTGGCCCGCCTGCACAAGGAGTCCATTCACCTGGTGCGGGATGGCACCTCGGACGACTACGACCGCTTCAACCAGTCCTTCCACTCACTGATCTTCGAGTCAGCACGCAGCCCTCAGCTGCAGCAGCTGGCAGAAACCACGCGGACCCGGCTGGCGCCGTTTCGTCGAGCCCAGTTCCGGCTGAACAACCGCCTGAGCAAATCCTGGGAAGAACACGATGCCATCGTCCGCGCCATCCTGGCCGGCGAAGCCGACGACGTGGCCCGGCTGATGCGGGCCCACGTCCAGACCGTCAGCGCCATGTCGGCGGAGTTCGTCGCCGAACACCAGCGCCGGCCGGCGGATACATTCGCCCGGGGAGTCGAGAGATGAAGGCCAGTTCCCGCTCCGGAGTGATCTGCACGCCCCACACGCTGGCCACGGACACCGGGCATGACGTACTCCGGGACGGTGGCACCGCCATCGACGCGGTTCTCGCCGCCAGCGCCACCCTGGCCGTCAGCTTTCCCCACATGACCGGCCTCGGCGGTGATGCGCTGCTGATGCTCAACGATGGCCGGCAGCTCCAGGTCATCATGGGTCTGGGCCAGGCCGGGCACACCTTGCCGGAAGGCGGCATCATCACGGAACGGGGCGCCGCGTCTGCGGCCACCACCGCGGGCGCGTTGCGGGCCTGGCAACAGGCCAAACGGATCAGCAACAACTGGGGCTCCCGGCTGGACTGGCCAACCTTGCTGGCCCCCGCCATTGCCCACGCCCGCGCGGGCACACCGGTGTCCGGTTCTCAGGCGTTCTGGCAGGAGCAACGCAAGGCCCTGATTGACCAGCTCCCCGACCTGCACCGGCTCTGCCGCGATGACAAGGGTGAGCTGAAAACCGAGGGCAGCCTGCTTACCCAGCCGCAACTGGCCGACACCCTGGAGCAGCTGTCCCGGGCCGGCCTGGATGATTTCTACCAGGGTGAGATCGCCCGCGCGCTCACCCGGGGCTTCGGGGACATGGGCAATGGCCTGACCGCGACCGACCTGGCGCGCACCCAGGCCACCCTGGGCCGGCCCTGGAAGACCCGGTACCGCGCCGGGTTCCTGTACAACTTCCCGGCACCCACCCAGGGTCTGTATACCCTCAGCGCCCTGGCCACCCTGAACCAACGCCCGCTGGCACGCGATCGGAATGGCGGCGCCGACTACTACCATCACCTGGTCGAGGCCATCAAAACCCAGCTCGCCTTGCGCAACCGGGAGCTGGCCGATCCCCGCTGTTTTCCGGTGGCATGGGAGGAGCGGCTGTCGGAGGCCAGCGCCCGGCGCAGTTTCGGACTGATCAACCCGAACCAGGCAGCGCCCTGGCACGAGCCGGGCCAGCCCGCGGACACCATCTGGATGGCGGCCAGCGACTCGCAAGGCCGAACCGCCTGCCTGATGCAGAGTCTGTTTCACGACTTTGGCTCCGGCTGCCTGGTCGGCGACACCGGCGTGCTCTGGTCCAACCGGGCCGCCAGCTTCTCCCAGAACACCCAGCACCCCAACGCCTGGGCGCCGGGCAAGATTCCGGCCCATACCCTGAACCCGTCCTGTTACCTGGCGGACAACGGCGAGCAATGGTATTTCGGCAGCCAGGGTGGCGATGGCCAGCCCCAGACCCAGATGGTCCTGGCCACGCAGTTGATTGACTACCAGCAATCCGTGGAAAATGCCCTGCTCGCGCCCAGATTTCTGCTAGGCCGGAGTTTTTTCGGCAGCAGCGAAAACCTTAAACTGGAACATTCGATCGCGGCCGACGTGCGGGAAGAACTGTCGCGCCGGGGACATCAGGTCGAGACCATCCCGGAACTGAGCCCACTGACCGGCCAGGCCGGCGCCCTCAGGGTCAGCCCCGGCGGAATGACCGAAGCCATGCACGACCCCCGGGGCCAGGGCACGGCGAGAGGCCTGCGCTAGCGGGCACGGATCAAAAGTAACTGGAACCACTTCATCGGAACGAACTTATGGACATTATTCTTGCCTGCTCGGCACTCGGTATCGTCGCTGGCATTCTCGCCGGCATGCTCGGCATTGGCGGCGGCGTGGTGATCGTGCCCGCGCTGATCATCATCCTCGGCCTGCAGGACTTCCCCGCGGAATCGATTGTCATCACCGCGGTCGCAACCTCCCTGTGCACCATCATTTTCACCTCCATCTCGGCGGCGAGATCGCAGATCAAGCGTAAGGCGGTGGATTGGGACATTTTCAAGAAGTGGTCGGTCACGGTTGTCCTTGGCAGCTTCCTGTCCGGTTTCATCGCCGGCTGGCTGCCCACCAAGGTGCTGGAAATTGGCATCGCCTGCTTCCTGCTCACGGTGTCCTTGATCATGCTCAGCCGCTGGGTGCCGGATCCGTCCCGGGCAATGCCCGGCAGCGCCGGAACCGCCGGCCTGGGCCTGTTCAGTGGAACCCTCTCGGGGCTCGCGGGCATCGGCGGTGGCAACGTGATGGTACCGCTGATGGTGTTCCACAACGTGCCCATGCAACGGGCGGTGGCCACCTCGAGCACCCTGGGGTTCCCGCTGGCACTGGTGGGCACCATTGGCTACGCCATTTCCGGCTGGGGCGCGAACATCACCGAGTGGTCGTTCGGCTATGTCTATCTGCCGGCCGCGGCCTGCATTGCCTTCTTCACCGTGGTCACGGCGCCGCTGGGTGTGGCGCTTAGCCACCGCATACCGGCGGCAACGCTCAAGCGCGGTTTTGGTGCCTTTCTGCTGGTGGTGGCGGGGCGCATGCTGTTTCACGCGCTCTAGACGGGAGGCGTTCGCGCTCAGGCGCGAGAGGTTGTAAAAACGAAAGGCCCGCGGCGCATCACGGCACCGCGGGCCTCTTTCGTTGGGCTGGCTTAGATCAGTTCAATGGCAACGGCAGTGCCCTCGCCGCCACCGATGCAGAGTGACGCCACGCCGCGCTTCAGGCCGCGCTGCTTCAGGGCGTTGATCAGGGTCACCAGGATGCGGGAACCGGAGGAGCCGATCGGGTGGCCGAGGGCGCAGGCGCCGCCGTGGACGTTGACCTTGTCGTGGTCCAGGCCCAGCTCGTTGATGGCAGCCAGGGTGACCACGGCGAAGGCTTCGTTGACCTCGAACAGGTCAACGTCGTCCTTGCTCCAGCCCGCCTTGGCCAGCACCTTCTCGATCGCGCCGATGGGCGCCAGGGTGAACTCGGACGGCAACCGGGCGTGGGTGGCGTGGGCGACGATGCGCGCCTGCGGGGTCAGGCCGCGAGCCTCGGCTTCGGCAGCGGACGCCAGCACCAGGGCGGAGGCGCCATCACTGATGGAGCTGGAGTTGGCGGCGGTCACCGAACCATCTTTGGCGAACGCCGGCTTCAGGTGCGGGATTTTTTCCGGCTTGGCGTTGCCCGGCTGTTCGTCGGTGTCGACCACGGTGTCGCCGCCCCGGCCCGATACGGTCACCGGCGCAATCTCATCTTTGAACCAGCCGTTTTCGATGGCCGCCAGGGACTTCTGCAGCGAGCCGATGGCAAACTCGTCCATGGCCTGGCGGCTGATGTCGTACTTGTCGGCGGTACGCTGGGCGAATACGCCCATCAGGCCGCCCTCGTAGGCGTCTTCCAGGCCGTCCAGGAACATGCTGTCCATGACCTGGCCGTGGCCCATGCGCATGCCGCCGCGAGCCTTGGGCAGCAGGTACGGCGCCTGGCTCATGTTTTCCATGCCGCCGGCGATCATGATGTTGTTGGTGCCGGCCTTGATCTGGTCGTGGGCCATAATCACGGCCTGCATGCCGGAACCGCACATTTTGTTGACGGTGGTGCAGCCGGAGCTGTCCGGAATACCGGCCGCGCGTGAGGCCTGGCGCGCCGGGGCCTGACCGAGGCCGGCCGGCAACACGCAGCCCATGATCACTTCCTGGACATCGGCCGGCTGCAGGCCGGAGCGTTCGATGGCGGCCTTGATGGATTCGGCGCCCAGCTGCGGTGAACGTACCGAGCTCAGCGAGCCCATCATGCCGCCCATGGCGGTTCTTGCGGATCCTGCGATGACTACGTCGTTGTTGCTCATTATCGATGCTCTCCAATTTTCGGTGCAGGGTTTGGTCTCAGGCTCTGCCCAATACCGACCGCGCGATAATTTCCTTCATCACCTCCGAGGTGCCGCCATAGATGCGCTGCACCCGCGCATCCATGAACGCCCGGGAGATGGGGTATTCGGTGGTGTAACCGTAGCCGCCGAACAGCTGCAGACAACCATCGGCCACCCGGCACTGCATTTCGGTGGCGCTGTACTTGGCCATGGACGCGGTGGGCGCATCCAGTTCACCGCGCTCGTAAGAGTCGATGCACTCGTTCACGAAGGCCCGGTTGACCCGGTAGTCGGTCTCCATGCGCGCGATCTCGAAACGGGTGTTCTGCAGTTGGGCCAGCTTCTGACCGAACAGTTCCCGCTCCTGGGTGTAGGCGATGGTCAGGTCCAGGGCGCCACGGGCGGCTGCCACACCCAGCGCACCGATCACCAGGCGCTCCCGGGGCAGCTCACGCATCAGGTAGATGAAGCCCTGGCCTTCCTCGCCCAGCAGGGCCGAGGACGGAATGCGCATGTCGGAAAAGAACAGCTCGGAGGTGTCACCGGAATGCTGGCCAATCTTGTCCAGGTTGCGGCCCTTGCTGAAGCCCGGCAGTGAGGTATCGACCAGGAACAGGCTGATGCCCTTGGCGCCGGCGGACGGGTCGGTCTTGGCCGCGACGATCACCATGTCGGCGTGCTGGCCGTTGGTGATGAAGGTCTTGGAGCCATTCAGGATGTAATCGTCGCCATCCTTGACCGCGCTGGTGCGAATGGCCTGCAGGTCGCTGCCGGCGCCCGGCTCGGTCATGGCGATGGCGCCGACGGCTTCACCGGAGACCATCTTGGGCAACCAGTACTGTCGCTGTTCCTCACTGCCCATATGGCTGAGGTACGGCGCGACGATGTCCGAGTGCACCATGACGTTGGTGGACAGAGCACCGAATCCCATGCGCGCCAGCTCTTCGCCGACGACCACGGAATACTGGAAAGGCGCGCCACAGCCACCCATTTCTTCCGGAACGTCCACGCAGAGCATGCCGGCGTTACCCAGGGTGTTCCAGAGCTCGCGCGGCACCAGGCCGGACTTTTCCCAGGCTTCGTAGTGTGGCTGCACCTCGGTTTCGAGGGCTTTGATCACCGAATCCCGGAACAGGCTCAGCTCTTCTTGATCAACAGGGGTAGTCATTGTTGTCTCCTGCAATAGTATGCAATCACTTCGGCGCCATACGCAGGGCGCAGTCGAGTCGAATCACTTCGCCGTTCAGAATCGGGTTGCGGACCATCTGGTCCACCATCATGCCGAACTCCTCCGGCTTACCCAGGCGTTTCGGGAACGGCAGGGTGGCCGCCAGGCTCTCCTGCACTTCTTCCGGCATACCGGCCATCATCGGGGTCATGAACAGGCCGGGGGCGATGGTGTTCACGCGGATGCCTTCGCGCGCCAGCTCACGGGCCGACTGCAGGGTCAGGGACACCACGCCACCCTTGGAGGCGCTGTAGGCGGCCTGGCCGATCTGGCCTTCGTACGCAGCCACGGAGGCGGTGTTGATGATCACACCGCGCTCGCCGTCGGCGTTGGGCTCACGGGTCGCCATGTCGGCGGCCGCCAGCCGCAGAATGTTGAAGGTGCCAATGAGGTTGACCTGAATCACCTTGCTGAAGTTCTCCAGCGGCATTACACCCTCGCGTCCGAGGATCTTTGCTGCCGGGGCAATGCCCGCACAGTTCACGGCCACGCCACAGGGGCCATGGGCGTCGCGGGCAGCCTTGAGGGCCGCTTCGGCGCTGTCCGGCGAGGTGACGTCGCAATGCAGGAACAGGCCACCAATGTCGGCCGCAACCTTTTCGCCCTGCTCTTTCTGTACGTCCAGAATGGCCACCTTGCAGCCCGCAGCCGCGAGTGCCCGGGCTGCGCCCTCACCAAGTCCGGATGCCCCACCTGTTACAATGGCTGCCACATTCTTGAATTCCATCATCTGCTCCTTTCTGAATTCTCTTTTTGTCGAAAAGCTCACCGCAAAATACTTTACGTTTACGTAAACTTTATCTAACCTAAGTCGAAAAAGGAAATCGCTATGGTCAAAAAAGAAACTTACAGCATCAGCGAGCTCGCCAAAGAGTTCGACGTGACGACCCGGAGCATCCGGTTCTATGAGGATCAGGAGCTGCTCCGACCCACGCGCCGTGGGCAAACCCGAATTTTCAGCTCCAAGGATCGCGTCCGGCTGAAACTGATTCTGCGTGGTAAGCGGATGGGCTTTTCCCTGTCCGAAACCAAGGAACTTTTCGACCTGTGGGACGAAACCCTCAGCGGTAACGAAAAACAGCTGCTGCTCATGCTGGACACCCTAAGCCGTAAACGCGCCCAGTTGGAACAGCAGAAGAACGACATCGCCCAGGCGGAAATGGAAATGGACACCGCCGAAGCGCGGTGCCGGGAAGCACTGGCTGATCTGCAGAAGAAAAAGAAAGAACAAGAGCACTCAGCAAACGACGAACAGACAACGGCCGCTCAGCAGTAACCGCCGCGAAGACCAAAACCCATCGCGTGTGCGTACTGCCGGGGGCATGAATCCAAGAATTTCCTAGAGAACAAAACGATAGGTAACCGCAATGAAATCACAGTACTCAGAGCTCAATTTCGGCCTTGGTGAAACCCTCGACATGCTGCGCGAGCAGATCAACGGCTTTGCCGCTGCGGAAATCGCACCACGCGCCGAAGAAATCGACCGCAACAACGAGTTCCCCATGGACCTCTGGCGCAAGATGGGCGACATGGGCCTGCTGGGCATCACTGTTTCTGAGGAATACGGTGGTTCCGACATGGGTTACCTGGCGCACGTGATCGCCATGGAAGAAATCAGCCGGGCCTCCGCCTCCGTCGGCCTGTCCTACGGCGCCCACTCCAACCTGTGCGTGAACCAGATCCACCGCAACGGCACCGAAGAGCAGAAGCAGAAGTACCTGCCCAAGCTGGTGAGCGGCGAGCACGTCGGCGCCCTGGCCATGTCCGAGCCCAACGCCGGCTCCGACGTCATCTCCATGAAACTGACCGCTCGGGACGAAGGCGACCACTTCGTGCTGAACGGCAACAAGATGTGGATCACCAACGGCCCCGACGCCAGCACCTACGTGATCTACGCCAAGACCGACACCCAGGCCGGCTCCCGCGGCGTGACCGCCTTTATTGTCGAGCGCGACTACCCGGGCTTCAGCCGTCACCAGAAGCTGGACAAGCTGGGCATGCGCGGCTCCAACACCTGTGAGCTGGTGTTCGAAGACTGCAAGGTCCCCCGGGAAAACATCCTGGGCGGCGAAGGCAACGGCGCCAAGGTCCTGATGAGCGGCCTCGACTACGAGCGTCTGGTCCTGTCCGGCGGCCCGCTGGGCATCATGCAGGCGGCCCTGGACGTGGCCGTGCCCTACATCCGCGAGCGCAAGCAGTTCGGCCAGGCCATCGGTGAATTCGAACTGGTACAGGGCAAGATCGCCGACATGTACACCTACATGAACACCGCCAAGTCCTACGTCTACATGGTGGCCATGTCCGCCGACCGCGGTGAGACCACCCGCAAGGACGCCGCCGGCGCCATCCTCTACTCCGCAGAGATGGCCACCAAACTGGCCCTGGACGCCATCCAGCTGCTGGGCGGTAACGGTTACATCAACGAATACCCGACAGGCCGACTGCTGCGCGACGCCAAACTGTACGAAATCGGCGCCGGCACCTCAGAAATCCGCCGGATGCTGATCGGCCGAGAGCTGTTCCTGAACAAGTAACTCGCACCAGGACGCCAGCACCTAATGTTCGACAAGGAGTTGGTGGCAGTGCGGGCCGGGAATGTCGAAGGCCACGGATGGCCTTCGTCAAGCGCACAAGGATGTGCTCGTAGCGGTTCCCGGGCCGCACTGCCACCAACTCCGACGCCCCCGAATGCACGGATGAAAACGCTATGACCATACTCCAGAGCAAAATAAATCCAAGATCTGACGAGTTTCAGGCCAACCAGGAAGCCATGGCGCAAGCCGTCGCCGACCTGCGGGACAAAGTCTCCACCATTCAGCAAGGCGGCGGCCCCTCCTACCAGGAACGCCACGTCGCCCGTGGCAAACTGCTGCCCCGGGAGCGCATCAACCGCCTGCTGGACGACGGCTCCCCGTTTCTCGAAATCGGCCAGTTTGCCGCCTACAACGTCTACGGTGAGGAAGTCCCGGCCGCAGGCGTGATCGCCGGCGTGGGCCGGGTGTCCGGTACCGAGTGCATGATCATTGCCAACGATGCCACGGTGAAAGGCGGCAGTTACTACCCACTGTCCGTAAAGAAACACCTGCGGGCCCAGGAGATTGCCCTGGAGAATCGCCTACCCTGCATCTACCTGGTGGACTCCGGCGGCGCCAACCTGCCCCGCCAGGACGAAGTCTTCCCGGATCGCGACCACTTCGGCCGCATCTTCTATAACCAGGCGCGCATGTCCGCCGACGATATCCCTCAGATTGCCGTGGTCATGGGCCTGTGTACCGCTGGTGGCGCCTACGTCCCGGCCATGGCGGACGAGTCCATCATCGTGCGCAACCAGGGCACCATCTTCCTGGCCGGCCCGCCACTGGTAAAAGCCGCCACCGGTGAAGTGGTCAGTGCCGAAGACCTGGGCGGTGCCGACGTGCACTGTAAAGTCTCCGGTGTCGCCGACCATTACGCCGAGAACGACGCCCACGCCCTGGAAATCGCCCGGCGCAGCATCTCCAACCTGAACCGCCGCAAGCCGGCCGAGGTGGAGATCCGCAAGCCCAAGGCACCGCTGTACGACGCCGAGGAGATCTACGGCATTGTCGGCACCGACCTGCGCAAGCAGTTCGACGTCCGTGACGTGATCGCCCGCATCGTCGACGGCTCCGAATTTGACGAATTCAAACGCTACTACGGCCAGACCCTGGTCACCGGCTTTGCCCACATCCACGGCTACCCGGTGGGCATCATCGCCAACAACGGCATCCTGTTCAGCGAGGCGGCCCAGAAAGGCGCGCACTTCATCGAGTTGTGCTGCCAGCGCAACATCCCGCTGCTGTTCCTGCAGAACATCACCGGCTTCATGGTCGGCCAGAAATACGAGGCCGAAGGCATCGCCAAGCACGGCGCCAAGATGGTCATGGCCGTGGCCTGCGCCAACGTGCCCAAGATCACCGTGCTGATCGGCGGCTCTTTTGGCGCCGGCAACTACGGCATGTGTGGCCGCGCCTACAGCCCGGACTTCCTGTGGATGTGGCCGAACGCCCGCATCTCGGTCATGGGCGGCGAACAGGCCGCCGGCGTACTCGCCCAGGTCAAGCGCGAAGGCATGGAGCGCAAGGGCCAGGACTGGAGCGCCGAGGAAGAAGCCGAGTTCAAGCAACCGGTCATCGACAAGTACGAGGAGCAGGGCCACCCCTACTACGCCAGCGCCCGCCTGTGGGACGACGGCGTGATTGACCCGGCCCAGACCCGGGAAGTGGTCGCCCTGAGCTTGTCCGCTACCCTGAACCGACCCGCGAAGCCGACACGCTTTGGCGTGTTCCGCATGTAATCGGGAGACCCGTCATGACAGAACAAGAAACTGCGGTACTGATCAAACGCCGCGCCGAAGGTGTCACCGACGTGGTGCTGAACCGCCCGGACAAACGCAACGCCTTTGACGACGTCATCATCCAGCAGCTGATCAACGCCCTGACCGAGGTCAACGACGACCCGGCCACCAAGGTGGTGGTGCTGCGCTCCGAGGGCAAGCACTTCTCCGCCGGCGCGGACCTGGGCTGGATGCGGCGCATGGCCGACAACACCCGTCAGGAAAACCTGGACGACTCCCGGGAACTGGCGCGGCTGATGAACGTGCTCAATCACCTGGCCAAGCCGGTGATCGGCCTGGTCCAGGGTGCCGCCTACGGCGGCGCGGTGGGTCTGGCCGCCTGCTGTGACATCGTCATCGCCACCGAGAAATCCAGCTTCTGCCTGAGTGAGGTCAAGCTGGGCCTGATTCCGGCGGTGATCAGCCCCTACGTGGTGCGCGCCATCGGTGAGCGCCAGGCCCGCCGCTACTTCATTTCCGCCGAGGTGTTCACCGCCCGGCAGGCGGAGCACTACGGCCTGGTGCACATGGTCTGTGACGACGTCGAGGCCATGGAAGCCCGTTGCGACGAGCTGATCCAGCAACTCGCCCTGAACGGTCCCGAGGCCATGACCGCCGCCAAGGACCTGGTGTTTGCCGTCAGCCACAAGCCGATTAACGACGCCGTGATTGACGACACCGCCCATCGCATTGCCGATATCCGTGTCGGAGAAGAAGGCCAGGAAGGCTTGAGCGCCTTCCTGAACAAGCGTCGCGCCAACTGGATTCCGGAGAGCAACTGATATGTTCAGCAAAATTCTGATCGCCAACCGGGGCGAAATCGCCTGCCGGATCATACAGACGGCCCACGACATGGGTATCCGCTGCGTCGCGGTCTATTCCGACGCCGACGCCAACGCCCGCCACGTGGCCATGGCCGACGAGGCCTTCCACATCGGTCCGGCGCCCAGCTCGGAGAGCTACCTGCGCTCGGACAAGATCATCGAAATCGCCAAGGAAAGCGGCGCCCAGGCCATTCACCCGGGTTACGGCTTCCTGTCGGAGAACACCGAATTCGCCGAGGCCTGTGAGGCCAATGACCTGGTGTTCATCGGCCCGCCCTCTTCCGCCATCGCCGCCATGGGCTCCAAGTCCGCCGCCAAGGCGATCATGGAGAAAGCCGGGGTGCCGCTGGTACCGGGCTACCACGGCGACGACCAGTCGGTGGCAACCCTGCGCGCCGAGGCCGAGAAGTGCGGCTTCCCGCTGCTGCTGAAAGCCGTCGCCGGTGGTGGCGGTAAAGGCATGCGGGTGGTCGAGCGCATCGAGGACTTCGAGGATGCCCTGGCCGCCGCCCAGCGTGAGTCCAAGAACGCTTTCGGCAACCCGGACATGCTGATCGAGCGCTACCTGACCCAACCGCGCCACGTCGAGATTCAGGTGTTCTGCGACCAGAGCGGCAACGGCGTCTATCTGGCCGAGCGTGACTGCTCCGTGCAGCGCCGCCACCAGAAGGTGCTGGAAGAAGCGCCGGCACCGGGTCTCAGCGAGGATACCCGCAAGGCCATGGGTGAAGCCGCCGTGCGCGCCGCCCAGGCCATCAATTACGTCGGCGCCGGTACCGTCGAGTTTCTATACGACGTGGACGGTTCCTTCTTCTTCATGGAGATGAACACCCGGCTGCAGGTGGAGCACCCGGTCACCGAAATGGTCACCGGCCAGGATCTGGTCGAGTGGCAGCTGAAGATCGCCTGGGGCGAGCCACTGCCGCTGGCCCAGGACGACGTGAAGACCCGTGGCCACGCCCTGGAGGCGCGGATCTACGCCGAGGATCCGGACCACGATTTCCTGCCGGCCACCGGCCACCTGCGGTACCTGCGTACCCCGGACGAGAACGCCCACGTACGCGTGGACACCGGGGTCACCGAAGGCGACGACATCAGCATCCATTACGACCCGATGATTGCCAAGCTGATCGTCTGGGACGAGACCCGGGACCAGGCCATCAACCGCATGGTGCAGGCCCTGGAGAACTACCGCATCGCCGGGGTAAAGACCAACATCCGCTTCCTGCACGCGCTGGCCGACGCCCAGCCGTTCCGGGAGCAGGACCTGACCACCGGCTTCATCGAGACCCATCGGGAGCTGCTGTTCCCGAAATCCAAACTCGATACCCACAAGGCCCTGGTGCTGGCCGCCGGCTTCGTGCTGGAAGCGCGCAAGTCCAGCGAGCCTGCGTCCACCGACCCCTGGTCACCGTTTGGCCGCCGCAACAGCTGGCGCCTGAACTCGGAATTCGCCCAGCCCCTGAAGCTGCAGGTGGGTGACGACATCCACGACATGAAGATCCTGGAACGGGACGACCGCTACCAGGTCTACGTGGGTGACAGCGTCTACAACCTGACCGCGCGCCTGGACGAGGACTACCTGCAGGCGGTGGTCAACGGCCACCGGATCAGCGTGCACGGCAACCTGCACAACGACCAGCTGGTGCTGTTCTACGAGGGCGACACCTTCCAGTGCACCGTCTACCGTGAAACCTATGGCCTGGAAGACATGGCCGGGGAAGGCAGCCTGGAAGCGCCCATGAACGGCGCCATCGTGGCGGTCCAGGCCAAGGTGGGCGACAAGGTCAGCGCCGGCCAGACGCTGGTCATCATGGAAGCCATGAAGATGGAGCACGCCATCAAGGCCCCGGCCGACGGCGTGGTCAGCGAAATTTTCTTCGCCGAGGGCGACCAGGTGGCCGAGGGCGCCGAGCTGATCGCCATCGACGTGAGCGACGAAGGAGCAGAGTGATGGCCTTCCCGAAACAGGTTCGCCTGGTGGAGATGAGCCCCCGGGACGGGTTGCAGAACGAACCTGGCCCGGTCATCGCCACCCGCATCAAGACCGGACTGATCGACCGGCTGGCCGGCTGTGGCCTGACCCACATTGAGTCCGCTAGCTTCGTTTCGCCCAAATGGGTGCCGCAGATGGGCGATGCCGCCAAGGTCATGGCCGGCATCACCCGCAAACCGGGGGTGCGCTACTCGGTGCTGACCCCCAACCTGCGGGGATTCGAAAATGCCCTGGAAGCGGGCGTCGACGAGGTGGCGGTGTTTGCCGCCGCCTCCGAGTCGTTCAGCCAGAAGAACATCAACTGTTCCATCGCCGAGAGCCTGGAGCGCTTCCACCCGGTGATGGAAGCCGCCAACCAGCACGGCATTCCGGTCCGTGGCTACGTCTCCACGGTGCTGGGTTGCCCGTACGAGGGCAGCATTCAGCCGGCCCAAGTGGCCAAGGTCGCCAAGGACCTGGCCGACATGGGCTGCTACGAGATCTCCCTGGGTGACACCATCGGCGTCGGCACACCGCTGAAGGCCAAGCGCATGCTCGAAGCGGTGGCCAAGGACGTGCCCGTCGACAAACTCGCCGCCCACTTCCACGACACCTATGGCCAGGCCCTGGCCAATCTGTACGCGGTGCTGGAGGAAGGCGTGGCGGTCATCGACGCCTCGGTCGCCGGTCTCGGCGGCTGCCCCTACGCCAAGGGCGCCTCCGGCAACGTCGCCACCGAGGACGTGCTATATCTGCTTCAAGGACTCGGCATTGAGACCGGCGTGGATCTGGACAAACTGGCCGCGGTGGGCGACTGGATCAGTGGCCAGCTTCGTCGTCACAACGGCTCCAAGGTAGGCCAGGCACTTGGCGGCAAGTGCTGACACAACAAAGGATCTGACATGAACCCGAACAAGAACGTAGTGGCCCTGGACCTTCCCATTCCGGAAATCTCGGATATGCCGGAGGACACCCAGAAGTACTTCCAGATCTGCCAGGAAAAACTGGGCATGATCCCCAACGTGCTCACCGCCTACAGCCAGAACCTGAAACAGCTGGAAGGCTTCACCCGACTGTACAACGAGCTGATGCTGGGCGAAGGCGAGCTGAGCAAGCTCGAGCGGGAGATGATCGCCGTGGTGGTCTCGTCCGAGAACAAATGCTTCTACTGCCTGGTGGCCCATGGCGCCGCCGTGCGCGTGCTCAGCGGCGACCCGCTGCTGGGAGAGCACCTGGTGATGAACTACCGCAGCGCCCAGCTGGACCAGCGCCAGCGCGCCATGCTGGATTATGCCTCGCTGCTGACCCGTTCACCGGCCACGGTGACCGAGGCGCATACCCAGACCCTGCGGGAGGCCGGCTTCAGCGACCGGGCCATCTGGGACATCGCCAACCTGATCGGTTTCTACAACATGTCCAACCGCGTGGCCATTGCCAGCGATATGCAACCGAACACCGAATACCACAGCCAGAGTCGCTAGCAGGCCAACCGCCCTGCTCGCCCTCACTACAAAAACAACGGAGGCAGAGACAATGAGCAAGACTCTTCCCAGTTACACCAGCGGCACCTCTGACACCCCGCTGCTGGGCATGACCATCGGCGAGATGCTCGACCGCACCGCCGAGAAGTATCCGGACACCGAAGCCCTGGTGTGCCTGCACCAGGACATCCGCTGGACCTACAAAGAGTTTGTCGAGAAGGTTAACGAGGCCGCTCGCGCGTTCATGAGCATTGGCGTCAAGCGCGGCGACCGGGTGGGCATCTGGTCCCCGAACCGCTACGAGTGGACCGTTACCCAGTTCGCCACCGCCAAGGTCGGCGCCATCCTGGTCAACATCAACCCGGCCTACGGCATGCACGAACTGGAATACGCCATGAACCTGGCGGGCATCAGCGTGCTGGTCACCGCCGACAGCTTCAAGGCGTCCGACTACCGGAAGATCCTGTACGATCTGGCTCCTGAGCTGAAGGCCAGCCAACCCGGTCAGCTCAAGGCGCGTCGGGTGCAGGACCTGCGCGCGGTGGTCAACCTGGACACCGAGAAGCACGACGGCATGTGGACCTGGGCCGAGTTCGTGGCAAAGGCCGCCGACACCAGCCAGGCCGACCTCGACAAGGTCCAGGACCAGCTGCAGTTCGACGACCCGATCAACATCCAGTTCACCTCCGGCACCACGGGCAACCCCAAGGGCGCCACCCTGACCCACCACAACATCCTGAACAACGGCTATTTTGTGGCGGAAAGTCAGCGCTTCACCGAGAAGGACCGCCTGGTGATCCCGGTGCCGCTGTACCACTGTTTCGGCATGGTCATGGGCAACCTGGGCTGCATCACCCACGGCTCCACCATGATCTACGCGGACGAAGGCTTTGAGCCCAAGTCGGTCCTGAAAGCAGTGCACCAGGAAAAGGCCACGGCATTGTACGGCGTGCCCACCATGTTCATCGCCGAGCTGGCCGATCCGGAGTTTGAAACCTACGACCTCTCCACCCTGCGCACCGGCATCATGGCCGGCTCCATCTGCCCGGCCGAGGTCATGAAAAAGGTCAACGGCAAGATGCATATGAAAGAAGTGCAGATCGCCTACGGCATGACCGAGACCAGCCCGGTCTCGACCCAGACCAGCTCCCTGGACCCGTTCGAGAAGCAGGTCACCACCGTGGGCCGCACCCAGCCCCACCTGGAGACCAAGATCGTCGATGCCGGCACCGGCAATGTGGTGCCCCGCGGCGAGATCGGTGAGCTCTGCACCCGCGGCTACAGCGTCATGCTGAAGTACTGGAACAACGAGGAAAAAACCCGGGAAGCCATCGACGACGCCGGCTGGATGCACACCGGCGACCTGGCCACCATGGACGAAGACGGCTACATCCAGATTGTCGGCCGCATCAAGGACATGGTGATTCGCGGGGGCGAGAACATCTACCCGAAGGAGATCGAGGAATTCCTGTACACCCACCCGGCCATTGAGGAAGTCCAGGTCACCGGCATTCCCGACGAGAAGTACGGCGAAGAGCTGATCGCCTGGGTGAAGCTGCGCCCTGAGGCCGATCCGGTCGATGCCGACGATCTGATTGCCTTCTGCAAGGGCCAGATCGCCCACTTCAAGATCCCGAGGAACTACAAGTTCGTGGACGAGTTCCCCATGACCGTCACCGGCAAGATCCAGAAGTTCAAGATGCGGGAGATTTCCATCGAGGAGATGGGCCTGAAGAAATAAGCTCGGGCCAACCCTCGTGTAATCCATCAAACCCCGGCCAATGGTCGGGGTTTGTTGTTTGCAGTCTCCACGCATCGGCCCGCGAACAGTACGGGGCGCTTTTCCAGAGTCTGATTGATTGACTATTTTATTAGTGAACAGATCCTCAAACAGCAGTCACGAAGGATTCAAACCAGTAGTGCCAGCTTGATGTCTACCTAAGCGCCGCAAGGAACAGCCTGGGCAATGCCCAATGGGCTCCGACAGGACAGGAGGTCTTGTGAAAACGCTGCTACGGGCATCCGGGAAAGGCTTGTTGATCTTCTGTCTCGGTCTGACCGGGGCCGGGGTTGCCAGTGGAGACTCGTTGTCCCTGGCTGGCTCTTATTCACCGTCCAAGGTTGTGGGAGGGCGGCTGTCTTATCGCCCTGACCCGTTGCCGGTCGTGTTGCCGGCCTGGCTCGGCAGCCCTGCCCTGTTTCTCGAATTCTCGTTAAACACCTGGGTAGAGTCCAGGCGCGATGACGAGGCGGTCACATCCCTAGCCGCGTCGCCTGTGCTGCAGTGGCCCCTCTCTGGAGAAGAGGCCTCCCTCTTCCTGGAAGCCGGAATTGGTCTGGCGCTGATTGATTTTATCCAGATAGGCGGGCGTGACCTGTCTTCCCATGTCCAGTTCGAAGACCGGATTGGTGTGAGTTGGGTCTACAGCGACAACCAGAAGTCGAGCATTAATCTCAATATTTTCCATTACTCCAATGCCGGTATTAAGCAACCGAACCAGGGCCTGAATTTACTGGTTCTCGGCTGGAGTCGTCGGCTATGAGCCAAACATAGAATCCATTGGCTCAGGCAGCATCCGGAAATTCCACCCGGCGGCCTGATTGCCTTCCGCCAGGGTCAGATCCCTCACTTCAGGATCCCGACGAGCCACAAGTTCGTGGGCGTGTTCACCATGAACGGCGCCGCCATACTGGGCTATCCTGATAGGTACTGGCTCGCATGGGCGTCACACGATGGTTCTCAGCACCTGCCATGATCAAGCTGCTCTTCACGATAACGCTGCTACTGTTCGGCACTGCCCTCCAGGCCGAAACCACTGAGGACCGCTCCTCCCTGCACTTCTGCAACAGCCATTGGCCGCCCTTCAGTTACGGCGACAAGGCCGGTCAGCCCACCGGCGGCTACGCCATCGAGTTCATGCAGGAAATTTCCAAACGCATCGACCGCTCCGTGCGCCTGAGCATCCTGCCCTGGCTCCGGTGCCTGAGGCTGGCCGAGATCGGGCAGGTGGACGGCATCATGCTGCTGACCGCGAACGAGGAGCGCCGGCGCTTCCTGCACCTGACCGACGCCCTGCTGGAAGACGCCAACCTGCTCTGGTACCTGAGTGACAGCCAGCATATTGCCGAGCGAACCTCGTTCGAGGAACTCAAGGGCCTCAGGATCGGTATCGTCGAGGGCTTCAACTACGGCGAGGAATTCATTGCTGCCAGGAACGAACTCGAACTGGACGTGGAGCCCGCGCCCTCGGTCTACAGCAACTTCCTGAAGTTACAGCGCGGCTGGATTGATGTTTTCCTGGTTAACCGGGTGGTGGCGGATTTTACCCTGCTGAAGCGCCCGGACTTGAGAGCTCTTTTCGTAGCTCGCCGCGGGCCCTTCGAGCCGGTGGGCTTCCGGGTCGGACTGTCGAAGGCGGGCCGGGCCGCCGACCTGCTCGACCAGTTCAACTCGGCCATCGCCGACATGACCCGGGAAGAGGTCGTAGCCGGCATACTCAGGTATCCGCCCCTGGTCCTGCAGATCGAAGCGTCTGACTAGCCCCCAAGCATGAGCGATCGTCACAGCGACCATCCCATCTGTTGAGCTATCCTCGCCCTTATCCCTGCCGGTTGCGGCCCCGGACAAAGCCCAGCCAGCCCTGGAAGGCGACCGCTCGCAGGTGGCGGGCGCGGCGGTTGTAATGGCGATAGTCGATGGCACCGGTTTCGGTTCGAACAATTTCAGTAGCCTGGCGTGCGTGGCACATGGGAACAATCCTCAGATGGTGAATCCTGGGTAAAGGTTAGGCCTGCACCTATCTCACTGACAAAGGACTTATATTGAGGTCACAGATGAGCTATCCTCATCCGTATGCGCACCCGCCTGTCCCTCCAGAACCTGAACACCTTTGCCGTGGCCGCCGAAACCCTGAGTTTCCAGCGTGCGGCCCAGGCCCTGCACGTCAGCCCGTCGGCCGTGAGCCACCAGATTCGCAGCCTGGAGTCGCAGCTCGAGTACCCCCTGTTTGAGCGGGGCGACAAGAGCATTCGCCTCACCCCACGGGGCAATGAGCTCTACCTGGATATTCGCGGCGCGTTCAAGCAGATCCATGAGGCCAGCCGCAAAGCCTTGCGCGGGCCAGAAGACAGCGCCCTGGCCCTGTCGGTGGCGCCGGTGTTCGCCACCCGCTGGCTGCTGCCGCGCCTGCGGAATTTTCGCCAGCAACATCCCGACATCACCCTGTCGGTGATCGCCAGTTCGGCCATGGCCGACTTCCAGCACGACCCGTTCGACGCCGCCATCCGCATGGGTGACGGTGCCTGGCCGGATAACGTCTCCACCCGGCTGTTCGACCGGCGCATTGTCGCGGCCTGCCGTCCGGAGTTGATCAAACGCCACGGCGGCCCATTCCCGCTGGACCAGCTGATCCGGCAACCCCTGATCCACAACTCGCTCATGCCCAGCCTGTGGGATGAATGGCTCAACTCCGCCGGCTTCGCACCCCCGGACACCCTGCCGGGCATCCAGGTCCAGGGCATTTCCCAGGTCATGGAGGTCATCGGCGGGGACGACGCCATCGGCCTGGTGGATTTGAGCTTCATCCAACAGGACCTGGACGCCGGACGCCTATCGCTGGGTAACGATCACGTACTCTCGGATGGTCAGGGCTTTTTCCTGACCTATCCCCAGTCCATGCAGGACCGAAACTCCCTCCGTCTGTTCGAGCAGTGGCTGCTGACCCAAATTGCCCAGCGATAAGCCGCTGACCACAGCTTGATCAGCCACAGCTTTTCCAATGCTTTTCGGGCTGAGTTGACAGTTTTCGTTTAACTGCTATGTTACTGTCGTAAACATTGTTAACACTGTTAACTTAGCACCGGAAAGCAGCGAGAATTCATGGCCCAAACCGCTTCCTACCATCACGGCGACCTGCGACAGCAAGCCCATCAACTGGCGCTGGACACGCTTCGTAACCAGGGCGATACCGCCATCAGCCTGCGCGCCCTGGCCAAGGAGCTTGGGGTCAGTGCCCCTGCCCTGTACCGACACTTTGCCGACCGGGAAAGCCTGTTGGCGGCGTTGGCGGTCACCGGCTTTGAGGAGCTTCGGGATCGGCTGCTCGCGGTGAACCAGCAGGTGCCCCGCCGGGCGCTGATCGACATTGGCCTGGTCTACGTGGCCTTCGCCCAGGACGAACCCAATCTGTACCGGCTGATGTTTGGCGGCCGGGTGCTGCCCAAGGACGCGCACCCTCGGCTGGATCAAGCCGGCCACGGCGCCTTTCACGTGCTGCAGGACACCATCGACCGGGCCCAGCAAGCCGGTTATCTCAAGCCCATGCCCCTGGCGATCATGACCGCGGCCGCCTGGTCGCTGGTCCATGGCCTGGCGCAACTGACCATCGATGGCCACCTGCCGGCGGCCAACGCGGAACCCATGCTGGCCGAGGGTGTCCTTAGCCTGCTGCTGGACGGTTCCCGCTCTGACCTGACCTGAAACGACAAACAAGCCCCGAGGAACTTGCCCCATGAGCAGCCCCAAACCCAGCACCATCCGCGTCGGCAATCGCTACCGGGCCAAGCGCCTGAACGGCCCCTATGACGCCATTGTCATCGGCTCCGGCATCGGCGGCCTCACCACCGCCGCCTGCCTGAGCAAACTTGGCAAGAAAGTCGTGGTGTTCGAGCAGCACTACACCGCTGGCGGCTTCACCCACAGCTACGATCGCAACGATTACGAATGGGACGTGGGCGTGCACTACATCGGCGACATGGGTGTGGACCACACCCTGGGCAAGCGCCTGTTCGACCACATCACCGACGGCCAGCTGAAGTGGGCACCGCTGGCCGACCGCTACGACCGCATTTTCCTGGGCGACCGCCACGTCGACCTGGTGGCAGGGCCGGAGGCCTTCAAGGCCGAATTGAAACAGGCCTTCCCCGGTGAGGAGCAGGCCATAGACACCTACCTGAAATACCTGCGTCAGGTCGCCAAGGCCATGCCCGGGCTGGTGGTGGGCAAGGTGCTGCCGGACCTGGCCACCGGCCCGCTGCGAAAGATCGTTAACCGTGCCGCGCCCGATTTCCTCAACAAACCCACCCGAGAGGTCCTGGAAAGCCTGACCAGCAACCAGGAACTGATTGCGGTGCTGTGCGGCCAGTGGGGCGACAACGGCCTGCCGCCGGCCGAATCCAGTTTCATCATTCACGCCCTGATCGCCCGGCACTATCTGTACGGCGGCTACTACCCCATCGGCGGTGCCTCCGAGATGGCCAAGACCATCATTCCCGTGGTGCAGCAAAGCGGCGGCGAGGTGTTCACCTACGCCGACGTGAAGGAAATCCTGATCGAGAAGGGCAAAGCCGTGGGCGTGCGCATGGCCGATGGCGAGGACGTGCGGGCGCCGCTGGTGATCAGCAACGCCGGGGTGTTCAACACCTTCGGCCCGCTGCTGCCCGACTCCGCGCCCGAGAAAGACTACTACCAGCAGAAACTGCAAACCGTGGAGCGCTCCATGGCCAGCAACTGCCTGTACATCGGCCTGAAGGACACCGCCGAAAACCTGAAGCTGCCGAAGACCAACTACTGGATCTACCCCGGCCCAGACTACGAGAAGCACCTGGCGGACTTCATGGCGGCCCCGGAGGAAGCGGACATCCCGCTGACCTACATCTCGTTCCCCTCCGCCAAGGACCCGAGTTTCAAGGAGCGGTACCCCGGCCGCGCCACCATCGAAATCGTGGCCCCGGGCCCCTTCGAATGGTACGCGGACTGGGCAGACAAAACCTGGGGCAAACGCGGGGAAGACTACGAGGCGGAAAAGGAAGCCTACGCCCAGCGCCTGCTGGCCAAGCTGTACGAGAAGTTCCCGCACCTGGACGGCAAGGTGGACTACTACGAGCTCTCAACGCCCCTGTCCACGGATTACTTCTGCCGCTACAGCAAGGGCGAGATCTACGGCCTGAACCATACCCCAGACCGCTTCGAACAGGACTGGCTCAAGCCCAAGACCCGCATCCCGGGCCTGTACCTGACCGGCCAGGATGTGATGACTTGCGGCGTGGTCGGCGCCATGATCGGCGGCCTGCTGACGACCATCGCCGTCAGCGGCCTGAAGGGGTTGCCCCTCGCCAAGAAGATGTTCGTAGGTTAGGCACCGCAAATGGGGATACCTGCCTACGGTTTACCATAGGCACATCCCCTTAATCCTGGACCAATCCCCTCGCTGGTCCGGCCCGTATTTTTCCGTGTCTGCACATCAGCAACTGACCTTGAACGAGAGGTGAACTATGCAAACACGCTTCAAACAGGTACTGGCCGCGCTGACCCTGTCCGTCTTCTCCGGACTGGCCCTGTCCGCGGAGCACATCGTGGAGATGAAGAACGCGGGGGCTGACGGCGCCATGGTCTTCGAGCCGGGGTTCGTGAAAGCGGAGCCGGGTGACACCGTGAAGTTTGTGCTGGTCGATCAGGCCCACAACTCCACCAGCGTGGCGGTACCCGAGGGCGCGAGTGGCTGGCAAGGTGGTATCAACGAGGAAATCACCGTGACTCTGGATGAGGAAGGCGTATACGTCTACAAGTGCACCCCGCACGCGGCCCTGAACATGGCCGGGGTCATCCAGGTGGGTGAAGCCACCAACTACGACGCGGCCAAGGCCGCCGTGGAGGAACTGTCCGCCGCCGCGGCCACCAACAAGGACCGCCTCACCAAGTACTTCGCCAACGTCCAGCAGTAAGCCGGGCGAGAGCGAAACGACAGCCGCACCCTCAGGGTGCGGCTTTTTTGTCGCCATCCAGAATTCCTGCTGGAGCATTCTACGAGCCGCAGCAATCGGCTATGCTTCCAGCATGCCCATCCAAGCCCCACTCCCCGACTTCTGTACCGATCCAGGCGAGACCTTCACCTGGCCGCAACCCCTGACGGAATTGCCCCTGGTGGCAGTAAACTTCGATCCCGAGGCACTGCGGGATGAGGATTTCGCCCGCACCGGCATAGCCATGCCCGCCAACCTTCAGCGCGCGGTGGCCAAGCGCAAGGCGGAGTACCTGGCCGGCCGACTGTGTGCGCGCGAGGCGCTGCAGCAAGCCACCGGCGTCGGCGCCATACCCGGCACCAGCGAAGACCGGGCGCCGCAATGGCCGGCCGGCAGCGTGGGTTCGATCACCCACAGCGACGGTCGCGCCGCGGCCATCGTCGGTCGGGCATCCCGTTACGCCAGCGTGGGACTGGACATGGAATGGGTCATGGCGGACGAACGGGCGGTCAAACTTGCGGGGCAAATTCTCACAGACGGGGAACGGAAGCGCTTCGCGCGGGCGCTGAAGGAGCGGCCCGGTGAGTGCCTAACCCTGGCGTTCTCACTGAAGGAGAGCCTGTTCAAGGCGCTCTACCCGCTGACCCTCAAGCGGTTTTATTTCGAACATGCGGAAGTGCTGGAATGGCAGGAGCCGGGCCTGGCCCGGCTGCGCCTGCTGACCGATCTGTCCGATCAGTGGCGCAACGGCCAGGAGCTGGACGCCCAGTTTCTACACCGGGACGGCCAGCTCATCAGCCTGATTGCAGTGGCCAGGTCCTAGGCCAGATTCTTCTTGATGAACTTCTGGATCTCGCCGACGATCCCGCTGCGGAACGCCAGCACCACCAGAATGAAGATGCCACCCAGGATCGGGTCCACCCAGTCGCGCAGGGCGCCCTGGGACAGGTGGTACTCCACGTTCACCACGAAGGTGGCGCCGACCACGGGCCCCAGCAGGGTACCCATGCCGCCGACCAGGGTCATCAGGATGACCTCACCCGACATGTGCCAGTGGGCGTCGTTCAGGGACGACAGCTGGAACACCACCGACTTCATGGAACCCGCCAGACCCGCCAGGGCGGCCGAGATCACAAACGCCAGCACCTTGTAGCGGTTGACGTTGTAGCCCAGGGACACCGCCCGCGGCTCGTTCTGCTTGATGGACTTGAGCACCTGGCCGTAGGGGCTGCTGACGATGCGCTGAACCAGCAGGTAGCAACCCAGGAACACCGCCAACACGAAGTAGTACATGTTGAAGTTGTTCTCGAGGTTGATCAGGCCCAGCAGGTGACCCCGGGGGATACCGTGCATGCCATCCTCGCCGCCGGTGAATTCCGACTGCACGAAGAAAAAGAACACCAGCTGCGCCAGCGCCAAGGTCACCATGGCAAAGTAGATGCCCTGGCGGCGAATGGACAGCAACGCGAAGGCCAGGCCGAGCACGGTGGCGACTGCGGTGCCCGCCAGGATGCCCATCTCGGTGGTCAGGCCGGAGAAGTTGGTGAGCAGGTAGCCGGTGGTGTAGCCACCGGTCGCCAGAAACGCGGCGTGGCCGAAGGACAGCAGCCCGGTGAACCCGAACAGCAGGTTGAACGCCACCGCGAACAGCGCGAAGCACAGGATCTTCATCAGGAAGACCGGGTACATGACAAACGGCGCGGCCACCAGCAGAAGGACCAGGATGCCGTTAAGCATCATCTTCTTGCGGTCCTCGCTTTTCTGCTGTTCGAGGATGGCCTTGTGGATGTCGGCCGGATTGAATGACTGGCTCATGGTTACGCCTCCTTACCAAACAGACCGGCGGGCCGGAACATCAGAACCACCACCATGACCAGGAAGATCACGGCCGAGGAGGCCGGCGGGTAAAAGGTCTTGGTGAGACCCTCGATCACCCCCATCAGGATGCCGGTGATGATGGCGCCACCGATGGACCCCATACCGCCGATCACCACCACCGCGAACACGGTGATCAGGATGTGCGAGCCCATGACCGGGGTGACCGAGTAGATCGGAGCCGCCAGCACACCGGCAAACGCTGCCAGGGCCACGCCGAAGCCGTAGGTCAGGCTGACCAGCAGCGGCACGTTGATCCCGAAGCCCTGCATCAGCTGGGCGTCCTCGGTACCGGCGCGCAGGTAGGCGCCGAGCTTGGTTTTCTCGATCATGAACCAGGTCCCGAGGCACACCACCAGCGCGATGCCAATGACCCAGGCCCGGTAGTAAGGTAGGAACATGAACCCGAGGTTGATTCCGCCCTTGAACAGATCCGGCATGGAGTAACGCAGGCCGGAGACACCGTAGATATTGGTCAGCACACCCTGCATCAACAGGGCAATACCGAAGGTCAGCAACAGGCTGTAGATGTGGTCCTGGCCGGCGATGCGCCGAAGCAGGAAGTACTCGATCAGGACCCCGACCACGCCGACCAACAGCGGCGCCATGAACAGGGCGACCCAGTAGTTGACGCCCAGGACGTCGAACATAATGACGGTGGCCATCGCACCGAGCATGTACATCGCCCCGTGGGCGAAGTTGATGATCTTGAGCAGACCGAAGATCACGGCCAGCCCGAGACTCAGCAGCGCGTAGAAGGCGCCGTTAATGACCCCGATCAGGAGCTGACCAGACAGCACTGCAAGGGGGACACCGAAAATCATGGACATGTTGCTAACTCCAAAGGCAGCGCAGACAGGGGAAAGCGGACCATCTGCGCAGTTTCCGGGGGCTTGCCAACCGCGCGGCCGACAAGCCCTCTGGGGTTACGCTCTTACTTGCTGGTGACCAGCGGACACTTGCTCTCGGAGAGCGGACGGTAGGCTTCTTCAGCCGGAATGGTGCGCAGGATCTTGTACAGGTCCCACTCACCCTTCGATTCGGCTGGGGTCTTCACTTCCGCCAGGTACATGTCATGAACCATGCGACCGTCTTCGCGAATCACGCCGTTCTTGGTGAACATGTCGTTGATGGGGGTATCCATCATCTGCTTGCGTACGGTCTGGGCATCGTCAGAACCAGTTGCTTCGACAGCCTTCAGGTACTGCATGGTGCTGGAGTACACACCGGCGTGAATCATCGATGGGCGAACACCGGTCACTTCCATGAAGCGATCCGACCAGGCACGGGTTTCGTCGTTCATGTCCCAATACCAGCCGGTGGTCAGCTGAATGCCCTGGGCCGCTTCCACACCGAGGGAGTGAACGTCGTTCAGGAACAGCAGCAGCGCGGCCAGGGTCTGGCCGGACTGGGTCAGGCCGAACTCACTGGCGGTGTTGATGGCGTTGGTGGTGTCGGCACCGGCGTTAGCCAGGGCGACCACATCAGCCCCTGACGCCTGGGCCTGCAGGATGAAGGAGGAGAAGTCTGGCGTCGGGAACGGGTGGCGCAGGGTACCGATGATTTCACCACCGTTGGCTTCAACCACTCGGGTTACGTCCCCTTCCAGGGCGTGACCGAACGCGTAGTCGGCGGTCAGGATGAACCAGGTCTTGCCACCCTCTTTCACCACGGCGCTGGCAGTACCATTGGCCAGCGGATAGGTGTCGTACACGTAGTGGATGTGGTTCGGCGTGCAGTGTTCGTTGGTGATGCTGGAGGCGGCAGAACCGGAGACGATGCCCAGCTTGTCGTTTTCTTCGAGGATGTCACTCACGGCGATGGAGACCGAGGAAGCCACCAGGCCCGCGACCAGGTCAACGTTTTCGTTTTCCACCCAGCGGCGCACGGTGCTGGAGGCCACGTCCGCGCTGTTGCGGTCGTCGGCGCTCACCACCTCGATTTTCTTGCCATTCACTTCACCACCGAAGTCGGCGATGGCCATTTCCATTGCTTTCAGGCCGTTCGGGCCTGCCAGGTCCCGGTAGGTCCCGGACATGTCCGCCAGATAACCGATCTTGACGGTGTCGTTGGAGATGGCAGCCTGGGCACCGGTGGCCATCATGGCTGATGCAACGGCTGAGGTCAGAAGCTTTTTCATCATTGTCATTGTTGTATCTCCGCTACTGTGTTGCGTTGGTTCGGGTTTGTTGTTGCTTTTTTTCTTTCGTTCTCGCCTATCCGGGTTCAGACCCCCAAATAGCTGTCCAGCACCGACTGCTTAGCCGTCAGCTCATCGGCACCGATTTCCTCCACAATCTTCCCGTGCTCGACCACGTAATGGCGGTCGGCCAGGGGCGCTGCGAAGTGAAAATTCTGTTCCACCAGCACGATGGTCAGGCCCTTCTCCTTCAACTTGACCAGCACCTCGCCGAGCTTCTCGACGATAACCGGGGCCAGGCCCTCGGTGATCTCATCGAGTAGCAGCATGTTGGCGCCGGTGCGCAGGATGCGCGCCATGGCCAGCATCTGCTGTTCGCCGCCGGAGAGCTTGGTGCCCTGGCTGAAGCGGCGCTCGTACAGGTTGGGGAACATGTTGTAGATTTCTTCCAGGCTCATGCCGCCACTGCGCACCACCGGTGGCAGGGTCAGGTTCTCCTGGACGCTGAGTGACGAAAAAATGCCCCGATGCTCGGGGCAATACCCGACACCCAACCTGGCAATATGATGGGGAGCGCAAGACATGGTCTCCTCCCCGTTGATCATGATGGAGCCGGTGCGGCGGCCCACCATGTTCATGATCGACTTCAGGGTGGTGCTGCGGCCCGCGCCATTGCGGCCCAGCAGGGTCACCAGCTCGCCCCGGCGAACCACCAGGTCGATGCCGTGCAGGATGTGTGACTCACCGTAAAAGGAATGCAGCCCGGACACCCGCAGCTGTTCGTATTCTTTGCTTTGGGCCTGACTCATTGGGCCGCCTCCTCCTTATTGTTCGAGGACGGCGTACCCCGCTCGCCACTGGCATCGGTGCCCATGTACACCTCGCGCACCCGCGGGTCGGCGGACACCGTCTCGTAATCGCCTTCGGTCAGCACCGCGCCCTGGGCGAGCACGGTAATGCGGTCACACAGTTTGCTGACCACGCTCAGGTTGTGCTCAACCATCAACACGGTGCGGCCCTTGGCGGCCTTGCGCACCAGTTCCACCACCCGGTCGACGTCTTCAGCGCCCATGCCCTGGGTGGGTTCGTCCAGCAGCAGCAGCTCCGGCTCCATGGCCAGGGTGGTGGCCAGTTCCAGCGCGCGCTTGCGGCCGTAGGCCAGCTCCACCGTGGTGGTGTTGGCGTACTCGGCCAGACCGACCGCATCCAGAAGCTCCATGCAGCGCTCGTTCAGCCGGTTCAGGCTGGCGCCGGATTTCCAGAAGCTGTAGGAGGTGCCTTCGAAGCTTTGCAGCGCCACCCGGATGTTCTCCAGAGCGGTCATGTGCGGGAACACCGCGGAAATCTGGAACGAGCGCACCACGCCTTTGCGGGCAATGGCCGCCGACTTCAGGGCGGTGATGTCTTCGCCGTTGAACAGGATTTGTCCGCGGGTGGGGATGAGAAACTTGGTGAGCAGGTTGAAAACGGTGGTCTTACCGGCGCCGTTAGGGCCGATCAGGGCGTGGATGTGGCCTTTCTGAATCTTCAGATTCACGTCGTCGACTGCCACAAAGCCCTTGAACTCTTTGACAAGGTTGCGGGTCTCCAGGACGTACTGTTCACTCATGAGCCAGTCTACCTTTGTTATTGTTGTACATTGAAACTTACTGACAGATTAGATTGACGTATACGTAAACGTCAACAGCTAATTTCGGTTTTTAGGGCCGCCTCTCTCAGCAAAAAGTCGCATACCAGGTCCAGCAACTCCTCGGGCTTCTCCAGGTGCGGCGAGTGGCCGGTATCCGGCATGAAGTGCGCGCGGGCAGACGGGCCAATGCCTGCGACGATGTCGGTCACCTGCTCCGGCACCCCGTATTCGTCGACCTCCCCTTGAATGATCATAGCCGGACATCGGATAGCTTCCAGCCAGTGGCGGAAATCCAGGGCCGCGTCAAAGCCCTCGTCCAGCCAGACCTCGTGCCAGGCCCGGAACAGCTCGTCGGTGCGCGGGCCGTGGTAGCGGTGCAGCTTGTCCCGCAGATCGGTGTCCCGGTAACGGCCGATCATTTCCTGGATGCCATCGATGGTGAGGTGGTCGGCGTAGATGTGCGCGGCCATGGTCACCAGCCCGCGCACCCGCTCGCCGAGCGCACCGGCGGCGATCAGGGCAATGGAGCCACCGTCGCTATGGCCGATCAGCACCACCTCGTCAATGCCCAGTTCATCGAGCAGGCGCGGTAACACCGTCGCGCCTTCCCGGTCCTGGTAGTCGTAGGGGCGCGGCAGCGGTTCGTCACTGGAGGCGCCATAACCCAGCCGGTTGTAGATCAGCGCATCCAGGCCGGTGGCCTTGGCCAGCCGTTCCGGGAATCGGCGCCAGAGCGCAATGCTGCCGAGGGATTCGTGCAGGAACACCAAGGTCGGGCCCCGGGCGTTCTGGTGCCGGATGCGGCGCACTTCCACCGTCAGGTCATCGCCGATCGGCACCAGAGTGTCGCGAGTTTCCATGGCGTTACCGTTGTGGCGGAACCGAATAGGTAATGGTGGAGTGGGCGACCGGTTCGTCCGCCCCTTCGGAGTAGACAAACACCTCGCCCACGCCCATGGTCCGCCCCACCTTGAGCATCGAGGCCCGGGCCCAGATGGCCTTGTGGGCAACGGGTTTGCGCAGGAAGTTGATGTTGAGGTTGGTGGTGACCGCCAGGGGCACCAGGCCAATGCGGCTCAGCAGCGCCGCGTACAGGGTGACGTCGGCCAGCCCCATCATCGCCGGCCCGGAGACGGTGCCCCCGGGGCGAAGATGCTCGTCGCTCACCTCCAGCTTCATTTCCGCCCAGCCGTCTCCGAGCGCCTGCAGGGAGCCGAAGGCGGCCCCCTGCGGGAACTGCTCGTCGAGAAACGCCTGGAGTTCCTCGAAGGTGATCTTCATGCGCCCTGCTCGTCCTTGGCCCGGTTACGCAGCACGAAGCGCTGGATCTTGCCGCTGGGCGTCTTCGGCAGCTCGTCGACGAACTCGATTTCCCGCGGGAAGGCGTGGGTCGAAAGGCGACGGCGCACCAGCTCCTGCAGCTCGTCCTTCAGGGCCTGGTCGTCGGCGGGCGCCTGATCGCTCTTGATCACCACGTAGGCCTTGATGATGGAGCCGCGCTTCTCGTCGGGCTTGCCCACCACGCCGGACTCGGCCACCGCCGCGTGCTCCAGCAGGGTGCTCTCGACATCGGCCGGACCAACGCGGTAACCGGCGGTGGTGATGATGTCGTCATCACGGCCACTGAAGGAGAAGCAGCCGCCACCGTTGTTGATGACCATGTCGCCCGTGAGGTAGTAGCCCTTCACGAACGGGTCTTTCTCGCCCCAGGTGTAGCCATCGAAGTGGAACAGCGGAGAGGCCGCCACATCCACCGCGAGCTGGCCGACTTCGCCCTCGCCCACTTCCTCATTCTTCTCGTTCAGGGCGACCACCTTGTGGCCCGGCGAGGCGTAGCCCATGGAGCCCTCGCGAACCGGGTGCTCAAGGCCATGGAAGTTGCAGCAGGTCATACCAGTTTCAGTCTGGCCGTAATGGTCTTTCACCGGACAGAAGTGGCGCTTGTTGATCCAGTTCACCACCTCGGGGTTGAGCGGCTCGCCGGCGCTGCTGGCGACCCGCAGGCCCAGGTTCTCACCTTCCGGCAGCACGTGATCGTTGGCCTTGAGCAGACGGTAGGCCGTCGGCGCCGCCGCCAGGTTGGTGATCTTGTACTTGCGGATCATGTCGTAGGTGGATTCCGGGGTGAAGCCTCCCGGATTGAAGTGGGTGGCGTGGCCCATCAGCAGCGGACCAACCACCGCGTAGTACAGACCGTAGGCCCAGCCGGGGTCGGCCACGTTCCAGAAGGTGTCGTCATCGCGCAGGTCGATGGCGTACTTCATGTAGACATAGAACGCCAGCAGCGCCCGGGCCGGAACCGCCACGCCCTTGGACTTGCCGACGGTACCGGAGGTGAACATCTGCAGGAATGGATCGTCACCGGTCACCATCACCGGCTCGAATTCACTGGACTGGCTGGCCAGGGTGGCTTCGAAATCGGGGATGTCGGCGCTGATATCGGCGGCGTTGACCCCCACCACCGGCGGGCAGTCCTTGACGTCGTTCAGCTTCGGGTAGTTCTCCGGGTTGGTTACCACCAGCTTGGTGCTGGCGCGCTCGAAGCGGTATTCAATGGCACCGGAACCGAAGGCGGTAAACAGCGGCTGGTACACGGCGCCGGCGCGCAGGGTGCCGGCAATCACGATCAGCAGCTCCGGGGTACGCGGCAACAGGGCGGCAACCCGGTCGCCTTTGCCAATGCCCTGGGCCTTGAGGTAGTTGGCGAAACGAGCGGAGGCCTCTTTCAGCTCGGCGAAGGTGAGCTTGCCATCGCCACCCCCTTCCTTTTCATAGAAGAGCGCTACTTTCCCGGGGTCGCCCGCCCACTTGTCGCAGATTTCGTGGCAGACATTCAGACCGCTGTCCAGGCGGCCATCCAGGACCTCGGCTTCCAGAGCGGCCGGATCAAAGCTGTTGTACACGGCGGTGTAATCGGGAAGGCTCATTTCCAACTCCTGTTGTTGTTGTCGAATCTAGGAATCAAGATGTATCACAGGGTTCACTTTACGTAAAGGTAAACTTTAGATCAAAACCTGAGGAAAGCCAGTCGTCTTATTAGGGGAAAAAATGACCCGGCCACGGCTGCGAGCCGGGCCAGGACTGACCGCACCGGTTCAGGACTCCGGCGTGGGCGTGCCGGCGTGGCGGCTGGACAGAATGTGATGCAGGCTGTCGCACTCCACCATCGGATCGTCGCAATTGACGACGATGTCGGAACGGGCAATCACGTAGCTCTTGCCGGTGATGTGGTTCCTCACCACTTCGTATTCACCCTCCCGCTCCACGCCACTGAACTGACCGATGAAGCCAGTTTGCCGCAGCGACACGGTTTCCAACCGGTCCCCGGGCTGAATGCGACGCTCGTAGTTCATCAGCGCCAGGCGCGCCGAAGTGCCAGTGCCGGTGGTGCTGCGGCAGATCACCCCCGGGTGCACGTAGGTGGCCGAGCGGGAGCGGAAATAGCCATCGGCCACGTGCTCCACCGGCCCCATGAAGTGCAGGAACGGCAGCGGGCCAACGTCGCCCAGGGTGTAATGGGAGAAGCCGCGCTCGGCCTGGATCGCCTCGACGATGGCGTGGGCGGTTTCGGCCAGGCTGCGTTCCTCGTCCAGGGTCAGGTGGAAACCAAGCTCCCGGGCATCCACCAGGGCGTAGAAGCCACCACTGTAGGCCACGCTGTAGGTCACCGTGCCCAGGGACGGCACGTCGATGGTGGCCCGGTAGGTGTGGATGTAGCTGGGCAGGCCCTCACAGGTAATGGCTTCCACCACGCCATCGCGCACCACCGCGTCGATCTGCACCAGCCCCGCGGGGGATTCCAGCATGAACTGCTGGCGCCCTTCCCGCTTGGGCACAATGCCGGTTTCCAGCACGGCGGTGGCGGTGCAGATGGTGTTGGAGCCGGAATAAATCGGATAGCCCATCACTTCCATGATGATGTAACCGGCCGCCGCCCTGGGATCGGTAGGTGGCACCAGCAGATCCACCGACATCTCGGGAATGCCGTGGGGCTCCTCCAGCAACAGCCGGCGCAGCCCGTCGGCGTCGTCCCGGAGGTACTCCATCTGGGCCCGCACCGTGTCGCCGGGCAGCGGGTCGATGCCGCCGGTGACGATGCGGCTGACGTCGCCGCCGGCGTGGGTGTCCATGAGCTGAATGGTCAGTTCCGGTTTCATCGGGCAGCCTCCAGGGACCAGGGTTGGCCGTGCTCGCTCCATTGAGCGTCGGGCACGATGACGATTTTACCGAGGTAATTGGAGCCCCGGTTCACGAAGTATTCCTCCGCCCGGTGCAGGTCCGAAAGCCGGAAGGCACCGTGCAGCACCGGCTTGAGCTGGCCCTCGCGAATCCAGGCCATGAGCTGGTCGGCCTCGTCCCGGGTACCGTGAGACACTCCGAAAATCTGCACTTGGTACAGGTAAATGCGGGTCCACAGGATTTCGCTGATGTTGCCGCCGCTGGCGCCGGCGATGCTCAAACGCGGGTAGGTGGAGCGCGCGTTCATGTCGAAGATCATGGTGTCGATGAAGACATCGGTCATCTCACCGCCCACCAGATCCATCACCGCATCGATGGGCTTGCCGCCGGTTTCGGCTTTGACCCGGTCCACGAAGCTGTCCATGTCGGAGCGGTCCAGCACCGCCTCGGCGCCCAGGCGTAGCAAGGCCTCGGCTTTGTCCGGCTTACTCAGGGCATAGGGAATGGCGCCGATGATCCGGCACAGCTGAATCAGTGCGGTGCCGACACCGCCGCTGGCGCCGGTCACCAGCACGCGCTCCCCGGCCTGGATGTTGGCGGAGGTCACCATGTGGTAGGCGGTCTGGTAGGAGCACATGCCCATGGACGCCAGCTCGGCGTCGGTCAGCTCCGGGTTGGGGATGTGATGAAACTGTTCGGACGGCAACGCCACGTACTCGGCGTAGCCGCCGTCGGCGCCGTGGCCGTAGTAGTCGGGTGTCAGGTTGATGTCCCGGCGGTCGTTGGCGTAGATGTTGAAATCCAGCAGGCCGCGCTCACCGATGCGGCTGTCGGGCACGCCCTCGCCCACCGCCACCACCCGTCCGGCAATGTCGGCGCCCTGAATCCGGGGAAACAACAGCGTGGGTTTGCCCCCCATCTGGAACGAGGTCATCTCGCCCTTCTTGGTCGGGTACAGCCCCTCCCGGGCCTTGCGGTCGGTGTTGTTCTTGGCCGTAGCCGTGACTTTCACCAGCACCTGACCGGCGGCTGGCGACGGCACCGGCACGTCCTGATACTCGAGTTTGTCCACGTCACCGTGGCCGGTGAGCACCATGGCTTTCATGGTCGTCGGTATCATGGGTGGGCGATCCTCCCTATCCGCTGAATGACTGTTCCGTTTCAGGATAGGTTAGATACCCGAGGGTGTCAGCGGGTGTTACGGGTATCTGGTATACCCGCAACCACCTTCAGGGTGAGGCTAGCGGGCGATCACCTTGTACACCGGGCGTAGCCGGGGGATCTGCTTCAGCACCACCTGGATCACGGTCATCAGCGGCACCGCCAGCAGCACGCCCACCGGCCCCCAGAGCCAGCCAAAGAAGAAGATCGCCACGAAGATAACCACCGGATTGATCGCCATCCGGAAGCCGTGCACCCAGGGTTCAATGAAGAAGCCCACCAGGGTGGTGAGCAACAGATAGCCCACCGGGGCGATGGCCATCATCCAGAGCACATCCAGGCTGATGGCGGACACCACCGCCAGCAGGGAGATAGTCAGAATCACGCCCAGGTACGGAATGAACCGGGCAAGCCCCGCCACCAGGCCCCACACCGCCGGGTCGGGCAGGCCGGCGGCCCAGCACATCAGTGCGGTGGCGACGCCGACCACGGTATTGCTCAAGGCCAGCACGCCAAGGTACTGGGCGATCTCGTGCTGGGAGTCGGTGGTGATCCGCAACACCGTTCGCCGCTGGCTCCGGGGCAGCTGGCGTACCAGGTTCTTGATGATCCGGTCGCCGCCCACCAGCAGGAAGTAGGTCAGCGCCAGGGCCAGCAACAGCCCGGCAATGCCGTTGCGGGCCTTGCTCATCAACTGGCTGCGCCAGGATTCGGTTTGCAGCACCACCGTGGTGGGCTTGGCCTTGTTGCTGTCCGACAGCTCCTCCATGGATTTTTCGACCTTCTCGGCCGATTCCGTCACCTTGCTGATCTGGCGCCGGATCTCACTCTGGCCCACCAGCAACCGGGAGATGCCCTGGGGCGCGTCTTCGGCCCACTTCAGCACCGGCGTTGCCACCGCGTAGGTCACCCCGACGATGCTCACCAGCACCAGCAGCACCAACAGCAAGGAACTGACCATGCGCGGAATGCGCCAGGACACGTAGAATTTTTTCACCAGGGGCGACAACAGCAGGCTGGTCAATATCGCCAGGATGATGGGCAGGACAATCTGGTGCGCCACATACAGGGTGTAGAGAATGCCGAGCGTGAACAGCCCGTAGATGGGCGTGGAGAGCTCCGCGCCAATGAGCGGGCGCGGCTGGGCTTCCGGTTCGTTGGGTTCGGGCTGGGTCTTATCCGTTGGCTGATCGTCCACGTGGCGTAGGCTGTCCTGAGTTGATTCCATGTAGCCGGGCTGACCAGTCCAGGGACGTTCAGCCCGCTCCCTCATTACCTACTTTAACGCCCCTCGCCCAGGAACGCATCAGCCGCAAGTTACTGTTGTGTCAGGACTCAAGACGCCGGGGCCGTTCCGGGGACTGCACCGAGGCAGGCGTCCCCGCCCCCGGCGCCCCGCCGGAGTTCATGCGCACCAAGGGCCCGGACACGGTCACCCCACTGGGGTCCACCTTCACAAAGCTGCCGCCCGCCACCAGACTCACCTCGGCGCCGGCCTCAATCACGACCTTCAGGCCGGCTTTGTGGTGAATCTCCTGCCCGGCTTCAATCAGTTGCGCCCTACCCTGGTACCCGCGAAAACTCCCGCCCACGGCGTGACTGCAATCACCGCCCACCGACTCCCGGTGTCCGCCGTCCACCGTGTGATGGGCGTTACCCAAAACCCGCTCGACGCAGTCGTTGCCGATCGTGAGGTGGCTGTCGTTCCGGATCACCTCGGTGCGGTTGTGCTCGGTCAGCAGGTCCAGGTTTCTCTGGGCGTGGACGTAGACCCGTTCCTGCCCGGCCTCGTCCTCGAAGCGCAGCTCGTTGCTGCCCTCGCCCTTGTGGGTTTGGGTTTTCAGGGTGGTGCGGGTCTTGTGTTCGGGCAGGGCGTACGGCGGTTGGTTGGTGGCGTGATGGGTGCGCCCGGTGATGATCGGCTGGTCCGGGTCGCCGTCGAGGAAGGACACAATCACCTCGTGCCCGATGCGCGGCAGCGCCATGAAGCCATACTGGCCACCGGCCCAGCCCTGGCTGACCCGCAGCCAGGCGCTGCTGTGTTCGTCGTTCTGGCTGTAGCGGTCCCAGGGGAAGCGCACCTTGACCCGGCCGTACTGGTCGCAATGGATTTCCTCGCCCTCCGGGCCGGTAACGATTGCGATCTGTGGGCCTTCCATGCGCGGGCGATGGGGGCACAGAGGGCGCCAGGTCTGGCTGGCCGGAATGGCGCTGAAATGGTTGTGGTAGTGGGTAGGCTCGGCCCCACCCTCTTCTTCCAGGGCCTGGGGTTGCCGGCCCAGATGGGTGACGGATGTGAGCAGCCAGGGCCGGTTCAACGCATCTTGATCGTGATCGGTGAGGTCGACCCTGGCACCGGCACTGAAGTCGGGACGGTTGCTCTCGCCCTGGGCGGTACTGGCGTCGTTGCGCGAGGCCTCGAGGCGAGCCTGGGTAAACGGCTGGCCGCTGGCATCGGCCTTGAACCGGCCGGGGTAATCGAAGTGCTGGTAATCGTCCCGCTGGTTGGACGTGCTCGCGCCCTGCTCGTGCATCAGGGCGTAGGCCGGGTTCCGGAAGGTGTAATCCTTCAGCGCCACCGAGGCGGCCCGCACCCGCTCCTGCACGCGCAGCCGGAACACCGACGGTTGCCGGTGACTGCCGCCGGCCGTGGCGTTGTAGGCCACCGGATCGAGCGTGGGGGCATCGCCGTGGTGATCGGCAAAGATCAGGGCCGGAGGCTCGGAACCGTCGGCACTTCCATGACGATAGCGGTAATGCCAGCCCTCTTCCGCCGCCAGCCGTTCCACAAACGCCAGGTCGGTTTCCCGGTGCTGGACGCAATACTCCCGCACCTGGGACGGCCGCTTCAGCTCAAACACCGTCTCCACGATGCCGCGCTCTTCCAGCAGGGTGCGGATCATGGCCTCAGTGCCCAGGCCCTGGAAAATCCGGCTGTTGTACATCAGCCCCAATCGCCACAGCGGCGGCTGGATCACCAGTTCGTAGCGGGTGCGGCGATGGCCGGCGTCGCCACGGGCGGCCTCGCTGACCACGCCGCTGAACCGGCGCAGGGGGACACCGTCCTGCCAGATCAACAGCTCCACCGGCTGTTCCAGCAAGCGGCCAACATCCACATGAGGGTCAACACTGGCCAGCTCCAGCCGGCCCTGACAGAGTTCGGAGAGGCCTTCGGTCAGCGCAAAGCCAACCACGGCGAACAAATCCTGGGGGTGCTCACCGACACGGACGGTGAACTGCAATCCACTTGCCTGGGGCATGCTTTCAATCCTTTGAAGCATTGGTGATGTACCCACCGGCTAAAGCGCAGCAGTCGATCCTCGACTAATCTACCCGGTGAGGTTGAGGTGAAAACTACCAGTGCGGAAGTGCTGAATCAACGCGTCGGGACTGAAGTTGCGGACTGAGTAGTGTTGGGGGCTAGAGTTATACGAACGGGTTCGCTGAATACACTGTTAAAACGTCAGGTGAGTATGGAGAGCGAACCCAACAAAAGGAAGACGATGCTGGCTAACCGAGTCCTATTGGCCTCTGGAGTTGTCTTTGCATCGAGTGTCCTACTCTTTGTCGCTGCTCATCATGCTGGGCTGGACCAACCTTCTGCCTTCGGGCCAAGAATTGGCATCGCTATAGTTGGAGGCATAGCTCTGATGGTCGATCGTATTTATGTCGCGAGATATCGCCGGTAGCTAAGCCGTGAACTGTTTTAACAAGGCCATCAAATTTGTTGCAGCGACGAAAAGCGTGGCTTCCACTGGACTGCCTACGCGTTGCTTCGGCAGCCGTTTATGGCGGCGTTATGAAGGGAAAATGGAATTATGCCCAAGTTACGAGTAGCTGCCTTTTCCATCCTCTTTTTCGGCGGAGCGTTCTCGGCAGTCTCCCTAATGTTCTATTTTGGGGATTGGCAAAGGCTGGCCTTGGTTGGTTCCGCTGGGGTGTCTGTGGGCTTAGTTGCAGCACCGACCATTGAGCCAAAGTTGTTCAAGCCCCCCTGGGCTTATGAGTTGATTTTCGGGGCTCTGGCAGGAGCGATGCTGGGGTTAGAATTTGGAGTCGGAGCGGAAGCCGCAGGCATTGGGGCTTTATTGGGTGGGGTTCTTGGTTATCTTGCGCCATATTGGATCAAGCATGTAACAATCCCCTAAAACTCATAACAAGGCCAGGAACGGGGACCGCTTTTTAATTGCGTCTTCGCCTGTACTGCAAAGCTGCGCATGCTGGCGGCGTTAAGTATTCTGGACACACGGAGGTTTAGCATTTGAAGTCATGGGCATACTCACTATTAATCGCTGGTTTAGCGGGGGTGTTTGTCTCGGTGCTGGTGCTCGAAAAGAAACTACCGAGCCAAGCCTATGGAGTATCTTCCGGCTGGCTAACCTTCATCATCGTGGGGGCTCTCTGGCTTTCTTATCTCAGGCTATTTATACCTCGATGCCCCAAATGTGGTTTGGGCGTTTTTTCCATTATAGAAATTGCCAAGTTCCCCATCATCGTTAAATCCTGGGTTAGCGCTAAGTGTTTTAAATGCGGAGAAAAACTAGAATGAAAAAACTTAACAATGTGGTCAACGGGACGCCAACTACGATGCGCTCCGTTGGCGCTCATTACCACTGGCGTTATAACTATGGGTAACAGGCATCTTCGAGGGCTGGGCTTTAAAGCGCCGGAAGTATTTCGAAAATCTGAGGTAGCGATAAATCAGCTTACCCAGGCTATCGAGCTATTCTTGCAAGAAAATTTTATTTGCAGTCTCACGCTCGCTGGCGCAGCAGATGCAATTCTTGCAGGACTTCTCGAGAGTGAAGGGCAGCAGCCATCTCACGAAGTTTCTTATGATCTACTAAGAACCTTTAGGGCAGTTTTGGATCTCGATCCTGCAATCGATCAACAATCCAAAGGGTCGATTTTTAAGGCCTGGAACAGCGGCAGAAATAAACTAAAACACCACGATCCGAGTGATGAGATTGAGTTCGAGATGAACGACTGCGACGAAGCGTACTGGATGATTCGTCGAGCTTTGAGGAATGCAGCTGCTTTAAAATTGGACGTTCGGAATAAGGTCCAATTCGACACTTGGGTACAGGGAAATCAAAAGCTATAACAAGTTATTGCAGTTCGTTCCGGCCCTAACGGCCCTCCACCGGATGCCCTTTTCGCTGCGCTACAAGGGCACCGCTGAATAAAAGCGTTACGGAATCATGAATATTCGACTTAGAAGTTTTGCGGTTGCTTTCGGTCTAGCTCCGGTAGTAATCGCTCCGCAGCTTATTGTGATTGAGCTCTGCGAGTATTTTCAGGTCGTTTGGCCCATGTTCGTCATGATTCCTTTGGTGGCTTTGGTTTTTGGTCTAGGTTGGGTGCACTGCATCACTGGCATGAAGTGCAAAGTATGCCATGGGCATTACGGGGTTTCTTTCAGCTTTATCAGGGCCTTGTCGATCCCAGAAAAATGTATGAATTGTGGTGCACATGCCGGCATCGCATAACAGTGCACTGTTGACGGTAAGCTTTGGCTTGATCCACAGGTGAAAATGGAGAAATCTCACTGGTCTGAGCTCATGGAAGATGGTGAAACTCGTCTGCAGATTAATCTTTACCAGTATCTGCATCTGAGAATTCTCACGAGAACGACAAGCCGCATACAGAAGCGGCGGGTCTCTCGCAGTAGCTTTCGCGGCAAGATCATTTGGGGCGCTTTTGAAGCTCTAAAGGCAGCCGGCAAGATCACATCACCTAGGGCAATGAGGATTTTCTGGTTCTGGGTCGATGCTAGGTGGGTTTTAGCCGGACTTGAGAAGAAAAAGTTGGGAATAAACGCTTACGAGTTTCGGTTTATCCGGAAAAAGCATCTGAACCCTCAAGACATAAAAATGAACTTCCAGGATTACAGGGCGGTTCATCAGATTCGAAATTCCATATAGCAAGATTTGCGACCATCAGCTTTCCTTTTTTGCTGAGTTTTATTCAAAACAACTTTGCGCTGTAGTCCATGGTCGACGACCGCCGGACGCCCAACTTATCGTGGCTTCCCTTTACAGCTATACGAGACCAAGACATGAATCTCACAATCCGCACGGAAACACCGCAGGATGCGGAACACATCCACACCGTCACCGAACAGGCGTTCCAAAACGCCCCCCATACCGATCACACCGAGCAGTTCATCGTTCAGGCGCTTCGGAAGTCTGACGCACTGACTGTCTCCCTGGTGGCCGAATCCGATGGGAAGATCATCGGCCATGTGGCGATCTCGCCGGTGCGCATTTCCGACGGTGCGGCCCACTGGTTCGGGCTGGGGCCGATGTCCGTGCTGCCGGCGTACCAGGGCCAGGGCGTGGGCTCTCAACTGATGAAACGAGCGCTTGCCGATCTTGATGCCAAGGGGGCCTCGGGCTGTGTCCTGCTGGGCGATCCCCATTACTACGGGCGCTTTGGCTTCAAGGTCGTCGAGGGGCTGGTTTTCCCTGGGGTGCCCGCCGAATACTTCCAGGCCGTGTCCTTCGGCGTGGCGTTTCCCCAGGGCGAGGTGACCTACCATGACGCCTTTTCAGCCTAGCGCCGCTCGATAGACTATGGACGACAAGCTAACCCTGCTCCCCCCGCACATGCCCGGCGAACCACCACCGCCGGGCGCCGTGCTTGCGGATGCCAGCAAGCTCGCCCACATCAACACCTACGGCGATCTGCCCCGCTGGTACCGGGATTACCCGTTCATCTGCCTCGACTGCGGCGCGGCGCAGACCTGGACCGCGGAACAGCAGAAGTGGTACTACGAGGAAGCAAAGGGCCATCTCTGGGCGGTGGCGGTCCGTTGCCGGCCCTGCCGCCAGCGGCGCAAGCAGGGCGACCATCAAAACGACGACTGACCCATCGCCGCAACTGGCCCCGACAATGCCGCCACTCATACCCTGGGCTCCATCACCGCTCAGCCGCGCCAAAACGACCGCAGCCGGCGTACTACGGCGCGTACCAGATCCCGACGGGCCCGACGCTGATCCTGCCTCACCCGTTCAAGGTTGATGCCCCCTCGCCCATTCCGGTACCTGCGCGGAATGGACTCCGGCCGTGGTTGATAGGCTCCACCGCCCTCGTTCCCGTTGCCATCGCGACGGGCTACGGCGGTGCCGGTGTAGTAGGTGTGTGCGTGTCCTGAATAGATCATGTCTTTAACCTCCATTCCGCCGCCCGGGTTGTGGGGCTTGGGTATCTCATGGCTTCAGGAACATGCTAGTTTTGTTCTATCGTGCAAACTATTCCAAAAGAGTGAATAAGAACTTTGCAAAAACGAACAACCGAAAAGCCCAAGTCCTCCTCGGGTTCCGCCGCCAGTTTCCGGGGCCACCTCGCCTGGAATGACTTTGAAGTGGTGCTCGCCATCGCCTCCTCCGGATCCTTGTCCGGGGCGTCGCGCACGCTGGGCGTCAGCCATGCCACGGTTTTCCGGCGCCTGGGCGACATCGAGCAGCGCCTGGGGGTAGCCCTGTTCGAACGCAGCCGGTCCGGTTACCGGCCCACCCTGGCGGGCGAGGAGTTGGCGGACACCGCCAAGATCATGGACGAAGCGGCCCTGGCGGCGGAACGCAAGGTTGCCGGCCGGGACCTGGCGCCCAGCGGGGAGATCTGGGCCACCACCACGGACTCGCTGATGATGGGGCTGCTGGCGCCGTTGTTCACCGAGTTCCAGCACACCTACCCCGGCATCGTGGTCGACGTGGCCATCTCCAACCAATTGTTCAATCTCACCCGCCGGGAAGCGGATGTGGCGGTACGCCCCTCCAATCGCCCGCCCGAACACCTCATCGGCAGGCCGCTGACCAAGATTGGCCAGGCGGTGTACGGCCATCGGAGTTTCGGCCTGAGCCCGGGGGCGTCCATCGACGCCCTCGCCAGGCACCCCTGGATCGGCACCGGGCCGCGGCTGCAGGATTCGGAACTGGACCACTGGATGGACCACCACCAGCTGAAGTCCGCCTGTGGGTTCCGGGTGGACACCCTGGTTGGCATTCTCAGTGCCATTCGCGCCGGCATGGGCCTGGCGGTCCTGCCCTGCTACCTGGCCGATAACGACCCGGAGATTGTGCAGCTCACCGACCCGATTCCCGAGCTGGAATACGGCCTCTGGTTCCTGATGCACCCGGATTTGCGGGGTGTGGTGCGAATTCACGCGCTGATGGATTTTCTGACCGAGGCGATTCGGGCCCAGGAACATCGCCTGGCCGGGCGCCCCGTGTGTTAGCCTTGCCGGACCGCGGGCGAGCGCCGGCTGGCTGAACCGAGTCCAGCACCAACAACCGGACATCCCGCCCCGTAACGCTCAAACCCAACCCGACCGCCATGGAACTGCCCAAGTGACCAAATCCATCGCACTGGCCACCCTGCTCCTGTTGTTGCTCGCAGGCATCGTCTTCCAGTACTACATCACGGCGTTGCCGGAGCTGGACCAACCCATCTCGGTGCAGAGCGCCACCCGCTCGACGGAGACCGGGACCATCTCCGTGACCTTCCAGGACCGGGACGGCGACCAGTTTCATTTCGGGGTTCGGGGCAGCGCCGATAGCAAACCGCAAGCCTTCCCGCTGTTTTACATCCGCAACCCGAAACTGGTGCCCTACGTGTACTGGCCCTCGGTGGGTGGACCGGATGAGCGGGCCCTGCTTCGGGTGCTGGACGGCTGGATTCAGCGCAATGTCTCGCCGGAGGCGCAAGCACGGCTGGCGCAGGCTTCCCCAGAGACGCTGATCCCCTCCGAGGCGGACGTGGCGGCGGTGTATCAGATCTACGAGATTCTACAGGCCCGGCATCGGCGCTGACGGCGGCCGCCAAAACCGCTCCTCCCGCCGGCAAATTTCTGCTATCACTGGGGTGACTGACTTTCACAACCAGGGAGGTCACAGCGTGAGCGTGCAACTGAACCACACCATTGTCTGGTGCCACGACAAGCACAGGTCCGCCAACTTCCTCACAGGCCTGCTGGGACTCGACAGCCCCACCCCGTTCGGGCCCTTCCTTGTGGTCGAGCTAAGCAACGGGGTTTCCCTGGATTACTACGAAACCGGGCGCGAGATCGCATCCCAGCATTACGCGTTCCTGATCAGCGAGCCGGAATTCGATGAGATCTTCGGACGCATCCGCGACCAGGGCATCGCCTACTGGGCCGATCCGGGCAAGCAGAAGCCCAACGAGATTAACCGGCACGACGGCAGCCGCGGACTGTATTTTGACGACCCCGATGGGCATTTCCTGGAGATCATCACCCGCCCCTATGGCAGTGGTGGCTGAAGCGCCAGGTCATGGCCCTACCCACGCATTGCCGGCGTTAGAATTCGAAATTCATCGCCACTTCCGGGGCCTGGATAAAATGGCCCTGGAAATTGCGGACGCCGCGCTCCCAGAACCAGGCCAGGGCCTTGGCGTCCTCGACCCGCGTCGCCACGATCGGCAGGCTGGAGCCAAACACGTCGGTTAACTGCCGCAGCAGCTTCTCCAGTTCCGGGGTCTGCTCGACACTGGCGCCGTATTTTGCATCGAGCTTCACGTAATCCACCGAGCCCAGCTCCCGCACCAGCTCCAGCGACGCCGGGCTGGCGTCCAGGTGCTCGATGATCACTCCGCATTCCATGTCCTGCACCACCTTCAGCACCTGCTTGGCACTGGCGACGTCCTTGATCACGGTGGCTCTGGAGAGCGCCAGGTAGATACGCCGGTTGCCCTTGATGCGGGCATTGCGCATGCCGGTACTCAGGAACGACAGGAGTTTGGCCACCTCCCCCATCGGCGAGGCGAGTTTGATGGCAACCGAGTGACTGGCGGCGGCCTTGCCCGCCAGCTTGGAGAGCCCGTCCAGGGCGTGTTCCACCACCCAGCGATCCAGATCCAGCAGGGTGCCGTGGTTGCCCTGGGCCAACTGGGGCAGGAACTGGCCGGGCAGGTACACGGCGTCGTCTTCATCCACCAGACGGACCAGGGCTTCGAACACGGTGTCGCCCGAATCCATGTTCACGATGGGCTGGTAATGCAGTTTGAACGCCTGGGCCACGAGCAGCTCGCGAATACGGTGATCCAGTCCGCCGTTGTCCGACCGCTCCGGTGCCCGGTGCCAGACCACACAACCGCCAGCCTGCATGGCCTCGGCACAGGCCTGTTCCACTTCCAGCAGAGCCTTGTCTTCGTTCATGGATTCGGTCAGCGGCAAAACGCCCATGCTCAGGGTCACCGGTACCGCCGGCTCTCCCAGGGACCAGCGCGGGCTGTTCAAGCGTTGGTGGAATTGCTCGAGGAAGGCCTCGGCGGCCTCGGCCACGGGCGGATTGATCTGAAACAGGAAGCTGCCACCGCCCAGGGCGCAGCCGGAATCGCTGGCGCCCAGCTGGTCGGCGAAGTGCTGCGCCATGTTGGCGGTCAGACGGGCCAGGGCTCGGGCACCGTGCTGCGCGCGCAGGAACTCCTCCCGATCGATGCCGACCTGCACCAGGAATTGCGAGGGCTTGTTCGGCGCGGCCTCCAGATAGGCCAGCAGAGTGCCCAGTTCGGTCAGGAAATAGTCGTGATTCTGCAGGCCCTGGTGTGCCCGGCGCTGGCTCACCAGGTTGATGCGGCTCGAAAGCAGTTGCGCCTGCATCAGGTGTTGCTGGAGGGCGGCCAGGAAACGCTGGTTATCCAGCGGTTTCTTGAAAATCTGGCTGCCCGCCATGCGGTGCTGCGCCAGCTGATCGGACACCGCCCCGGAGGCCGATACAAACAGCACCGGCATGGTCATGTAGCGGGCGTCCTGTCGCAGCACCCGGGCCAGGTCCACGCCCTGCACACCGGGCATTTCGTGGTCGAGCACGATGGCGTCGGGCTGGAATTCCTCGATACGCTCCAGAATCCGCACCGGCTGGGACAGCCCCTCCACCTCGTAGCCGTGCTCGGCCAGCAGGGTCTTGAAGTAGGCCAGCAGCTCGGCGTCGTCATCCACCCAGAGCACACGCTGCTTGGCACGGGTGCTGGTGCTCAGCAACTGATCGATGCGCGTTTCCAGCACGCCCAGGTCCAGGGGTTTGGTCAGGTAGGTATCCGCGCCGGCACGCAGCGCGCGCATGCGGGCCACCATGTCGCTTCGGGCGGACATCATGATCACCGGGGTGTTGGCGTCCATCTGAAGTTTCAGGCGTTCCAGCCAGGCGATGCCCTCCAGTGCCCCTTCCGGGAAGCTGATGTCCAGCAGAATTAACTGATGGCTGTGGCTCTCCGTGCGCGCGCTGTAGGCCGCCGGCGTGTCGAAGACATCTACGGTAAAGCCACGCTGTTCCAGCCAGTCGCGCAGGAACCCGGCCAGGTGCTCGTCGTCCTCGATCACGGCGATGCGGTGACGGTTCCTCGCCGGCATTGGCGACGTTGCCGGTGCCTGAGCGGGCGCAGCGGTATCGATGGCCTGGTCGGCCACGCGTTCCAGGCCACTGAGCAAGGCTTCGATCTGGTTTCGTTCCGCCGGGGTGGCATCGGCCTTTTTCAGCAGCTGCTGCAGCTGCTCTTCCAGCGCCTGGGCGCCCTGACTGATTTCCGGCAACTGGAAGGTCGCGCCGCTGCCCGAAAGCTTGTGGGCGCACTGCTCCATGAACGTCAGCGCCTTGGCGTCCCAGCTGACATGTTGCAAGCGGTTCCAGGAGGATCGTAGCTCCTGGAGGCGAGTCGGCAGGCTCTGCACGTACTGCTGTTTGAGCGCTTCGTATTTGGGGCCTAGATCGACACCTGCCATGGATGAACCTCGTGTACTGCACGTGAAAGGGGATAAATGTGAACAGCGTCTCAAAGTACAGGTTTACACTCTGGATAACGAGAGCTGAAGGAAAATAGTTCCTCGGTGAGCGGCGTCATGACAGCGACCATGGCTACGATCCCACCCTCAAGGGCTATATGCTTGCAGACAGGCAACCACATCCTGCATCGAATCCGCCCGGTTCACCCCGGGCAGACAAAAGAGGTAAAGCACCCAATGCACGTCCCCAGTCATTTCCTGGAAAGCGACCAGGCACAGTTGCAGCAATACATTCGCGACTATGGATTCGGCCTGCTGATCCTGGCCGATGCCGAAGGCATCGAAGCCAACCACGTGCCTTTCCATCTGGTGCCCTCGGACGGTGGCACCCCAGGGGTGCTCCAGTGCCACCTGGCCCGCAGCAACCCCGCGTGGCGCCGCCTGGAAACCGGTGCCAGGGTCCTCGCCGTCTTCCAGGGCCCGGACGCCTACGTATCGCCGTCCTGGTACGCCACCAAGGCCGAAACCGGGAAAGTCGTGCCCACCTGGAACTACCTGGCCGTCCACGCCGAGGGCCAGGCCCGGGTAGTCCAAGATCCGGAGTGGCTGCAACGCCACCTCAACCAGCTAACCAACCAGCACGAGGCGGAACGCACGGAGCCCTGGTCAGTGGCGGATGCACCTGAAGACTACATCGAGCGCATGATGCAGGGCCTGGTGGGTATCGAAATCCGCATCGACAAGCTCACCGGCAAACTCAAAGCCAGCCAGAACCAGCCGGAGCGCAACCGCGAAGGCGTCAAGGCCGGTCTTGAGGAGCGGGACCAGTCCGGGGATCGGGCCATGGCCAAGTTGATTGGCTGATCAGAACAGCAGTCGGGACACCCGAGACTTTATTGGCAATCATGCCAGCCGGATCATCGAGGGCTGCTATTCTGACATTATCGAAGCGCTTCTCGTCGACTGCGAGGAACTCATCCTCCTCAATACCGGCGTCATTACCAGCCGCTTTTGGGGAAAAGCGCGCACCCAACGCGCATGACCTGAACCACCCAAGGTAGACATTGTGCCGTGCCGTTGCCTTGAGCTTACTCACGCCAAGGGGAGCTAACCATGGACTATGTAGAAGGATTTGTCGCCGCCGTACCCACCAAGAACAAGGACGACTATATTCGTCACGCCAGCGAAGCCGCCCAGATTTTCGAGGAGCACGGTGCCACCCGTCTGGTCGAGTGCTGGGGCGATGATGTCCCGACCGGCAAGAAGACCTCGTTTCCGCAGGCGGTGCAGTGCGGCGAAGATGAAACGGTGGTGTTCTCATGGGCCTTGTGGCCCTCGCGGGAGGCCCGGGATGCTGGCATGACCAAGATCATGAATGACCCGCGCATGCGGGATAACCCGATGCCCTTCGACGGCAGCCGCCTGATCTACGGCGGTTTTCAGATGATTCTGGACGAATAGGGTCTGGGGCGCCGGGCGGATGGCGGCGCGCGGGATGGCCGTATCAGTTCTGCCCCTCCGGCTCGTCGAGGGAGACATACCAGTCGGCGTAGGGGGTGTTTTCGATCTTGTGCTGGGTGTAGTCAGGCGCACCATCGGACCACCACACCGGCCCTCGCTCCCCGAGTGCTCGCTTGGCGGCATCGACCCTGGTCCGGGCCTCGCGCTCCTGTTTATTGCTGCCGGCCTTCTGCGCCTTGTGCACGTCCCGGCGCGCCGACATCAGGCGGTGCACACGCTCACGGTAGGCCGCTCCGGACAGCTCCGGATTGGCGCAGCGCCACAGGCGGCCTTTGACTACCAGGTAGCGGCCATCGGGTGTTTTCAGTTTGGATGAGCTCATGCCTCAACCCTAGCAGAGGACTGCCAGAGTGGGGCCGAAGCGAAGCCAGGTGGGAAACGGGGCGCGGCACACCGCGCCCCACCCGGTCACTCCGGCTTGTACAGGCGTTGGATGCTGGAGAAGTCCAGCGTGCCATTGCCCTGCCCGGCGTGGATCGAGAACAGGTTGCGGGCCAGCGAGCCCATGGGGATGGAGGCCTGGTTCTTGACCGCGTTGTCGAACGCCAGGCCCAGGTCCTTGGTCATCAGATTGACCAGGAAGCCGCCCTCGTAGTTGCGGGACGCCGGCGCATTCTCCATCACACCCGGCCAGGGGTTGTAGACGTTCAGGGCCCAGTTGCCGCCGGAGCTCTGCTTCATGATTTCCGACAGTACCGCCGGGTCCAGGCCGTTCTTCACACCCAGGGCCAGGGCTTCGCTGGTGCCGGCCATCAGGATCGCCAGCAGCATGTTGTTGCAGATCTTGGCGACCTGACCGGAGCCGTGGGGGCCGGCGTGGAAGATGTTCTTGCCCATGGCGTCCAGAATCGGCTTGGCCTTGGCAAAGGTGGCCTCGTCACCGCCGCAGATGAAGGTCAGGGTACCGGCCTTGGCACCACCCACACCGCCGGATACCGGCGCGTCCAGGAACGGAATGTTCCGGGCCTGGGCTGCTTCGGCCACACCCCGGGCGGTTTCCGGCGCGATGGTGGAGGAATCAATCACCAGGGTGCCTTCGGGCAGCTTCGCCAGCAGGCCGTCGTCACCCAGGTACACCGCTTCCACATGCTGGCCGGCGGGCAACATGGTGATCACGCACTCGGCGCCCTCGGCCGCCTGGTGGGCGGTATCGGCAGTTTTCGCGCCCTCGGACACCAGGGTCTGGACCGCGTCCTTGGACAGGTCGAACACGGTCACGTCGTGCCCGGCTTTCACCAGGTTGCTGGCCATGGGGCCACCCATGTTGCCCAGGCCAATAAAGGTAATAGTTGCCATATCCCTTCTCCTTATTGTTCTCGTCGGTTTTATGGGCCACCGGTGTCGGTGGCCGTTTGGCTATGCGTTGAAAAAGTCGTCGATCCAGGCGCTGTCCATCTCCGCCAGCGAGGCGTAGCGCCAGCGCGGCTGCTGATCCTTGTCGATAAGCAGGGCCCGGATACCTTCGGCGAATTCGCCTTTGTCCAGGCACTTCTGGGACATCACCAGTTCGGTGTCGAGCACTTCCTTCAGGCTCTTGTGTTTGCAGCCGTGCAGGTGGCGCCACACCAGGGCCAGCGACGTCGGTGACGCCGACGCCAGGGATTTGGTCGCCTTGGCCACCCAGCTGTCACCACCGGACAGTTCGCTCAGTTGGCTCACGACCGCTTCCAGCGTGTCGGCGTCGGTAACCCGATTGATCTCATCGAAATGGGTGCGAATCGGCGATTCCGGCTGGGCATCGGCGCTTTGCTGCTCAAACTGGCGCAGCACACCGCCCACCACCGCGTGAGGGTTCTCGCCCTGCCAGCGCTGCTGCTTCAGCTCGCTGACCACCTCGGCCTTCAGATCGTGCTTGATGAAGCGGTCGGCGAGACCGGTGAAGACGGCGTCGGAGCCGTTCATCCGTGCGCCGGTCAGGCCCAGGAACAGGCCGGTGCGGCCCGGCGTGCGGTTCAGGAACCAGCCGGCAGCCACATCCGGGTACAGGCCGATGGTGATTTCCGGCATCGCCAGCTTGGATTTCTCCGTCACTACCCGGTGCGAGGCCCCTTCCATGATGCCCATGCCGCCGCCCATGACGATGCCATGGCCCCAGCACACGATTGGCTTGGCGAAGGTGTGGATCAGGTAGTCCAGCTCGTATTCCTCGGTGAAGAAGGCTTCCCCTTCGCCGGTACCGTTGGGCTCGGTCATGCTGCGATACAGGGCGACGATGTCACCGCCGGCGCAGAACGCCTTGTCGCCTTCGGCCTCCAGCCAGACCGCGCAAATGCGCGGGTCTTCGGCCCAGCGCTTGAGCTGGGGCGTGAGCAGGCGAATCATCTCCAGGGAGAGTGAATTCAGCGCCTTGGGCGTGTTCAGACGGGCCACGGCGATCAGGGCGTCGTCGCCGGTTTTCCACTCTTCAAAAACAATGGGTTGGTCACTCATAACAATTCCTTCAACCGTTGCACGGCACCGGTTTTGCAGCTGTGTTTAGCGGTTCTTCCACTCCGGGGCGCGCTTTTCCAGGAAGGCGTTCACGCCCTCTTTCTGGTCCTCGGTGGAGAACAGTTCCACGAACAGCTCCCGCTCCATGCGCCAGCCGTCGTCGTGGCTGCGGCCGTCCCGGGCGCTCATCACCAGGGACTTGCAGCGGGCGGTGGACGACGGGCTCTGCTTGCAGGCCATCTCCGCCAGCTCCAGGGCTTTCTCCAGGCTCTTGCCGGACGGCACCACTTCTTCCACCAGGCCGATTTCCAGGGCCTTGTCCGCCTTCACGCGCTCACCACACAGGATCATGCGCTTGGCCCAGCCCTCGCCCACCAACCAGGGCAGGTTCTGGGTGCCACCGGCACAGGGCAGCAGGCCAACGCCCGCTTCCGGCAGCGCCATCTGGGCGTGCTCTTCGGCTATGCGGATGTCACAGGCCATGGCGCATTCCAGGCCACCACCCATGGCGTAGCCGTTGACCGCGGCGATGGATACGCCCCGGAACTTGCTGAGCTCGGCAAAGGCTTCACCGAACAGTTGCGCCATCTGGTTGGCGCGGGCCTTGTCGCCGTCGGCGAAGGTTTTCAGGTCGGCACCGGCGGAGAAGAACTTCTCGCCCTGGCCGGTCACCACCAGCGCAAAGATGTTCCGGTCGGCGTTCAGCTCCCGGATGGTTTCCCGCAGCGCCGGCAGGGATTCCGCCGTCCAGGTGTTGGCCGGCGGGTTATTGATCGTCAGTACCGCAATGTGTCCGCGCTTCTCGAGCTGAATCAGATCGCTCATGGTTTGTCTCCCTTTCCTTGCGGTGTTCTTGATGAATTATTGAATGGCCTCGGCCACGCCATCGTCGAGCAGACGGCGGGCAACGATCAGGCGCATGATTTCGTTCGTGCCTTCGAGAATCTGGTGCACCCGCAGGTCACGCAGATAACGCTCGATCGGATATTCCCGGATGTAGCCGTAGCCACCGTGCAATTGCAGGGCCTCGTTCACCACCTCGAAACAGGCGTCGGTGGCGAACCGCTTGGCCATGGCGCAATGCAGGGTTGCTTCCGGATCGCCACTGTCGAGCTTGAACGCGCCGAGCCGGACCATCTGCCGGGCCGCCACCAGGTTGGTGGCCATGTCGGCCAGCTTGAACTGCAGGGCCTGGAACGCCGCCAGTGGCTTGCCGAACTGCTCGCGCTCGTGCATGTAGTTGCGGGCCCGGACCAGGGCTGCCTGGGCGCCGCCCAGGGAACAGGTGGCGATGTTCAGCCGGCCGCCGTCCAGGCCCTTCATGGCGATGGCAAACCCGTCGCCCTCCTCGCCCACGCGGTTGGTGGCGGGAATGCGCACGTTCTCCAGGCTGATCATGCGGGTCGGCTGGCTGCGCCAGCCCATCTTCTCTTCGTTCTTGCCGTAGCTGATGCCGTCGGCATCGGCCGGGATCACGAACGTGGAAATGCCCTTGGAGCCGCTGTCCGGGGCACCGGTGCGGGCCATCAGCACGAGGATGTCGGTGCTGCCAGCACCGGAGATGAATACCTTGCTGCCGCTGATCAGGTAGTCGTCGCCATCGCGCACGGCCTTGGTACGCAGGCTGGCGGCGTCGGAGCCGGCACCGGGTTCGGTCAGGCAGTATGACGCCAGCCACTCGCCGCTGGCGAGCTTGGGCACGATTTCCTGCTTCAGGTCGTCAGAGGCAAAGCTGGCGACCATCCAGGTGGCCATGTTGTGAATGGTGATGAAGGCGGCGGTGGACGGACAGGCCGCGGCCAGCTCCTCCACGATCACCGAGGTGTCGAGCCGGGACAGGCCCATGCCGCCCAGGGCTTCTGGTGTGTACATGCCCATGAAGCCCATTTCACCGGCTTCGCGCATGACATCCACGGGGAAAATATGCTCGTCGTCCCACTTGGCCGCGTGCGGTGCCATGGATTTTTCGGCAAACGCGCGCGCCGCTTCCCGGAACGCCAGCTGGTCTTCACTCAGGTTAAAGTCCATCGAATCACTCCAGATCAAAGAGGCTTGGTGGCGGAAGGGAAAAAAGGGGGCCGGAAACAGGTTCCGGCCCGATTTACCCCACCTTCAACACACTCAACGCAACTGGATCGAGAAGTTCGCTTCGGTGCTGGCCTCGCTGGAGAACCAGCGTGAAGTGACGGTCTTGGTTTCGGTGTAGAAGCGTACCGCCTGCTTGCCGTAGGCGTGCTGGTCACCGTAGAACGAGCCCTTCCAGCCGGTGAAGGAGAAGAACGGCAGGGGTACCGGGATGGGGATGTTCACACCCACCTGACCCACGTCGATCTCGTGCTGGAAGCGACGGGCACAGCCACCGGAGGAGGTAAAGATGGAGGTACCGTTGCCGTACGGGCTGTTGTTGATCAGCTCGATGGCCTCACCCAGGGTGTCGGTTTCCATGCAGGACAGCACCGGGCCGAAGATTTCCTCGTTGTAGATGTCCATCTCGGTAGTCACACCGGAGAACAGGGTCGGGCCGACCCAGTTGCCGTCCGGCAGACCATCCACGGTGCAGCCGCGGCCGTCCAGCAGCAGGTTGGCACCCTGGGCTTCGCCGGTGGCGATCAGGGACTCGACACGGTCCTTGGCCTTGGCGCTGATGATCGGGCCGTAGCTGGCGCCGGAATCGTTCCAGGCACCCGGGCGAACCTTGGCCATGGCTTCTTTCAGTTCCGGAATCCAGTTCTGGGCTTCGCCCACGAACACGGCCACGGAGATAGCCATGCAGCGCTGACCGGCGGCACCGACGGAGGCGCCCACCAGGGCATTGATCACCTGTTGCTTGTCGGCATCCGGCATGATGACCATGTGGTTCTTGGCGCCGGCGAAGCTCTGAACACGCTTCATGTTGCGGGTACCGGTCTCGTAGATGTAACGACCAACCGGTACGGAGCCGACGAAGGACACGGCGCGGATGGCCGGATCGGTCAGCAGTACGTCAACCTGCTCCTTGCCACCGTGGACCACCTGCAGCACGCCCTTGGGTGCGCCAGCTTGCTCGAACAGCTCGGCCAGACGCATCGGCGTCAGCGGGTCCTGCTCGGACGGCTTCAGGATGAAGGTGTTGCCGCAGGCGATGGCCATCGGGAACATCCACAGCGGAATCATGGCCGGGAAGTTGAACGGGGTAATACCGGCGCACACGCCCAGCGGCTGGATCCAGGAGTGGGTGTCCACTTCCCGGGCCACGTTTTCCACGGTTTCACCCATCATCAGGGAGGCCACGTTGGCGGCGTGCTCAACCACCTCGATACCACGCCAAACGTCACCCTTGGCGTCTTCGAAGGTCTTGCCGGTTTCTTCCGACAGGATTTCGGCGATCTCGTCGTGGTGCTCTTTCAGCAGGGCCTGGTAACGCATCATGACCCGGGCGCGCTCGGACACCGGCGTTTCTTTCCAGGACTTGAACACTTCCCCGGCGTTCTGGATGGCTTTTTCCATCTCCGACGGCGTGGTACACGGCGCCTTGGCGATCACTTCGTTGGTGGCCGGGTTGGTTACTTCAATCCATTCCTGAGTCTGGCTTTCAACAAACTCACCGGCGAGGTACAGAGGTACATTCTTCATAGCAATAATCCCTGTTTGTTTTTATGAGGGAAGCAAGCCGAAACCCGAGAGGCTTCGACCACGATTGAAAAAAGACTAGCACGGGGTTTGGCCCAGGGTGATTGACTAAATTTCGCTCTTGATGGACTATCTTTCGGAAACCAACAAAACATCGCCCCGAATCATGACCCAGACCTCGCAATGGCCGGTGCCCGAGGACAGCGTCCGCTATGTGGTGCCGGCGCCAATCATCCGCCTGCTGGCCAGCCATCCGCTGACCCGGGACCTGTATCCCCTCGCCTTCGGCCATTATCGCCGGGCCGCAGGCCATCACATGCACCGGGAACACCACAGCGACTATCTTTTGATCTACTGCACCGAGGGCAAGGCCTTTCTCAATGTGCTGGGTGAACCGCACACGGTGGAAGCCGGCGACCTGCTCCTGCTGCCCGCCGGCGCGCACCATCGCTACACCTCCGACCCGGACAATCCATGGACAATCCACTGGGTGCACTACACCGGCCCCGTGGCGGAGGAATTCCGGAACTACATGGGGTTCTCCGGCACCACCCGCGTCCGCCACCTGGGCCGCCAGCCCCGGCTGCTGGTGGACTTCAACGGCCTGCTCTCGGTGCGCCAGACCGGCTTCCGGGCGCGCGGGCTGATCCACGCCGCCAACCGGCTGCGCCAGCTGATGGCGGCCATTCCCCTGACCGCCGACGAGACCAGCCACGAACACAAGGCCGAACTGGACACCATCCACAACTTCATGCGCGAGCATCTGGATGAGCGCATTTCCCTGGATCAGCTCGCGGACCTGGCGGGCCTGTCGCCCGCCCACTTCGCGACCCGCTACCGGGAGCAGACCGGCACCTCGCCGATCCAGCATTTCCTGCACCTGAAGGTGGAACGCGCCTGCCAGATGCTGGACACCACGGACCTCAGCTTCGCGGACATCAGCCGGCGCATGGGCTACGACGACGCCTACTACTTTTCCCGCTTATTCAAGAAGGTCATGGGTCAGTCTCCCCGAGACTACCGGCACACGGCGCGGCACTGAGGGCCGCGGGAACTGCCCTTTCGGGCCAGAGTGACACCTGTCCACGAATGCGACTTTTGTTGGCCACTGCGAACCGCTACCCTTGGGCGACATAACGCATAACAAGAGCCACCAACAAGAGCACCCCATGGCGATGTATACCATTGAAATCAATGAGACATTTGACGTGCCCCGGGATCGGGTCTTCGCCCTGTTCGCCGACCATCACCGCTTCGGCAAGCTGATCGGTGCGCCGGTCAAACGCATCAAGGACAGCGACCAGGCCGACCCCAACGGCATTGGCTCGGTTCGCAAGATCGGCATCGGCCCGATCGGCCTGGAGGAGACGGTGCTCAATTTCGAGCCGGATTCACTGATCGAATACGCGATCACCAGCCTGAGCCCCATCCGCAATCACATGGGTCGCATCCGGTTCGAGGAGACTGCGGACGGCCTGACCCGCATCAATTACACCATCACGTTTGACGATATCGTGCCGTTCACCGGCAAGGTGGTCAGCACCGCGCTGGAACAGGGCCTTCGCCGGGGCATCAAGCGGGTGCCGCGCCTGGCCTGAAGTAGTTGAAGATGGGTGAGGAGTGACGTTCTAGAGATTGATCAAAAAGGAACGGCCCCGGACGGCTGTTCCTCCACTGCCCGGCTGTGACTCAGTAATTGCTCTCCACCTCGCCACGGTGGCCCTTGCGGTGGGTCTTCATTCCTTTTTCCGCTTCCATGTTCATTTCGTCCATATGCTTCTCGTCCGGGTGGCCAGCCGCGGTCGGGGGCATATTTTCGATGTCGTCGACGGAATTAATTCCGCCTCGCTCCATCATCTTCTGACGATTCTCATTGACCGCACCGTCGCCCCGCATGGTCTTGCCCATGCGCCGGTCTTCCTCGTCGTCCATCATCTTCTGTTGCTGGTCTTGCCGGTCTTCCCACTCGTCGGCGAGCGCCGAACCGAGCGGCAGCAGCAGAGCCAGAGTCATCGAACCAATAACAAGCTTTTTCATGGAGTTACCCTCCCTCTGACGGCCGCCTATCCCCGGCCTCGGGAACAACTCTCAACGGGCTGACACTGCGCAAAAATCATTCACCCCACGTCTCAAGGATACTCTCCGGGTCCTGCCAAAAAAGGGCTGAAAGGTTAAACCTCGGCATCCTTACAACAATTTCATCTGTGGCTTTGGGCGGGGGCTGCGGGACAACTGGTGCGGGGAAGGTACAGGCAGGGTTGAGCGATACAGCGGCGGACGGTTGGACGTCTGCCGCTGTGGCGACCAGTCGGTACGCTGAATCCTACTCTTCCTCTTCCAGTGTCATTGGATCTGTCTCATCAGGCATGCTTGAGTCGTCTTGCATCTGATCGTCCATGCCCTCTTCCTCGGGCTGGCCGGCTGAGGTGGGCGGCAACTCTTCGAGGTTGGTACCCTCATGCATACCGCTTTCCATCCCTTGTTCCTTATGCTCCTTCATTTCCATCCCTGCGCCATCTTTCTCCATTTCCATGCCTTCGTCATGGCCGTGGCTGGCGCCGTAGGCGGGTGCGAAAGACAGTGCGAGGACGAGAGAGGCCGAAGAAATCAGTAAGCGTTTCATCTTGAATCCCCCTTGGCCAACGGGCCTTCTGGGTTTCGTGGATAAAACAGGCTGAAAACAGGACCACCTGTTCATTTAGTTCAGCATTTCCCCTAAAAACGTCAAGTCGGTGACTCCGTCGGATTTGCCAAGCCATTAATCAAACCTGTCCCGCACCGCCAATGTTGAGTAAAATCCACCGTTTTCAGCAAAACAAGAGGCAGCGAAGATGGGCAGAGCCTACCAGAATCGCAAGGAATCCATGGCCAAGACGGCCGCGGCAAAAACCAAGGTGTACAGCAAATACGGTCGTGAGATTTACATGGCCGCAAAATCCGGCGGTACCGACCCGGACGGCAACCTGTCCCTGCGCGGCCTGATTGATCGTGCCAAGAAGGACCAGGTTCCGAGCCACGTCATCGAAAAGGCCATCGACAAAGCCAAGGGCGGCGCGGGCGAGGACTACTCCCCGGCCCGTTACGAAGGCTATGGTCCCGGCAACTGCATGGTCATCGTCGACTGTCTGACCGATAACCCGAACCGCACCTTCGGCGATGTCCGCCTGGCCTTCACCAAGACCAAGTGCAAGATCGGCACCCCGGGCGCCGTGGCACACATGTTCGATCACTGCGCCATCTTTGCCTTCAAGGGCGAGGACGAGGAGGCCGTGCTTGAGGCGCTGATGGAAGCGGATGTCGACGTGACCGACATTGAGAACGAAGACGGCCTGATCACCGTGTTCACCCCGAACACCGAGTACGCCAAGACCCGCCAGGCCCTGGCTGACGCCTTCCCGGACATCGATTTCGAAACCGACGAAATCCAGTTCCTGCCCAAGACCACCACCCCGGTGGAAGGCGATGACGTACCGATGTTCGAGAAGTTCCTGGACATGCTGAACGACCTGGACGACGTCCAGAACGTGTTCCACAACGCCGAAGTCGCCGAGCACTCCGAGTAACCCCAACGCCCGAGCAGGAGCCTGATATGAGCGAGCCACGCAGCCCACAGCCCAGGGTTGTCATCCTGAAGACCGGAACCACCTACCCGACCATTCGGGAGCAGGCCGGGGATTTTGAGGACTGGTTCGTTCGGGGGCTGTCGTCGGCGCTGTCGCTGACCGTGGTGAATGTCGAGCAAGGCGAGAACCCGGGCCAGCCCTCCGACTGGGACGGCATCGTGGTGACGGGCTCCCCGGCCATGGTGAGCGAACGCGCCGCCTGGAGTGAGGCCACCGCCGCCTGGCTGGCCCTGGCGGTGGACGAATCGGTACCGGTATTCGGGGTCTGCTACGGTCACCAGCTGCTGGCCCATGCCCTCGGTGGCCAGGTTGGCTACCACCCGGATGGCCGGGAAACCGGCACCCGGACCGTGACCTTACGGCCCGACGCCAAGGCCGACCCGCTGTTCCGGGAGTTGCCGGCCAGCTTCCCGGCCCAGCTGACCCACAAGCAGTCCGTTCTCCGGCTGCCTGAGGGTGCGGTGCTGTTGGGCCACAGTGATTTCGAGCCGCACCAGGCCTTCCGCTTTGGTGACTGTGCCTGGGGCGTGCAGTTTCACCCGGAATTCAGCGACGCGGTCATGACCGCTTACCTGCGGGTGCAGGCTCCGGAGCTGACCGATGAAAACCTGGACCCCGAGGCCCTGCTGGCCGCCGTGGAACCGGCACCGGCGGCCTCGAGCCTGCTCCAGCGATTCTCCGAGCTGGTATTGAATCGGCGGGGTTAGTCGAGGATGTACGCGGTTTTCTCCAGCGCGTTTTCGTCCTCATCCACAAACCGGAATTCGTTCCAGCCCACCCGCACCACATCGTTGCTGTTCAGCCGCTGCCGGCTTTCCACCCGGATGTCGTTCACAAAGGTGCCGTTGGTGCTGTCGCTGTCGGTGATGTAGAAGTCCACCGTTCCCTCGAGGTAAACGTTGGGGACCGCTTCTATCACCGCGTGATGACCGCTCACGGAAATCTCGTCAATCCGGATGTCGTTATCGGCGCGCCGGCCGATGCGGGTTTGCGCTGGCTGCAGCTCAAAGGTGTTGACCACCACGTTGTCGACCAGCTGTGAAAACGAAGCCATCTCAGGTTCCTCTGCTTAATTCAGGGTCAGTAAAACAACGGAGACATTGTCCGAGGCCAGGTTATCCAGGGCGGTCTCGATCATGGCCTCCACGGCACTCTCGTTGCTGTCCTCGGCCGTCAGTACCCCTTCCCAGTCCGACTGCGCCACGGCATTGGTCAGCCCGTCCGAGCACAGCAGCAGCCGATCACCCGGCTGTAGCGGCTGGCACTGGTAGCTGACCTCCAGCGCCTCCATGGCGCCGACGGCGCGGGTCAGGACGTTGCGGAACGGCACATTGGCCGCATCCGCCTCGGTGATGCTGCCATCATCGAGCATGTTCTGGACCACGGTGTCGTCCCGGGTCAGGCAGTGGGCCTTGCCGGCCCGAATCAGGTAACACCGGGAATCGCCGACGTGGGCGATGTGCGCCTGATCACCGTCAAGCCAGGCCACCACCAGGGTGGTGCCCATCTTGTCGAGCCGGGCATCGGTAGCCCGCCGCTCCTGGATCCGCTCATTGGCCAGCGCAAACGCCGCCATCAGGCTTTCCTCGACGCTCAGCGCCGGCGTCGGGGTCTGAACACCGGACAGCCGGGGCACCAGGGCTTCCAGCACCGCATCGGCGGCCATGCGGCTGGCGATCTCACCGCCCTGGTAACCACCCATGCCATCGGCCACCAGCAGCAGGCCGGCGCCGCCGTCGTCCCGCACCTCCCAGGCCACGACGTCCTGGTTGCGCTCGCGCACGGCACCGGTGTGACTGCGGCCAGCAATCTCCATACTCATCAGGACGCCTCCCTGGCTTCGCGCACCGCCAGCCGGCGAACCGCCTCGGCCATGGCGGCGGCGGAGGCAAACCGTTTGTCCGGCTCGCGCTGGATGGCCTTATTGATCAGTCGGACCACGCCATTGGGCAGTTCCGCGTTGAATTCCCGGACACTGCGGGGGCGCTTGTTGAGGATCTGGTAGGTCAGGTTGGCCAGGGTATCGCCCTGGTACGGGGTCTCGCCGCTGACCAGTTTGTACAGGGTGACCCCCAGGCTGTAGATGTCCGACGCGCCGGTAACCTTCTGGCCCTTGAGCTGTTCCGGGGACATGTACAGCGGGCTGCCCATGACGCTGCCGGTACGGGTCCGGGAGTCGTCGGAGATCTTGGCGATGCCGAAATCGGTGATCTTGATGTCGCCATCGTCGGGGTTGTAGATGATGTTGCCGGGCTTGATGTCCCGGTGCACGATCTTCTGACTGTGCGCGTAGGCCAAGGCATCCGCCACCCGGGCAATGATGTCCAGGACCGTGGCCAGGGGCAGCAACCGGCCGGGTTTGCCAAAGTCGCTGAGCGCCCTGCCCTGGGCGTAATCCATGGCGATGTAGGCCAGGTCGGCCTCCTCGCCCACGTCGTACACGGTGACAATGGCGGGGTGATTCAGCCGTCCGGCCGCCTCGGCCTCACGGAAAAAGCGGGCTTTCAGCTCGGTCAGCTGGCCGTCGTCAAACGCATGGTAATTCAGGGTCTTGATCGCCACGGTGCGGGCAATTTTCGGGTCCTTGCCCAGGTAGACCACGCCCATGGCGCCGCGGCCGATTTCACGGTCGATCTCGTAACGCCCGAGCGTTGGCCGGCTGACCGACTGTTCCGGCATCACCAGGGTGCGGGTGCTGTCGAAGCCGCCCGACTGTACCACCGTCCCCTCGCTCGACAGTTTTTCCAGGGCCGCCAGGCGCTCGCCGGCGTCCCGGAAGTTCTTGCGCTGCGCCAGGATGTCCCGGTAGGTGCGCACCGCCTTGTCGTACTGGCGCTTACGTTCCTGCTGGATGGCGATGTCGTAGCGCAACTCCAGCGCGCCGTCGCACTTGGGGCAAGCGTGCAGGACCTCCAGGGCCTCGTCGGTATGGCCCTGCTGCAGGGTCAGTCGGGCCAGCCGCAGGCGCGCCTCGCGGGCATTGGCGGTGAGCTCGCGGATCTGCCGCTGGGGTTGCAGCCAGTACAGCATCAGCACGAAGCCGGCGCCCAGCAGGGTAAGCACTTCCCCCAGCGGCAGCCATTCGTTGCGATAAAAGCTCATGGCGGCCTGCGCCACCACCAGCGACCCAGCCAGCAACAGGGTCACCGGCAGTGCCACCGTCGCTCCCATCCTCGGGATTGCCAGCACCAGGTAGAGCGCAGCGACCAACAGGCTGATCCGCATCGCCAACCCGGACCAGGCCGGCTCCGCCAGTTCCCGCGCCGCCAGTGTCGCTGACACCGCCTCCACGGGGATGGGCACCGAGACGGACTCGGCATCCGGCACGCCCAACAGGCCCAGCAGGACCCGGTCGGCCCAGCTGAACGCCGCCAGTTGATCTCCCGCCAGAGCCAGCACCACCGCCAGAACGAACACCAGCAGTCTCAGGCTGAACAGGTGCGAGCAAAGGTAAATTATGGAATTCACACGTATCTTTTTCTTTTGGGAATGTATGCGCTCAAGTTTAGAAACAGTCGGGGACGGGCGATACGGGCACGGGGGTGTTTTTTGTAAGGGTTTGTTTACCTGAGAGATGCCTCACGACCGGTTTGATCCGAATCCTGACGGCTTCGTAAATTGAAGGTCAGCCCATAGTTGGTCTATGGTCTTAGAACATAACGAAAAAAGGAGTTAGATATGTCCGGTATTAGAAAACATCTCAAAAATGTTTCATTTGTTATGGCCCTGCTGCTGGCCCTCGGGTCGGTCTGGTCTTCCACGGCGACGGCCGCCATGGTGGGAACCGGCGAGATGGTCTATGACCAGACTGTCCAACTGGACCGTCAGCAACTGATGGACATGCTGGACACCCAGGCGGTGCAGGACAAACTGGCCGACATGGGTGTGAGTGAGGATCAGGTACGCGACCGGATCCAGAATCTGACTCCCCAGGAACTGGCGGACTTCGAGCAAACCCTGGCAGAAGCACCGGCCGGCCAGGACGTGGTTGGCATCATCGTGCTGTTCCTGCTGGTGTTCATCATCACCGACATGCTGTGCGCCACCAATATCTTCCCATTCATTAACTGCATCCGGTAAGTGACTTCCGCTCACTTCTCCGTGCCGGCCGGCCGCCTGATCGCGCTATTCCTGATCCTGCAGCTGGCCGGCTGCGCCACCGCCCCGCAATGGCCCAGTGGCGCTGACACGTCCCCAGCCCTGCAGTCCCGCACCTTGCTCACGGAGGTGCCCTTCTACCCCCAGGAGCGGTATCAGTGCGGCCCGGCGTCTCTGGCGATGATGCTGAATGCCCAGGGCCTGAACACCGACCCCGACGTGCTGCGGGACCTGGTCTACATCCCGGGCCGCGAAGGCTCGCTGCAGGTGGAAATGGTGGCCGCCGGGCGTGCCCACAACATGCTGGTGTACACCCTCGATGGGAGCCTGGAGAGTCTGCTGACCGAGGTGGCCGCCGGCAACCCGGTGCTGGTGATGCAGAACCTGCTGTTCGACTGGTGGCCACAGTGGCATTTTGCCGTGGTGATTGGCTTTGACGCGGAGCGGGAAACCATCATCCTGCACACCGACACCCGGGAGCGGCACGAGACCAGCGTGGAGGTGTTTGCCAATACCTGGGCCCGATCGGACCACTGGGCGGCGGTGATGCTGCCACCGGACGAGATTCCGGCCACCGCCACGGCATTGGGCTACCTGGCTTCCGCCAGCGACCTGGAAGTGACTGGCCGCACCCACGCGGCGCTGACCGCCTACCAGACCGCCGAGCAACGCTGGCCGGAACAGCCCGCCGCGATTCTCGGCCAGGGCAACATTGCCTATACCCGCAAGCAACTGCCGGAGGCGGCTGACCAGTTTGCCCGCATGGTGACCCGCTTCCCCCGGGAGGCCGTGGGCTGGAACAACCTGGCCCACACCCTGGGCCAGTTGGGCTGTGAAACCGAAGCCACCAGGGCCCAGCACTGCGCCGCAACCCTGGCGCCGGAACGTTTCGATCAGGAGGTGACACTTAACCCCGCCGCCGATGGTCCGGCCCAATGCGCCGTTCCGGCCTGCCCGGTGCCTACGCCGGCCTCGCCGTGACCGGCTTCTGGAACAACGCGACGTCCTTGCGTGGCACCGACAGGCTCCAGCCCAGCTGCCCGGCGATGACCGCCAGGGTGTGTTCACGGTAGAACACCACGTGGGTTGGGTCCCGCCGGTAATGCCAGTTGGCGAACCGGCTGTCGTCGGTCTGGAAGCAGGTCATGACGCCGAGCCAGCCTCCGGGTTTGAGCAGACCGTCGAGCTGCCGGAACACCCGGGCGGGCTGGTGCAGGTGCTCCACCACTTCGGTACAGGCAACAAAGTCGTACTGGCGCGCCAGGGCATCGGTCGACGGATGGAAGAAGGGGTCGTACAGGCTCACCGCCATTCCGGCCTCGGTCAGCATCTCGGCCAGCACCGGCCCCGGTCCGCAGCCAAAGTCCAGCCCCTGCTGGCCCGGCGTCAGACGCGCCAGCAGGGGCTCGGCCAGTTTCGAGAGAAACCGACGGTAGCCCGGATCGGCCTCATTCTCATGGAAATCGTAAATCGCCCGCTCCTGGTCCGCGGATAACCGGCAGGCCTCTGCCATGACCGTGGCCTGGCATTCGGGGCACCGCAGGTAGTGCTGACTCTGAACCGTCTGGAAGGACACCAGCGCACCCCGTTCACACACCGGGCAGTCAGCCATGGTCAGTCCTGTCCCGCCGCCTGACGCAGCTGTCGGTCGAGGTCCGCTTCCGGCAACTCAGCGGCGGAAATCACTTCGACCCGGGACAGTGCACGGGGGTCGGCGTCGTTCACCGACAACGCGCCATCCACCATGTTGAAGGTCCGCCAGCCATCACGGCAGTGCACCACCGCCTTGAAGCGGACGAAGCGGTCGTCCAAGGCGAGCGACATCAGGGCGTTTTCATCAAACTGCAGCGCCGGATCCAGACGCCAGCCCAGACTGACAAAGCCCTGCCCGGCGTTGCGCAGGCGCTGCCAGGGCTGTTCGTTGATATCCGGCGCGGGCGCCTCGGCTTTGTCCGCGTGGTGGTGATGGGCGTGGGGATCGGTCACCGGCGGCAGCTCGGTCTGCCCTTCCAGCCATTCCGGTCGCAACCGGCCCTGGCTGGTCCGGAACACCGGGCGCTCCGGCCGGTCCTGGGCCTCGACCCAGCGTTCAAACCCGGCCATCTGATCGGCGCTGGCCAGGTCGGTCTTGTTGGCAACCAGGATGTCCGCTGCCGCCACCTGGTCCCGGAACTGGACGTTATCCAGCACACGCGGGTCTTCCAGTTTGCGCGGGTCCACCAGGGTGATGACCGGTTTCAGATCGAGCACATCGGCGTAGTGCTCGTCCGTCAAGGTGGTCAGGATCTGCGACGGATGGCCGAGGCCGGTGGGCTCGATCAGCAGACGATCCGGTTTCGCCCTCATGATCAGCTGGTTCAGGCCAATCTGCATGGGCAGGCCGGCGACGCAGCACATACAGCCGCCGGGTATTTCCTTGATCGCGACGCCTTCGGACTCGAGCATGGCGCCGTCGATGCCGACCTCGCCGAATTCGTTCACCAGGACGGCCCAGACTTCGCCCTCGGGCCGGGCTTTCAGCAGGTTCAGGATGGCGGTGGTCTTGCCGACCCCGAGAAAGCCAAAGATCAGATTGGTGGGAATGGGGGATTTCATGGAATCGGGCATGGCCTCATCGGTTGGTCGTTGATACTAATCGGTCCAGTCGCAGTCGTTCCCGCTCGTCGAACAGGCGACGACTGCCCCAGGCCACGGCAAGCAGGGTACCAAAGCCGGTGCCCACGGTGATCGTGAGCATTACCAGAATCTGGTATTTCACCGCCACCGACGGCGGGCTGCCGGCCAGGATCTGGCCGGTCATCATCCCCGGCAGACTGACGATACCGGCGGCGGCCATGGCGTTGATGGACGGCATCATGCCACTGCGCATGGCGTGTTTGCGAATGTCTTCCAGGGCGACCCGCCAGGGCTCCCCCAGCATCAACCGGTTCTCGATCACCGCCCGCTGACTCCAGACCGCTTCGTTCAGCCGATCCAGACTCAGGGCCACCCCGGTCATGGTGTTGCCCAGCATCATGCCCAGCAACGGGATGGCGTACTGGGGCGCATACCAGGGCTCCGGCCCGATCACCACGGTGAGGGTCAGCACGGTCACGGTGAAGGAGGAAACGAACATGGCGCCGGTGCCCAGCCCGAACGACCAGAAGCCACGGAGTCGGCGCTGTTGCCGGGCCATGACTTCCCGGCCTGCCACCGCCAGCATGACCGTCGCCAGCAGGGCAATCCAGATGAACTCGGACGAGGCGAACAGGGCTTCCAGCACCAGACCGATCAGCGCCAGCTGAATCACGGTCCGGCTGGCGGCAATCAGCAGGCTGCGGGCAATCCCCAGCCGGCTCGCCAGGCTCACCCCGGCGAGCAGGAGAATGAGCAGGGCCGTGAGCGCCAGCTTCCACCAGGCCAGATCAATGACTTCCATCGATGCGCTCCAATGCACTGCCGCGAATGCCGAGATGGCGATCGGAGACCCGCTCGATCTGGCCCTGGTCGTGGGCGACCCAGAGGGCGATCAGGTGCCGCCGGCGGATCTGGTCGACCAGCCAGGCCTCGACCTGACGGGTCATCTGGTCATCCAGGTTGGCGGTGGGTTCGTCCAGCAGCAGTACCCGCGGGTTCCGAGCCAGGGCTCGCCACAGGGCCAGGCGCTGTTTTTCACCGGACGACAGCCGGCTCACCGACCAGGTCATGACGTCCGGGGAAAACCGCAGCGCATCCGGAGGTTCCTCGCTTGGCGAGTGAAAATGCTCACCCACGGTCTCACACCACCACTGGCTTTCCGCCGGCACCATCATCACTTGCTGCCGCCAGGCATGGCCTGAGACCCGGCCCTGGGCGGTCTGATCGAGTTCAACGTCACCCTGGTGGGGGTCCAGGTCGGCAATGGCGCGAAGCAACCGGCTTTTGCCCGAGCCCGATGGCCCCGACAGGCAGACGCACTCGCCGCCACGCAGGCTCAGGGAGATGTCCTTGAGAGCGCCGACCGCAACCTTATTCAGCCTGAGCATGGTCAATGTGACACCGGAATGATCTTGGAATTCAGTTGGAAAGACTGGTTATCGGACAGCCTGGGAGCGCCTCCGATCATGGCAGAGCTCGGCCCAAAGCGCCAGCGCAGAGGCTGTCAGCCCGCACTGCCCCTGTTATCATGGCGCCTGCCAGTCACCGATCGGATCCGTCATGACCACAAGCTCCTCCACCCGCCTGAACAAGTACATCAGCGAAAGCGGACTCTGCTCCCGCCGGGAGGCCGATCGCTACATTGAACAGGGCCAGGTGTTCATCAATGGCAAGCGGGCCACCGTGGGGGATCAGGTCGCGCCCGGCGATACCGTCAAGGTCAGCGGCCAGGTGATCGAGCCGCGTTCCGAAGAGGATCTGGTGTTCATTGCGGTGAACAAGCCAGTTGGCATTGTCAGCACCACCGACGACGCCGAAAAGCACAACATCCAGCGCTTCGTCGGGCACAGCGAGCGGATTTTCCCCATCGGCCGGCTCGACAAGGACTCCGAAGGCCTGATTTTCATGACCAGCAACGGCGACCTGGTGAACAAGATCCTGCGCGCCGGCAACAATCATGAAAAGGAATACCTGGTGACGGTGGACAGGCCCATCACCAGGGAATTCATCCAGGGCATGGCCGGCGGCGTGCCGATCCTGGGCACCATGACCAAGAAGTGCCGGGTCCAGCAGGAATCCCGCAATGTCTTCCGCATTGTCCTGGTGCAGGGCCTGAACCGGCAGATCCGCCGCATGTGCGAGCACTTCGGCTACGAGGTCACCAAGCTGAAACGGGTGCGCATTATGAACATCCAGCTTGGTGGCCTGCCCGCGGGCCAGTGGCGCGATCTCACCAGCAAGGAGCTGGCCGTGCTGTTCGAGTCCATCAAGGATTCGTCGTCGGAAGCGCCCGCGGGCGCTCGCAAACAGGTGCGCAGCCCGGGCAAGAAGCCGTCACCCGGCGGCAAACGTCCGGGCAACAAGCCTGCGCGCAAGACCGGGCCGGGCCAGCGGACGGGGGGCAAACCCGGAGGCAAACCGACCGGTCGGCCAGGCGCCAAGCCGGCGTCCCGACCCAAACCGAAAAAGCAGCGCCAGCGCAGCAGCAAACGCTGAACCGCCCTACTCCCCGCGCCAGTTGACGCTGTAGAGGTCGTGCCGGCGGTCCTGCAGGTTCTTTACGGTGCCGCTGTTGCGCGCGGTGATCAGCACTTCCGGACGCAGATCGGCGAAGGCCACGGTTTCCACGTTCGGCTCGGTGTCGGCGGCGATGCCGTCACGGGCGAACGGAAAATCGCAGGGCGTGAGGATGCAGCTCTGGCCGTACTGGATTTCCATGTTCGGCACATTGGGCAGGTTGCCGACGTTACCGGACATCACCACGTACACCTGGTTCTCCACCGCCCTCGCCTGGCAGCAGTAGCGCACCCGCAGGTAGCTCTGGCGCTCGTCGGTGCAGAAGGGGACAAACACGATCTGCACGCCCTGGTCCACCAGGTGCCGGGTCAGTTCCGGGAATTCCGCGTCGTAGCAGATCAGCACGCCAATGGGGCCGCAATCGGTGTCGATGGCGCCGACCCGGTTGCCGCCTTTCACGTTCCACCAGTAGGCCTCGTTCGGGGTCGGGTGGATCTTGGGCTGGGTAAAGACCTGGCCGTCCCGCAGGCACACGAACGCGGTGTTGTGCACGGTGCCGTCCTCTTCCCTGACCGGGGTGGAGCCGGCAACGATGTTGATGTTGTAGCGCAACGCCAGGTCCCGCATCAGCTCCCGGAATCGGCCGGCGTAATGGGTAACCGCGGCGAAGGCCTCGGCCGCACTGCCATCCCGGCGTTCGATGGACAGTAGCTGGAGCGTGAACAGCTCGGGAAAGACCACAAAATCGCCCTTGTAGGACGACACCACATCCACGAAATAGCGCACGATCTCGCTGAACTCCTCGAACGACGCCACCGGCCGCTGTTGGTACTGCACGGTGCCGACCCGCACCGTGTCGGGCATGCGTTTGCCATAGCGCTTGGTTTTCTCCCCGGGGCCGGCCTGGGGCACCTTGGGGTTACGCCAGATCAGGTGAATGCCGTAACCGAGGGAGGCGCGGTCGGCGTCCAGGTAATGGGGAATGATGCCGTGCACCTCGAAACCATTGTGCAGCTGGAAAGACAGCACCGGATCCGACTGTTCCTTGGACTGGACCGCCGCCACGTAGGCCTCGACCGAGTCGTATTTCTTCAGGCGTCGGGCCAGGGTTGGCAGGCGGCCGGCAAACACCACGCCCTGCAGCCCCAGGTCCTGGCACAGCTGTTTGCGCTGGTTGTAGAGCCGCTCGCCAATCCGGTAGCCGCGGCATTCCGGGTCCACGCAGACCTCCATGCCGTACAGCCAGTCGCCCTCCGGGTCGTGTCGGGAGGCATAGCCGTTGCCGGTGATCGAGGTCCAGTCGTGGGGGGCCAGGGCAATCTCGCCGGCCATCCTGAAGGTGGCGCAGTAGCCCACCACCGTGTCGCCCAGCATGGCCACGAACTGGCCATCGGGAAAGGTGTTGATCTGGCCGGTAAGCGGCCCCTTGGTGTACCCGTACATTCCGGTGCCGGCGTAAACGCGGCGGCTCAGGGCAATGATTCCGGGAATATCAGAAAGGCTGGCAGGACGAACGAAGAGACGCTGTTCAGGATCTGAAAACGGAGGACACATACACACCTCAAAAAGGCGCCATACATACCCTATCTTTGGTGGGCGTCGTCGATTTCGTCAACCGAATTCCTCAGCCCGAAACGCTCGACTACGGTATATACCGATCCGTGCGGGCCCTGGGTGCTTTCCAGCAGGACAAAGTTGTCGACCGAAACCGGACCGAAGGTGTCCTGGTCGTGCTCGGCCAATACCGGCGCCACCGAGCCCCGGCGTTGCCGGAACCGCGCCAGGGTAATGTGCGGCCGGAACGGCCGGGTCTCGAGTTCGTACCCCAGGGGCGCCAGGCGTTGCCTGAGTGCATCATTCAGTGCCACCACCGGCGCCGTGGGCTGGACCCCGGCCCACAGGTTACGGGGCGTTTCCGGGCGACCGAAACAGCCCAGGCCGCGCACCTCCAGGTCAAACCGGGCCACCGGCAGATCACGGGCCGCGGTGCAAACCTCGGGCACCGCCTGTTCCGTGACCCGGCCGAGAAACAGCAGGGTCAGGTGCAATTGCGCGTCATTCTGCCACCGGGCGCCGGGCACCGGGGCCTGCAGGCGCAGCAGTTGGCGCCGGACCCTTGCCGGCAGATCCAGGGCGAAGAACAGGCGCGCCACCGGCCTAGTCCTCGTAGATCATCTTGCGGACCATGCCGCCATCGACCACAAAATTCTGGCCGGTGATGAAGCCGGCGGCGGGCGAAATCAGGTAGGCCACCAGCGAGGCGATGTCCTCGGGCCGGCCGACCCGACCAGCGGGGTGCTGGCGGTGGTCGGATTGCGCCAGTGGCGGCACGCCTTCCGGCTGGCCCTGGAAGGCGCGGGTGTCGATCCAGCCCGGGCTGATGCAGTTGACCCGAATGTCCGGCCCGAGACTCATCGCCAACGCGTGAGTCAACGCGACCACGCCGCCCTTGGTGGCGGCGTAGGCTTCGGTTTCCGGTTCGGATTGCAGGGCCCGGGTGGAGGCCAGGTTCACGATCGCGCCGCGACTGTCCCGCAAATGAGGCACCGCGTGCTTGGTGACCAGGAAAGGACCGGTCAGGTTAACGTCCAGCCGCCGTTGCCAGTCCGCCAGCGACAGGTCCTCAATAGGCCCGGTCTCCGGATTGGCGATGCCGGCGTTGTTGATGACCGCATCCAGACGACCACCCCAGGCCAGTGTTTCCCTGACCAGCTTCTTGACCGACCGTTCGCTGGCCACATCGGCGGCAATGAACCTGACCTGGCCATCGCTGCCGTCGGCCAGCGCCTTGCCGACCGAGTCATCGACGTCACAGAACACAACGCGCCAGCCATTGCTGGCCAGATGCTGAACGATGCCTCGACCAATACCCTTGGCGCCACCGGTCACCAGCGCGACCTGTTCTGTGTCGTTCATGGCAGCCTCCGGTTCAGTCGACCCGCTTCAGGGTCACGTCGATGTTGCCACGCGTCGCGTTGGAGTACGGGCAGACCTTGTGGGCTTCGTCGATCAGCTGCTTGGCCTGGGCGTCGTCCATGCCCGGCAGGCTGATGCGCAGCTCCACTTCGATCCCGAAACCGCCGGGAATCTGGCCGATACCCACCTGGCCTTCGATGGAGGCGTCTTCCGGCATGGGCAGGTTATCCCGGCCGGCGACGAATTTCATGGCGCCGATAAAGCAGGCGGAATAGCCAGCGGCGAACAACTGCTCTGGGTTGGTGCCCTTGCCGCCAGCGCCGCCCAGTTCTTTGGGCGTGGCCAGTTCAACATCAAGGATGCCGTCCGAGGAAATGGCGCGACCATCGCGACCACCGGTGGCTTCTGCGGTTGCGCGGTAAAGAACTTCTTCAATGGACATAACACTCTCCTGCTCTTGGGTAATGATCAGGCCCGGACCGCGCCGTGCGGATTCAGGCCTGCTCGGAATTCAAACGGTTATCACGTACCAATCTCTGGGTGTTGCAATGGCCCTTCGCCTGGGCCCAGTAACCCATTGTCTCGTAAGCCATTACGAACAGAAAGAGCGATTTCCCGGAAAGCGGGAAATCGCCCTCTTCTGCATTTGTCACTGCTGGGCCGGCGTCGGCCGCACCAGGATTTCATTGACGTCGACATGGGCCGGCTGGGACACCGCGTACATCACCGCGTTGGCAATGTCTTCGGATTTCAGGGCGTGGGCCGGGCGCTCATCGAAGAACGGTGTGTCCACCATGCCGGGTTCGATCAGGGTCACCCGGATGCCGCTACCGCGCAGCTCCTCCCGCACCCCGTAGCCAATGGCCGACACTGCCCACTTGGTGGCGCTGTACATGGAGCCGGGAATGGTCACCCGGCCGGCAGCCGACCCGGTCAGCAATAAGTGCCCCTGGCTCTCGCGCAGCGCCGGCAGGCAATGCTGGACGGTGAGCCCGACTCCGTAGATGTTGGTCAGGATCATGTCTTTCCAGACCTCCGGATCGGCGCCGCTGAAGCCGCCGGGCTCGCCACCCCGACCGGCGTTGGCGAACACCGCATCGATCTGGCCAAACTCCGCCAGGGCCCGGTCGACCATGGCCTTCTGATCGTCCCCGCTCTGAACGTCGCACTGCACCGTCAGCACCTGGCCGCTGCCACCCAGCTCCTGGGCCAGCGCTGCCAGTTTGTCCTCGGACCGGGCCGCCAACACCAGCCGGTAGCCGGCCTGGGCCGCCGCTCGGGCCGTGGCGGCGCCAATGCCCGACGACGCCCCGGTAATCAACATCACTGGCGAGTTCGCCATAACATCATGCTCCTGTGCGAGTGTGTGTGGGAGGGTCTACGGCCTCCGGCAGGCAGCCGATCAACGTCAGGGCGGGATGGACGCTGCCGTGGGCTGACTCAGTAGGCGTTGAGCAGAAACACCGCGACGATGGCCAGGGCCAGCAGGAACCACCGGGCATAAAAGTCCGGCTTGTCCTCGGCTGGATCGGTGGCGATCACGGCGTGGCCGCCGGCCTCGTATTCCCGGACCAGTTCCCGGGCCCGGTACAGATCGTCGTCTTCGACATGGACATTGCTGAATCCGGCTGTGCCGATTTCACCCATGGCGCCCTGAAGGTAATGGCCACCTACGTGCGCCTCGATGCCATGGGCATTGAGCAGCCCGGCTACGATGTGAGCCTCGGTGATATCACGGGCCCGATATGCTATTTGCATCGCCCTGCTCCTTCTGTGATCTTTGAAGGCAGCACCCGCCGCCATCTACGGGTATTATCTGAAGCATAGTTCGCCCCTGACCCCGGGGCCAATCTGACACGGTCCGCCCATGCTCTGGTTTGTTCTCGCCCTGATTGCCCTGATCGTCATCATTACCCTGGTGCTGTTCCGGATTGAGGATCTGTCCCATCTCGACCAGCACGACCACCCGGTTCGCGAGGGCGCACCCAGCGACGCCCATCAGGAAGTGCTGGGCCGCATCCGGGAACTGGGCCAGAGTTCCCGGGGCTTGCGCGGCAAGGCCAGGCTGCTGGCCTTGCGGCAACACATGGACGGTTTGAGTGATGGTCTGGAGCTGGCCTCGGAATTCCGCGGCACCGACGACCCCAAGGGCGAGTGGGTGCTAGCACCGGGTGTCGATACCCGCCGGCGGGTCCTCTACATTCACGGTGGTGCCTGGGCCGCCGGCAGTCCGCGCAGCCACCGGGGCATTACCGACCGTTTGTCGCACCTGGCCAACGCCGCGGTGTTCGCGGTGGACTACCGGCTGATGCCGGAGAACCGCTACATGGATGGGGTTCGGGACTGTCGCAAGGCCTACACCTGGCTGCTCAAGCATGGCCCCGACGGCGCGGAGGACGCGTCGTTTGTGGTGGTTGCCGGCGATTCCGCCGGTGGCAGCCACACCCTCGGCCTGCTGGCGTGGATCCGGGATAACGGGCTGCGTCAGGCCGACGCTGCCGTGGCGCTGTCGCCCTCCACCGATCTGACCCTGACGGCCCCGAGCAATCGGGACAACATCCGCACCGATCCCCTGCTCGGTCCCACCTTCGGCGGCCTGTCCCGGGTGCCGCTGCCGGTCATCTGGTGGGCCACCCTGGCCGCCTTCCGGGTGTCACCGGCGAGCGCGGTGGCGTCACCGGTGCGCGGAGATCTGCGCAACCTGCCACCGGTGCTGATTCACGCCAGTGACAGCGAAATGCTGCTCGACAATGCCCGGCGTTACGCCGCCAAGGCCCAGGCCGAGGGCTCACCGGTGGAGCTGCACACCTGGCCCGGCATGGTCCATGTCTGGCACATCTTCGTGTCGCTGCTGCCGGAGGCAGACGAGGCCTTTGACGACATCCAGGCGTTCCTGCAGCGAGTCGAAGCCGGCGAACAGGAGCACCGCGCCCGTCAGAGCTGAACCTTGCCGCGCAAGGCCTTAACCTTGCCTTTCTGGGTTTTCTTGTCGACCCGCTTGCGCTTGGCGGACCGGGACGGCTTGGTCGGCCGTCGGGCCTTGCGCGGTTTCACCGCTTCCTGAATCAGTTCCTTCAGTCGCTGCAGCGCGTCTTCCTTGTTCAATTCGAGGGTTCGGAAGGATTGTGCTTTGATGATAAGGACACCGTCCTTGCTGATACGCTGATCGTTCAGGGCCATCAACCGTTCCTTGTAGAACGGCGGCAGGCTGGAGTGCAGAATATCGAAGCGCAGGTGCACCGCCGAGGCAACCTTGTTCACGTTCTGGCCACCGGCACCCTGGGCACGGATCTGGGAGATGTCGATTTCCCAATCAGCAAGTTCAACAGCATTGGACAGTTTCAGCATGGCCGAAGGATAACAAATCCCGGGCCGGCAAGCCGCAAACGCAGGAACAGGACATGTGCGGACGATTCACCTTCTACACGCCGCCGGAAACCCTGATCAACGAGTTCGACCTTGACGATCTGGAAGTGGACGGCCACTTCGAGCCGGGCTACAACATTCCGCCCGGCGTCGGCATTGCCATGATCCGCTCCACCATGACCGGCCCGTTGCTGCTCACCCACTCCGACTGGGGCTTCCGTCCGGCCTGGGCCGGCGCCAAGGCGCCGACCCCGATCAACGCCCGCGCCGAGAGCGTGGCCACGTCCGGTTACTTCCGGGAGGCGTTCGCCCAGCACCGCTGCCTGATCCCTGCCAACGGCTGGTACGAATGGCGGCAGACCCCGAGC